>JAGONC010000054.1 GCA_017993235.1 Lentimicrobiaceae bacterium
TCAGTGATGACATGCTCGATCTGCCGGGGAGTAACCTTAAAATCATTTTCAATCAGGGCCGGAATGTAAACAGGGGTGCCTTCCGCCAGCTTTACCAGCTCGCGGTAACTGACCCAGTAGGGAGTGGGGAGCAGGACCTCATCTCCCGGATTAACCAGACAAAGCACGGCATTGGCGATGGAATGCTTTGCGCCGGAGGATACCACGATCTGCTCCGGGGAATATTCCAGGTCGTTGTCCCTTTTGAACTTCAGGGAGATGGCTTCCCGCAAATCCTTATATCCCGGTACGGGGGAGTAAAAAGTATAATTCAGGTCAATCGCTTCTTTTGCGGCCTGTTTGATGCTATCCGGTGTATAAAAATCAGGCTCTCCTATACTCAGGTTGATCACCTGATGGCCCTGCGAGGCCAGCTCTCTGCAACGTTTTGTCATTGCCAGGGTCTCAGATTCTGCTAACCGGTTCACCCTGTCTGATAATCGTATCATCATAATTCAGTTTATGGATCTGGTACTATTGTTAGCGCGTGAACAAAGGTAGAAAAAATAATCTTTCGGAATGTTTATCTTTGGTGCACAAATAATAACAACCAAACCATGGAAACCTTTCTTGACATCAGTAAGTACATTCTTCCTTCCCTGGTGGTGATGATCACAGCCTATTTCCTGGTACGTTCCTTTCTGGAAAATGACCAAAGGAAACGAGAATCCAGGGAGAAGGAGGAGATGGACAAGGCGATCATCACGCTGCGTTTGCAGGCCTACGAGCGAATGCTTCTTTTTCTTGAACGGATTGCTCCTGCAAACCTTATTTTACGGGTCTCCCAACCGGAGATGAATGCAGGGCAGCTGCAATCGGTGCTTTTACGGACGATCAGGGAAGAATTTGATCACAACCTCACCCAGCAGCTTTATCTTTCAGATGAAGCTTGGCAACGGATCAAAAATGCAAAGGAGGAACTGATCATGCTGATCAATACGGTGAGCGCACGGATAGAACCTGATTCACCATCCCATGAACTGGCTTCTGCAATGTTTGATGACATGATGAACGCAAAGGAGTTCTCTGTTGAAAAAGCACTGACCCATCTGAAGAAAGAATTCCGGGATGTGATGAATCAAAAAAACGATTAATTTTGACGCAATTGAATCCTGATCACTACCGGATGTGATCATTTCTGTTTCAGGAATTCGTTTATGGGAAAACACCGTTCAGCTTTTATCGGAGCTGCTGCTGTAAGCATTGCCGCCATTCTGTGGGGATTGGACGGGATCGTACTGACTCCCCGGCTGTACGACCTGAACATCGGATATGTGGTATTCATCCTCCACCTGATCCCTTTCGGGATCATGAACCTGTTTATGTTCAGGCAGTACCGTGAGCTTTCGCGGTTCACTCCTGGTGATGGGGTATATTTCTTACTGGTAGCACTGACAGGAGGAGTCATTGGGACAATGGCCATTGTTAAAGCGTTGTTTCTGGTGAATTTCCAGGATCTGACCATCATCGTGCTGCTTCAGAAACTACAGCCTGTTTTTGCCATTTCGTTGTCGGCGCTGCTGTTGAAGGAAGCTATCCGCAGGAATTTTTTACAATGGGCCTTACTGGCCATACTGGCCGGATATTTTTTAACCTTTGGATGGAGGCTGCCTGATTTCTCAACCGGATCAGCAACCGTATCCGCTGCCCTTTTCTCGCTTCTGGCTGCAGCTTCTTTTGGAAGTTCAACCGTTTTGAGCAAGAAAATCCTGTTAAAGTTTGATTTCAGGACTGCAACTTTCTTCCGGTACGGGATCACAGCCCTGATCATGCTGATCTATGTTGCAGCCAGCGGTCAGTTTAGTCAGTTCAGCATCACTACGCCCATGAACTGGGTCATTTTCCTGATCATTGCATTTACCACCGGATCAGGGGCTATTTTTTTATATTATTTCGGCCTTACCCGGGTCAAAGCGATCGTTGCCAGTATCTGCGAGCTTTTCTTTCCTTTTTCAGCAATTTTGTTTGACTATATTTTCAATGGCAATACGCTTTCACCGGTCCAGTGGATCAGTGCGGCAGTGATGGTTTTTGCTATTTTCAACCTCAACCGGACCTCGGCTTAATTGCTGTATTCGTATTCCCTGAGTTGTTCCATGAGTTTCCGGCGCGTGAAGAAGATACGGCTTTTCACCGTGCCGATGGAAAGATCCAGTGCCTCGGCGATCTCTTTGTACTTGAAACCGTCGGTATGCATTTCAAAGGGCCGGCGATGGATTTCCTCCAGCTGTTCAATGCGCTGGAGGATGTAGTTTACACTCATTCTGCCCTCGGCGGTTTCTTCATCAATCACCGAGCTGTTCAAGTAGTAGAGGTCTTCCATCGTATCCACCAGGGTGGTGGATCTGACATTCCGGCGGTAATTGTTGATGAATGTATTTTTCATAATGGTGTAAGCCCATGCTTTCAGGTTCGTGCCGGATTGGAACTGTTCACGGTGGGTGAGTGCCTTGACGTAGGTATCCTGTACCAGATCCCGGGCATCTTCCTTATTGGGAGTCAACAGGCTGGCAAAGTAATCCAGGTTATCTTTCAAACCCAGAAGTCGATCATTGAATTCAATCTGACTCATGGTATGTCAATTGGATTTATTGTTTAATAATTATGCAGCAAAATTAAACAATAATTGAACACAATTCAACATCCATTACAAAAAAAATCTTAAAAATTTGTTAAAAATGTTAAATATCTGATATTTAGATTAATTTGAACGATTCATCTTTTATATGTTGGGTTTAATATAAATAGAAAAACATTACACAGTACGGGGTAAGGCACAAAGGCACAAAGGCACAAAGACACAAAGGTACTGGGGAGGAGTGGGTTATGGGTGTACGATTAGGGATTTGAAGTGGAGCGGATCCTTGACAGGGATTACGTTTTGAGGCAGGGGAGGGGTGAGCTGGAATGCCTGGCTGCCGGTGAGGTAGATGGTCCTGGAAGGGAAGTCGGATGCCAGCCGTCTGACATAATCATCGGCTTCGGGGAGGTTCATAGCGGTCACCAGGGAGGTGACCAGTGCGTCCGGTTCCTTGATGCGGGCCACATCCAGCAGGTCGTTATAGGGTACGGACTGCCCCAGGTAGATGATCTTATGTCCTGTTTTTCTTACCAGGTAACTGTAAAATAATAATCCCAGCTCGTGCAGTTCATTTTCCGGAAGAAAAAGAATGAACCTTTTGGAATCTTTACCGTGTTTTACCAAGAGGCTGTCGATGGCAACCAGAAGCTTTTGCCGCAACAGGTTGGTGACAAAGTGCTCCTGTGCGGGATTGATGCTGCCCGTGAGCCAGAGGATACCGATCCGTTCCAGGAACGGGTAGATCATATTCAAGACCGTACGCTCGAATCCCATGCTGAGGATGGCCAGGTGGATGGTTTTTTCAAAGCGGGGCTCGTCCAGGTCAACCATTGCGATGACCAGGTCGTCGATGTGGCTCTCTTCCTCACCCGAATGGCCAAAGGCATTCATGGTCTTTTCGCTCAGCTCTTCATCCCCGAGTTCTGCCAGCTGCGAAATTTTAAAACCCTGTTTGATCAGGGCAGAGATGTTGATCAGGCGCTTGAGATCTTCGTTGCAATAGTAACGGATGTTGGTGGAGGTCCTTCTGGGTTTAACAACTGCATATCGCTTTTCCCAGATCCGGATCGTGTGGGCTTTGATTCCCGTAAGTTTCTCCAGGTCTTTGATCAGGTAGGTACATTTTGTCATTTCAACGGGCTTGTTTAATGAAGTGATTACTCTATTAAACAATCCACTGAGGAAAAAGTTTCAGCTCCTGGGTTAAAATTCAAGGGTAAATCACTGGTAACAGGTATGCTGGGATCATAACAGTGTTCTGGCTTTCCGGATGGCTGCCGGCAAACCCTCCTTCCGCCGGCCACCTGCTGTTGCAAAATGGGGTTGGCCTCCGCCCCCTCCCTGGATCTCCCTGGCCAGTTCCCTGATCAGGGTACCTGCATGATAATTCTGTTTCCTTACCAGTTCTTCTGATATCATCACGGTGAGGTGTGCCTTGTCACCGGTACTGGCACCCAGTATGAGGAAGAGGTTGCTGACTTTATTTTTCAACCGGTAAGCAAGATCGCGGACACCTTCCGGATCCAGGTCCACCTCTGCTCCAATGAAGCTGATTTCACCGATCTTTTCAGCATGGAGGATCAGTGACTCCTCCAGTTGCTGGATTTTTTCCTGCTGGATCTCCTCCAGTTTTTTCTGGAGCCCCATGTTGGTTTCCAGCAGGTTCTGAACTGCCTTGACCACATCCTGGGTGTTTTTCAGCAGCTGTTTGAGTTCTTTGACCACGACAATATGGTCGTTCATGTAGTGGAAGGCTTTCTCCCCGGATACGGCTACAATTCTCCGGATGCCGGCTGCGGTGGCCTCTTCCGAAATGATCTTGAACACACCAATCTGTCCTGTTGCATGGACATGAGTTCCTCCGCAAAGCTCAATGGATTCCCCAAACCGGATCACCCGTACCTGTTCTGCGTATTTTTCTCCAAAAAATGCCAGGGCCCCCATTTTCAACGCTTCTTCCATCGGAACCTGCCGCTCTTCACAGAGGAAAAGATTTTCCCTGATTTTCTGGTTGACGATTGATTCTGTCTGTGCCAGTTCCGAATCACTCATTTTTAGGAAATGGCTGAAGTCGAAGCGCAGGTATTCAGGTCCCACATAAGAGCCTTTTTGTTCAACGTGTTCTCCCAGAACCCTTCGCAAGGCGTTATGCAACAGGTGGGTGGCGGAATGGTTGCAGGCGGTCTGCCTTCGCTTATCCGTGTCGACCGTTGCCCTGAAAGTGGCTGATGGGTCATTCGGTAACCGGTCGGTAACGTGGAGGATCAGGTTGCCCTCCTTCAGCGTATCCATGATTTCGATACGTTCACCATCATGGATCAGGAATCCCGTATCGCCTACCTGGCCTCCGCTTTCTGCATAAAATGGGGTCGGGTCGAGAACAAGTTGAAAACTGACCGAACCTTTTGCTTTGACTTTTCTGTACCTGACAATTCTGACTGCTGTTTCCGTCAGATCATATCCGATGAATTGCCCGCGGGTTTCCGGGTCAAGCACCACCCAGTCATCGGCATCCATCTGGGTAGCCTGACGCGAGCGGTCTTTCTGTTGCACCAGGTTTTTCTCAAAACCTTCCATATCCACTCTTTTTTCCCTCTCTTTCGCCATCAGCCAGGTAAGATCGATGGGAAATCCATAGGTATCGAAAAGCTCAAAGGCAAATTTGCCATCGATGACAGGATTTTCCGGATTGAGCTGCATATATTGATCGAATCGTTTTATTCCCATGGAGAGCGTTCTCAGAAAAGCGGTCTCTTCCTCAGCAACCACCTTCATGATGTGATCCTGTTGCTTTTTGATTTCCGGAAAAACATTTCCCAGTTCAGATACCAGTACCGGCACCAGTTCATGGATAAAAGGTTCTTTCTGATCAAGAAATGTAAATCCGTACCTGACGGCTCTGCGCAGGATACGCCGGATCACATAGCCTGCATCCTTGTTTGAGGGAAGCTGTCCGTCAGCTATGGCAAAGGCAACGGCCCTGAGGTGGTCGGCCACGACCCGGATGGCGGTGTCCGTGCTGGCCGAATGGCCAATGGGAATTTTTGTGATACGACAGATCTCCTGGATGATGGGTTGAAAAACATCTGTATCGTAATTGGAGGTTTTGTTTTGCAAAACCATGCATAATCTTTCAAACCCCATACCCGTATCCACATGCTTTTGTGGAAGGTTAACCAGCGTACCGGAGGCTGTCCGGTTAAATTCGATAAAAACAAGGTTCCAGATCTCAATGACCAACGGATTACCTTTATTGACGAGGATATTTCCCGGTACGGCATCCCTGTCTGCTTCACAGCGCAGATCCACATGGATCTCCGAGCATGGCCCGCAAGGACCGGATTCTCCCATTTCCCAGAAATTATCCTTCTTCGTTCCAAAGATGATCCGATCGTCGGAGACGATCTGCTGCCAGTAGTGATAGGCTTCCCTGTCCTCCGGAAGACCCTCTTCCTTATCTCCTGTAAAAACAGATACGTACAGCCTGCTCTTGTCGATGCCATAGACCTCTGTCAGTAACTCCCATGCCCATGCAATGGCTTCTTTTTTGAAATAATCCCCAAATGACCAGTTACCCATCATTTCGAACATCGTGTGATGATACGTGTCGTGCCCGACTTCTTCCAGATCATTGTGCTTTCCGGATACGCGCAGGCATTTCTGGGTATTGGCAACACGTGCATATTTACACTGGATGTTGCCCAGGAAGATATCCTTGAACTGGTTCATCCCGGCATTGGTGAACATAAGGGTTGGATCATCCTTGATGACCATCGGGGCCGATGGGACGATCTGGTGGCCTTTGGACTCAAAGAAGTTCAGGAATTTTTTCCGGACACTGGCTGCCTTCATACCCGAAAGATAAATTGTTAATAAGTTATCAAGAAATAAAGTGTTGCAAAATTAGTTTTTTTACTTAATTTTGCCCTTCAGAAAGCCAAATTAACCAAATTCCGGATTGAATCGGTCAAAGCGCGTTTATGGCAAAAAATCAATTTCTTATTGATTTAAACTCCCTCCAGATAAAGAAGTTCAAAAGAACTTTCAGAGATCGCATCAAACGTTTTCTCACCGTGTTGGCTACAGGATTGGTCTTTTCTGTGGCTGTTATGTCGGTTGCCTATTCCATTTTTGACTCACCGAAGGAAAAAATGTTGAAGAGGGAGCTGGAACAGTATTCTCTGCAGTATCAGGTGCTGAATGACCGGATGGATATGGTGGCCGGAGTGCTGAAAGATCTGCAGGAACGGGACGATAATATTTACCGGGTAATCTTCGAATCTGAACCCATTCCCGCCGGGATCCGGAAAGCTGGTTACGGCGGTGCACAGCGTTATGAGCAGCTGACAGGATACAAGAATTCTGACTTGATGATCAACTCGGCCAAAAAACTTGATGAGATTACACGGCAGCTATATGTTCAATCAGTTTCTTTTGACCAGGTGTTTGATATGGCAAAAAATAAGGAGAAGATGCTGGCTGCCCTTCCTGCCATACAACCCATACATAACCTGGATCTCCGGCGTATCGGCTCTTATTTTGGCATACGGACCGACCCCTTTTATAAAGTGAAAAAATTTCATTATGGTGTGGATTTCTCAGCTTCAATCGGAACAGAAATATATGCCACCGGCAACGGAAGGGTAATCGAAGTGAATAATTCCAGCAGAGGTTACGGGAATACGATTCTGATTGACCACGGCTACAGTTACCAGACACAATATTCACATCTTTCGCGGTTTGCCGTGAGACCTGGCCAGGAAGTCAAGAGAGGACAGGTCATCGGCTATGTTGGCAATACGGGGAAATCCTCTGCACCTCATCTTCATTATGAGGTGCATAAAAACGGCCAGCCGGTCAATCCGATCTATTATTTCTTTAATGACCTGTCACCGGCCGATTTTGAACATATCATTGAACTTTCCTCGCGGGCGAGCCAGAGCATGGATTAATGCCGTCAGGTTGTTGCCATGCCTTACAAATCACATACAGTCGATAAAATTTATTATTCCATCAGCGAGGTTGCCGCAATGTTCGGAGTGAATCCGTCGCTGATCCGTTTCTGGGAAAAGGAATTTGATATCCTTAAACCCAAAAAGAACAAAAAGGGTAATCGGATGTTTACCCGGGAAGACATGGAAAATCTTCAGATTATCTATCACCTGGTCAAGGAACGTGGATACACCCTCGAAGGAGCACGCAGGCAGTTAAGCCTGAACCGAGATGAGATCCTTCCCCTTGCGCAGGTATCCCATTCGCTGAAAAAGATACGCCAGGTGCTGGTGGAGCTTGATCGTACCCTGGGCGGGGAGGCAGTAGGCAGTAGGCAGGTTTGAGATTTGTATATTGGAATTTGTTTGGATTTTGGATTTTGGAATTTGGATTCTAAATCCTGGATTTTGACCGCAGGTCCGACTCTCCTCAGAAATACCGGTTCTCGGTCAGGTAGCCCTTGACGTACTCATCAATCCCTTCTTCCAGGGTATAAAAGCCAATATCATAGCCGGCCTGCCTCAGCTTTTCCATTTTTGCTTCGGTGAAATTCTGATACCGCTGACTGATATCCTCAGGTATGGGTATAAATTCGATCTTTTCTTCCTTGTTCATCGCGCGGAATACTGCCCCGGCCAGATCCCGGAATGTTCGTGCCTTTCCTGTTCCCAGGTTATAGATGCCCGAAGCAGGGCGCCTGTTCATCATATAATAGATCACGTTGATGACATCCTTAATGTAAATGAAATCCCGCAGTTGCTTTCCATCCTCATAGTCCGGATGGTTCGACCGGAACAGGCGGGATTGCCCGGTAGCCATGATCTGGTTGAACGAGTGAAAGATCACCGAGGCCATTCTACCTTTGTGATATTCATTGGGCCCATATACATTAAAGAATTTCAGACCTGCCCAGAAGGGAGGTTGATCTTGCTGCCGGATCACCCACCTGTCAAATTCATTCTTCGATTCTCCGTAAGGATTCAGGGGTTTGAGTTTATCAATGATTTCATGATTGTCATCATACCCCAGCTCACCCATTCCGTAAGTGGCAGCTGACGAAGCATAGATAAGTGGAATCTGAAATTCACTGCTCAGATTCCAGATGGATTTTGAATAATTCAGGTTAAGTTCATCAAAGATTCTTCTGTCGAATTCTGTCGTGTCTGTCCTTGCACCCAGATGAATGATGAACTGGACTTCCTTACGGTAATCCTTTAGCCATTCTTTAAACTGGTCACGATGAACTTGCTTCAGAAATGTTTTATGGTTGATGTTCTTATTTTTCAGCGATTTTGAAAAATCGTCAACAAGCACAAGCTCTTTATGCCCTTTGTTGTTCAGCTTGTTGACCATACAACTTCCGATAAAACCAGCTGCACCGGTTACGATGATCATAAAAGAAGTGTTACGTGATTATTTATTGTAAAAATAGTAAATTTTCATCATAAATCAAACGCTGGAGATGGAAAATTCGTATGCCATTTTTTTCAAATGAACGGGGGTTCCGGCACCCAAACATTGAATATAATTGTTTAGGTTTGCAGATTCAATTTGAAAAAGTGACTAAAATCAAAAACCATGACTGAGAAAATTAAACAACTGCTGAGCGATTCCCCTGCCGCACGGTGGTCAGCACTGGCACTCGTTTCGATAACAATGCTGGCGGCGTACTATTTCGTGGATATGATCGCCCCATTGCAATCCTTACTGGAGGTAGATTATGGATGGTCCCCCCGAAATTACGGTTTGTTCTCCGGCTCCGAATATCTGTTGAATGTGCTGGGTTTTCTGATCATTTCAGGGATCATCCTGGACAAAATGGGCATACGATTCACCGGCCTGCTGGCCACGGTGGTGATGCTGGTCGGGGGGCTGATTAAAATGTACGCGCTGACTTCGTACTTTCGGAATGGTGGCTTCGGATTTGATTTTTTCAATTCCTTCTGGACCGCCATGCCAGCGACAGCCAAACTGGCAGCACTGGGTTATGGAATTTTCGGCATCGGTGTTGAAATGGCCGGAATCACCACCTCCCGAACGGTTGTGAAATGGTTCAAGGGAAAAGAGCTTGCCTTTGCCATGGGCATGCAATTGGCAACAGCCCGGCTGGGAGCCTCCGTCGCTTTCTTTTTCTCAGCCAGTATGGCCGGTGTGAAGGTAGTGGAGGGTATTCCGCAGGGAAACGTCATGAATCCGGTATACGTAGGGATAGCGCTGGTGACCATCGGCTTTTTAACTTTTCTTACCTATACGTTCTTGGATACCAGACTCGACCGGCAGACCGGCCAGACAGGCCCTGTGGCTAATCCAACAGAAGAATTTCATGTCAGTGACCTGAAAAAGATCATCACCAACCGGGGATTTTTACTCATTGCATTACTCTGTGTCCTTTTCTATTCTGGGGTATTTCCCTTCCTGAAATATGCAGTCAATATGATGCAGAACAAACTTGGCGTCTCACCTGAAGTCGGAGGTATGATTTCAGGACTGCTCCCTGTCGGAACCATCATCCTGACCCCGATCATTGGTACTTATCTCGATAATAAAGGTAAGGGAGCGACCATGATGATCTTTGGGGCGGCGCTTCTGACCCTGGCCCACCTTACCTTTGCCATCGTACCGATCAACACGTTCATTGCCATTGTCGCCATCATTGTACTGGGTATCGCCTTCTCACTGGTGCCAGCTTCCATGTGGCCTTCAGTTCCCAAAATTGTCGAAGAGAAATATTTAGGCTCCGCCTATGCTCTGGTGTTCTGGATACAAAACATCGGCCTTCTCCTTATTCCATGGCTGATCGGATATCTACTGGAAGCCGTAAATCCAGGTGTGGCAGAAAATATTAAAGCCGGTATTCCTGATACGTATGATTATACGGTACCCATGCTGGTCTTTGCCAGTCTTGGGGCGCTGGCCATCATCCTTGGATTTTTGCTCCGCCGCGAGGAAAGGATAAAACATTATGGATTGGAAGATCCCAACAAGCAAAAGAAGAGCTGAAAGTGTTTATCTTTGCACCTGTTTTTAAAAATAAAATTATTTTATGAGTAAATTGGTTTTTAAACAAATGAGGATTTGTTTGGTATCCGTTCTGATCATCCTTTTTTCTTTTCTTCAGGCGCAGATCAGCCGGGAAGGAGTACCGGTTAGTTTTTCAGCAGAGGGTTTGTCTGATGAAATCCCCGTGATCACACTGGAACCTCTCTCACAGGAAGTGATGGCAACGGTTGATGACAACCTGCAAAACAGTCCGGGACCCTACCGCATTGGAAAGACCCTGCCGGTGAACGTAACCTGCGATCGTGCCGGCCTGTGGGAGGAAATGCCGAATGGAGGTAGTGTCTGGCGGCTTAAGATTCAATCAC
>JAGONC010000026.1 GCA_017993235.1 Lentimicrobiaceae bacterium
GATACGGGGAAGAGGGAACCTGAGGAACCTGAAGGAAGAAAGGACCGACCTGCTTTCACAATCCCATGCGGATACACAGCAAAAACAACGGCCGATGCCGGTCAAAGTGGAGAAAAAAGTCGGCAGGAACGATCCCTGCCCCTGTGGAAGCGGTAAAAAATATAAACATTGCCACGGCAGGTAAACAACGATACCTAATCCCTCTACGTTATGAAATACAGACGCATATTACTTAAACTCAGCGGTGAATCGCTGCAGGGGAATCAGTCTGAAATTATTGACAGTGAACGGCTGGGTCTTTTTGCCCGGGAAATTAAATCCGTCGCGGAAAAAGGAGTACAGGTTGCCATTGTTATTGGCGGAGGCAATATCTTCAGGGGGCTAAAAGGAACAGGCCAGGGCATTCACCGCGTACAGGGCGATTATATGGGGATGCTGGCCACCCTCATCAATAGCCTCGCACTGCAGGAAGCCCTTGAAGATATCCACATCAGGGCCTGCGTCTTTTCTGCCCTCAAAATTGAGTCTGTGGCAGAAAAGATCACCAGCCGCCGTGCCATCCAGGCACTGGAAAACGGCCAGGTTGTGATTCTTGCAGGGGGCACGGGCAATCCATTTTTTACTACGGATTCGGCAGCGGTTTTGCGGGCCCTTGAGATCGGCGCTGACGTGATCCTGAAGGGTACGCGTGTGGAGGGCATCTATTCCGCCGATCCGGAAAAAAATCCCGATGCAACGAAGTACACGGTCATCACCTTTGACGAAGCTTTGCAGAAAGGGCTGAAAATCATGGATCTTACTGCTTTTACACTCTGCAAGGACAATCACCTGCCCCTGATCGTTTTTAATTTCAATGTTCCGGGTAACCTGCTCAGGGTCCTGATGGGCGAAAACGTGGGTACCCTGGTCAATATATAAAAAATTTCCTATTTTTGCATTCATCCCAATAACCTTAAGCCATGAACGACGATTGCATCCTTTGTCTCGAAGAAGCCGGGGAAGCTATGCAGATGACGCTCACGCACCTGGACCGCGAACTGCACAAGATCAGGGCCGGCAAGGCAACACCGGATATGCTGGAAGGAGTAAAAATAGAATATTATGGTACCATTACACCCCTGAACCAGGTTTCCAACATCACCACGCCGGATCCCAAGCAGATCATCGTACAACCCTGGGATAAAAGCATACTGAACATCATCGAGAAAGCTATCCTTGCCGCAAACCTAGGCTTCAATCCGATCAACAATGGCGAGGTCCTCCGCATCATCGTTCCTGCCCTGACTGAGGAACGCCGCAGGGATCTGGCAAAACAGGTCAGGATCGAAGCGGAAAAAGCAAAGGTATCCGTACGGAATATCCGACGGGACGCCAACGAAGAAGCTAAAAAGCTGAAAAATGAAGGAACCTCCGAAGATGAGATCGATAAATTGGAAGAGGAAGTCCAGGATATGACCAATAAATACATCCAAAAAATCGATAAGATCATTGAGATCAAAGAAAAAGAAATCATGACCGTGTGACGTCCTGAACGGATCAGATTCCTTTGGTCAGATTCTGAACCACCTCAAAATGACTGAGGAATTGTTTGGCAATAATTCGTAAAACGGTATAACCGGGAATGGCCAGTATCATGCCAATGACTCCCGCCAGGCTGCCTGCCAACAGGATCACGATGAAAATCTCCAGCGGATGCGCCCGTACACTTCTGGAATAGATCCAGGGCTGAAGCACCATATCATCGATGCCTTTGATGACGACAAAAGTTCCCACCACTTTGATGGCAATCGTAAGCATAACACTGTAATCCCCAAGATTCACGCTGGTTGAGACTGCGATCAGCACGCCCAGCAATCCTGCAATGAACGGACCCAGGTAAGGAATGACGTTCAGGAGTCCTCCCAGGAAAGCAATCAAAAAAGCATTCCTGATCCCGAAAATCGTCAGGACCAGACTTAGCATGGAAATCATGAAGATCATCTCAATCACAAGCCCGATAAAATAACGGGATAGCAGTTCGCGAATGGAGGTCAGTGATTTGGATGTCTTTTCCTTGTACTTTGAAGGGACTAGCAGCATGATCCCGTCAAAAAACAAATGGTCATCCTTTAAAAAGAAAAACGTCATGAATATGATCGAGAATACGCCAATCATCACCGTGCCTGTCAGGCTCATGATGTTGGAAAACACATGACTCATGGATTTAAAGCTGAACACGGACTGAAACTGGCTGACGACCAGAGAAACCACATTTTCATCCGGTGAAATGATCTTTAACCGGACCATCAGGTCCTGTATCCTCGACAGCGGCTTTTCAAGACTTAGCTGTAGTTGCTGGTAGTCAATGCTGGCAAGTACATCCAATTGCTTAATGACCAGGGGTATAAAAAGATAGAAAAAAGTAATGATGATCAGGATAAGGGTTAATAAGGTGAGTGCCGTGCTCAGAACATGCGGCATTTTTATATGCCCGAAAGAAATCCGATCCAGCAACCGAACCAGGGGATGGCCGATGAAAGAGAGAACGGCTGAGATCAGTATGAAGGCAACGATCTCTGAAAATCGCCAGAAAAGAAAAACGACAATCGCAACCCCGAGAAGTGTAACGACCAGATTGAATATACGGTTCATGCCGTAAAGGTAGAAAAATAATTACTTAATTGGAATTGCTCAGCAAGGGAAGAATCATGGTGAATTTAAAAGCGAAATTATTCATCTCCTTCGCAAGGTGGTAAGGTCCATACCGGTAATGTACTCCCAGTCCCATGGAAATTAAATTGCTGAGGTTCAATAATTTATTGATGTTCAGACCTGATTCAAAAAAACCTTGCTCCATCGTTTTTATGGTAATATGATGATGGTATTCGGTGTGTTTTAACGAACCAAAACCAATATTGGTGGTGAGCTCCAGTTCTGGTTCAAACCCCCTGGTCCTGAACAGCAGTTTCCCAAAATTATGGGTGAGGTAAAATGCCACATAACGGTCGATCACAAACTCGTTCAACCCCATGGTGGCAAAACTGTGGGGTGCAAAAATGGTGAAGGTATGATAGCTTCCATTACCGTTGTACAAATTCGTACAGGGAAGTGCGGCGTCAATGTACCCGGCTTTGAGCATAAAGTTTGTCTCTCCCAGGTACTTAATGAAGAATGATTTCTGGATCTTAAGATCATACCGGTTAAAGCTGTAATCTCCTCCCAGTGTTCCCTGAAATCCCCTGGTATAGGTAAACCAGACGATGGGCCAGGGGGTACCAAGAGATACTTTAGTCCGGACATTTTTAAGAAACTTTTCCTTGTAGGCGTACCGGATACTGACCGCACCTTCGGTGAAGGTAAAAGCATTGGACAGCAGGGTCACTTCCTCCCCCGGCTTTCCAAAGTAATAATCGTATCCAGGTTCTTTATAGGTTCTGCTGAAGGAAATGAAGGTTTTCAGATAGGAAAGGGATCGGAATCCGAAGGAACCGGCAAATTTTTCAATGCGGTCCATTCGCATGAGCAGAGGTTCCCTGTAATTCTCGTAGCTGAACTTCTGAAAGTCATCGAAATAGTGGGTACCGCCGGGTTCACTGACATCATTCTGATAGCTCAGGTTCACTTCTATTTCAGCTTCCCTGTAAGGATATAACGACAGATCCGTTCCGAATTTTATATGCTTATCCCTGAATCCATAGCCCACAAAACCTCCCACGGAGAACAGCCGGGATACTTTCTGATTGGTTTCGGCACCAACACCAAGGTAAATGCCCTCATAATCATTGTACCGAATAAATTTACGCATATCAAGGTCAATCCATTTCCAGGGGATCTTACCCGTCATCAGGGTTTCAAAGCCTTTGGCCAGTTCATCAAAATTATACTCCCGGCCAATGCTGTCGATATAAGAATAGGTGTTGGCCTCCCGCCGGCTAAGGTTGTCAATCCGATGGATTGCAAGTAATTGATCCGCCCTGGTATATGCATCCGGCAGTACTTCGATCTCAATGTTACTGAATTCTTTCTTATCTAAACCTGCATTGATCCGGATGTCTTTAAGATAGCTCTTGCCAATCCCCACAAGCGGATAAGCCGACGAATCCGTCGAAACCTCAACATTATGAAGAACCAGGTCGGTGTTAAGCTGCACCGGGAACCAATGCTGCCCGTCGACCAGTTCATATTTTTGCTGAATTTTAACGCTTAATCCACCTTCATGCCGGTAGGGTCCGGCAACAACATTTTCGACAGCCCACCGATAGGTATTGATGTACAACAGACCTTCCAGACCGTCAAAATAGGTATTCATCAATGGCCTGTAATAAATGACAAACGTGGTATCAAGGCTTTGCGGATGAAACAGTGTATCCTGCAAAACAAAAAGGTAATTGCGCAGACTGCCCCTGCTGATGGGATTGATGTAATTCTTATCAGTAATCCTGATCACATCATCGTAAAACGAGGTTGACTGTAACTGTGATAGCAGAAATACAACAATGGGATCTTTCAATCCCGATATCCTTGAGGCAATCACACGTTCCTGATGATGATCCGGGTATAGAAATTTACGTTCAGATACGGTTTCCATCAGAAAGAAATATTTATCTTCAAGAAATTTCCTGAGTTCACTTTCCGATGTGTCGCTACTCAGGGTGTCGGTAAGGTACAATGAATCACTTTGCACCGTAAAATACATTTTATCATAGGATGTGTACGAAAAGGAGGGTAGTTTTTCCGGGTCGTTTAAATCCCTTGAGGCTATTGCATTGGAAATGATACGGTGGGCAGGGTTTACTCCGGGTTTTATCTCGACCTCACTGAGCTCGATCCAGAAAGGCTGTAACCTGATCAGCAATCCCGTTGTTTTTGCACTGACCTGGTAAACCTGAGTTTTATACCCCATGTAGCTGAAGGTAAGTGATCGGATGGGGTCAGGATAGGAAAGGGAAAACTTACCGTCAATATCCGTCACCCCTCCATGTTTCCCTTCGTTGATTATAATATTGACAAAGGCAAGCGGTTCCTTTTTTTCAGCATCAACGACTTTCCCCTCCACCCGATAGGGTTGCGCCTGCGGAACATAAACCGCCAGGCTGAAAATCAGTAAGAAGAAAGGGGTAAAAAACCTCATGAAGCGCTTTGACGGTAAATCTGTGTGTAAAAATAGTCTTCCACTTCCTTCAACGTATTTTCGCTTCTGTAAATATCCTTGACGATCAGTCCCTTATCCAGAATTACGATCCTGTCGCACACTTCGGTAATATGTTTGAGGTCGTGGCTGGAGATGAGCATGGTGATCTCCCCCTTCGCCTGCAGATCATTGAGGAGCAGTTTCAGCCGGATCTGCGTTGTGGGATCCAGACTATTAAAGGGTTCGTCCAGCACCAGTACCTGCGGCTCTTTCATCAGGGCTGCCGCTATTCCGACCTTTTTCTGATTGCCCTTGGAAAGGTCGCGGATCAGTTTTTTCTTCCCCAGGATCTCATCATTGAAAAAATCATGGAAACGATCATAAAATTCCGTGATGTCTCCCTGTGAAAGACCATTGATACGGGATATGAACTGAAAATACTCTTCCGGAGTCAGAAAATCAATCAGAAATCCCTCATCAAGGTATGATCCTGTATAGTGTTTCCAGATTTCATTACGCGCAACCGGTAAATCATTTGAAAATACGGAACCGGATGTCGCCCGGATAAGATCCAGCACCAGCCTGAAAAAAGTCGTCTTCCCTGCTCCATTGTTTCCGACGATCCCGAAACTTTCTCCTCTGGCAATCGTAAGGGAGGGGATATCTAATACCTTCTCCCCGCTGTAGTTTTTTGTCAGTTCCCTAACAACAATCATTTCCTGATATTTTATTGTAATTCATTCTACAACAATTGAATAACTATAAATAACTATGAATAACTATAAATGATCATAAATGACCTCCATCCCTAACAAACATCATCCCTCCTTTCACTTCACCCTGAATCCCTCCGCCATGATATACCTTCGCTTTTCAAAGTGATTCCTGATGATCTGAAGCAGGATCCTGCTGAACGACAATCCAAGTAACCCGATGACACCAATGATGATGAAACCGGCATATGGGAGTCCCATCGCATGAAACGGCCAGTAGACAAGGGGAGGAAATAAAAAAGCAGGTATCATGGCTAACCAGTTGGAAGCACCGATCCCCTGATAATTAAATGCTGAACCACGGCTGAGATCAATCCGCTTTCTGTTGAACGTGGCCATATACAGCAGTACGAACGATAGAAATCCGATATTGTATACGTACGTCACAAAATTGATCAAAAGTATCTTCCACCCAAAAAGCACATAGGGTATAGTGACGATAAAACATAAAGTACTTATTATCAATGAATTAATGAATTTTACGCGGAGATAGCGATCCATATCAATCCTGCTGGTAAGCAGAGCGTCAAAATAATGGCTTTCCCATCCAAAGGCATAATTCAGGTAATTCAGCATCATCCCGCCGGTCATGAAAACACCGACAAAAATCAGCATACCTGTTCCCTGGGTCATGTTGATCTCCTGGGGATAAAAGAACAGACCATACAGGATGAATAGCGGGAACAGAAGAATCGTGGTCTTTGGCCGCTTATTCCTCCACATGAGTTTCATTTCAAGGGCAATGATCTCCCCTGTTATCCCCAACCCCTTCAGGTAGCGGATTTCTGAAAGGGAATCCAGCTTTTGTTTTTTTCTGGTTTCAATCTCTTCCGAATAAAGCCTTTTTTTCAGAAAAAAATAATGTAGGGTGTAAACCAGTACAAGCAACAGGGCAGGTACACAAATCAACCAGGGGTGGATGAGCAGGTAACCGAAAATACGGGACGAGAATCCCGAAATCGATAAAAGATCGAAATAATTGAACAGGATCAGTCCGATGACAATGAGTCCGGCAAGCGCCACGATCTTTGGCCGGGACGACAATTGTCTTTTTAAATAGGTTGCAAAAAAGTTATTGGTCATGACCAGAAGAAAGATGGCACCAAGATATATCCAGGCATCCAGCGGTGAATATTGTCTGGCAATGACAATGAAGGCGAAAGGTACGACCACAAGAAAAGGGATGATATTGAAAATGCTCAGGACCGTTTTCATCTCTACATAGTGAACGATTGTTCGTTTGGGAATGGGCAGGTGAAGGTAGGAATCGATATGAAAGACAGATACAGGCTGCAAATAAAAGCGGATTACAATGTCGGCAAGGAAGTAGAGGAGCAGGAAGCCATTGAAGACTTCAGCGGTATTCCGGCCAGGATAAAGGTCAGCAAGGATTCGATCAATCAGCAGGCCGACCATCAGAAGATAGAAGGCCATCAGTAAGAAGAGAAATCCAATAAACAGATTGATGGCAACATTCTTCTGCCACACAGGCGAACGTTTGGCCTCCTGCCATTGATGGTTGATAAAAATCCGGAACATAGGAGACTATGGGATTTGACTTTACCAAAAAGATCAAAGATATGAATTCATTCCCAAGAAATGACATCCGCCAGTGACAATATATTCCTAATCCCCCGGCTCCTATACCTGTAGCTTGAATCCGGTTCCATGAACATTCTGGATAGAGATGGAAGGATCCTCTTTCAGGTATTTCCTCAACTTGGCAATGAAGACATCCATGCTCCGGCCGATAAAATAATCATCATTTCCCCAGACACTTAAAAGAGCATCTTCTCTTTTGAGAAGAGAATTTTTATGAATACAGAGCATACGTAACAAAGAAGTTTCCTTTCGGGTCAGGATCCGCTGATTGTCACCTATTTGCAGGACCATGTTCGCAGGGTCGAATGTAAAACGGCCCAAATGAAATATTTCCTCCTCAGGTTTCACACCGTTTTCCTTCTGCAGGGCACACCGCCTTAAAACTGCTTCAATCCTTAAACTTAACTCCTCACTGCTGAAGGGTTTTGTAATGTAATCATCGCATCCTGTTTTAAATCCTTCGATCCGGTCCTCTTTAAGTCCCTTGGCAGTGAGAAAAATGATCGGAACCATCTTGTCCACCTGGCGAATATCCCTGGAAAGCGTAAATCCATCCTTTTTGGGCATCATCACATCCAGAATGCACAGATCCGGTTTCTTTTCCAGGTAACTTCGGTAGCCATCTTCCCCATCAATGGCCATATAAACCCCGTAACCGAGCATGTCAAGATAATCCTTAAGCACTGTGCGAAGGTTCGGATCATCCTCAACCAGTAATATCTGTATCCTTGGTTTCTTGTTCTTCATCTTCATCGGAATTAAGCTCATGATGGAAAGGGAAAAAAAGGTCGAACCGGCTTCCCTTGTTCAGTTCACTGACAACACCAATCGTACCTCCATGGGCTTCAACCATGGATTTGGCATAAAACAATCCCAATCCAAAACCCTTGATGTTATGAATGTTTCCTGTGGGTACACGGTAAAATCTCCGAAAGATGTTATGCTGATTTTCAAGACTGATCCCAATGCCCTTATCCGCTACCGAAATAACGATCCCCCTGTCCTTATTGGTTGTGGTGATAGTCACATCCGGTGCTTCCGGGGAATATTTGATCGCATTATCCACCAGATTATTGATGATATTCATCAAATGAGCACGGTCAGCATATACTAAATGTGCTTTTGCATGCAGGCAGGTTCTGAATTTACCATTCCGTTCCTTCATGATCAGGCTGAAGTTGGACATAACCTCTTCCAATACCCTGTGTACATCCAGTTTTCGGTACTTCAGGCCATATTCACCCTTATCCAGGGCTGCCACGTTCAGCACTTGCTCTACCTGATGCTTTAAACGTAAATTTTCATCATATATGATGGAAGCATATCGTTTTGTTTTTTCAGGAGAAGCATAGACAGGTGGCTTCAATAACATTTCGCTGGCCAGGGATAGGGTTGCAATGGGTGTTTTGAATTCGTGGGTCATATTGTTTACAAAGTCCGTCTGCATCTGGGAAAGCCGCTTCTGTTTGAATATGGCTGCTATGGAAAAAAAAATAGCGCCTGCAAGCACAAGAAGAAACAAAATCGACAGGATCAGCCAGATCATGATCTGGTGCAGGATCATTGTCTTTTTACCGGGAAGGTAAACTCCCAGCATACATGGGTCGGATTTGCAGAGACATTCCAGCGAAACAGCGTCCGGGGATTTCATGAGTTCCTCCTGGAAATCGTGCTGCGGCGAATAGAGCACCACCTTCTCCACCCGGTGGAAAATCCCATAGACATAATCCTGTGGCGTTTCCAGCCAGGATAACTCCGATCTGATCAGGGAATCCAGTAGAGCCACATTCAAAACCTCCATCAGTGTGACCGGTTCATGGTAACAGAAAGCACCCTGCTGAGCTGCATGGGTCAACATCAGATCATTCCGTTGGACCATAAGGTTGGTCACCACACTTCGCAGGGCAACATCCAGCCTGCCGTCGAGCTGCTCTTCCTTTAGCCTGTACACATTCTTCATCCAGAATAGCTGGGTAAGGATGATCCCTGCCAGAGATAGGGATGCAAAAAGGATAATGAGCTGTAAACCTTTCTTTTTCACAATACAAAAGTAGTCATATCCAGCCTCCTGACGTTTAATTAACAATTCTTTAACAAGTATTCATGTCCGGATGGCTCATACCCATACCTCTATTGTTGTATATTTGTAGCCAGAAATTTGTAGTAATCATAAATCCATAAAATGAAATTCCGTATGAAGAAACTAATGATTGCATTAACGCTGGTAGCTTTTGTGGGTGCCACCGCATTCGGACAAGCCAAATCCAGTACCAAGGTGGTTAGCAATGAGACCAAAATCGAAAAAGTGGCATTGGATCAGGATCCCGTCAAAGCCAAGGATGGTGATAAAGTAAAATCGGAAAGCAGTACAACAACACCCGCGACACAGAGTGCTGCTCCTGCAAAGACAGGTTCCACACAGGCTCATCCAGCCAACTGCGGAACTTCTAAACCGGCAGGGTGCGAACCAAAACCCGGTTGTCCCGCCGCTCAGAAAGGATGCTGCTCAAAATCCCAGACTCCGCCAAAAAAGTAATTGAATGAACGATGAAAAAACCCCGGCCTATCACCGGGGTTTTTTATTTTTGTATCGTGAAGTCAGACTATCGTTAAAACAATGATCACATCTAAAATCATTTACGAAGGTAATCTCAGGACCAGGCTGGTTCATATCCGTTCTCAACAACAGATCTTTACCGATGCTCCTGTAGATAATATGGGAAAAGGAGAAGCTTTCTCCCCCACCGATCTTATGGCCACCTCCCTTGGCAGCTGCATGCTGACCATCATGGGCATTGCTGCCCAGACTCATCATTTCAATATCGACGGAACCTCAGTTGAAATAACCAAGTTAATGGCGGCTAATCCACGCAGGATCAGCGAAATAGTGGTCGAATTAACGTTTCCACCACATCATTATACCGAAAAAATAAAGAAGATCCTGATGAATGCTTCAAAAACCTGTCCAGTGGCACTGAGCCTGCATCCTGATATCAGGCAAACGGTAATATTTCATTTCTCATGAATCCGTTCGCTATACCCAAAGGCCTCACGGGCAAAAAGAGGATACTGGTTTCTGAAAAGGACACTGCAGCAGCCTATGGTTCAGGTCTGGTGCCAGTCTTCGCCACGCCAGCCATGATCGCTTTGATGGAAAACACAGCTCAGGAAAGTGTACGGCATTATCTGCCAGAAGGATATACGACCGTCGGTTCAAAAGTGGACATCCGGCATTTTCGACCGACACCTACTGGTAAATGGGTAACCTGCGAATGCATACTGACGGATATCCATGATGCAACACTGACGTTTGCAGTCAGTGCATCGGATGAGAAAGGATTGATTGGAAAAGGTACCCATGTCAGGGTTATTGTCGACATGGAAGCCTTTCTGGCACAGGCGGGCATCTGACCCGGCAGGCCTATGAAAGCCCGATCCCTCAAGGAACGTCATGAAAATATCGGAAAATCCTAAACTACCCCTGGTCGCTACAACCATTTCGGGATTGGAAATAGTGCTGGCTGAAGAACTGCGCAATCTGGGAGCTGAAGACATCCAGGTGCTGAATCGGGCTGTCAGCTTCACCGGAACCAGGGAACTGGTCTACAGGGCCAACTTTTGGTGCAGGACAGCCTTTCACATTCTCCGGCTCATTGCTTCCTTCCCGGTAAGAAACCAACGCGACCTGTATGATCAACTGCATGATATGCACTGGGAAGACTGGATAAATCCTGACAGGACACTTGCCGTGCATGCGGTGGTCTATAATGCTGTTTTCACCCACACACAGTTTGCCGAACAACTTTCCAAGGATGCGATTGTCGACAGATTTCGCTCAAAATATGGCCGCAGGCCCTCGGTTGACCTGATCTCACCCTTTTTACGCATCCATATTCACCTGTCTGGCGAAAACTGCCAGGTGCTGGTGGACAGCTCGGGGGATTCACTGCATAAAAGAGGTTACCGGACTGCCACCGGCCTGGCACCCCTGAATGAAGTACTCGCAGCAGGATTGATCCGCCTGTCGGAATGGGATGGCACAACTCCTTTTTTCGATCCTATGTGCGGTTCGGGAACCCTGCTGATCGAAGCGGCCATGATGGCATCGAATCTACCCCCGGGACACTTCAGAAAAAACTTTGCTTTCTGCAACTGGCCCGATTTTGACGAAAACAAATGGGAAAAAATATCCTCGGATTTCCTGAAGCATTCGTCAGCTCCCCAGCATAATATACGGGGTGCTGATCTGTCATCGCGTATGGTCAGTATATCCAAACAAAACATCTCATATGCGGGTTTTGAGAATATGATTAGCGTTTTGCAGCAGGATTTCCATAAGGCAGATCCCCCTTCCACACCAGGAATGATGATCACAAATCCGCCGTTTGGACAACGATTAACCGTGGATAACCTGCAGCTGCAATACAAGCAGATCGGGGATACCCTGAAAAAACGCTATCCAGGCTGGACCGTCTGGCTGCTGGCATCCGATAAGCAAGCCATTAAATTCCTGGGATTGAAGCCATCGCGTAAGTTTACCGTCTTTAATGGCCCACTTGAATGTAAATTTGTTAATTTTGAAGTGTTTGAAGGTAGCAGAAAAGATGCATTAAATAAACAACCTTAACGTGACATCATGGCACTCATTAAATTGAATAAAATCGGAGTCCTGACCTCTGGCGGTGACGCACCTGGCATGAATGCTGCCATCCGGGCGATCGTGAGAACAGGACTGTATAACAGCCTTGAGGTAGCAGGAATCTACAACGGATACGAGGGGCTGATTAAAAAGCAATTCAAGCCGATGGAAAGGAACTCCGTTTCCAACATCATCCAGCGGGGAGGAACCATCCTGAAAACAGCACGCAGCGACCAGTTCAGGACAGAAGAAGGCATGGAGCTGGCCTATGCCAACCTGCAGGAAGAGCACATCGACGCACTGGTCGTAATCGGTGGCGATGGAACCTTCACCGGGGCACATATCTTTGGCCATAAATTCGACTACCCTGTCGTTGGATTGCCGGGTACCATTGATAATGACCTTTTTGGAACCGATCTCACGATTGGATATGATACGGCCGTGAATACCGTCGTAAATGCGGTGGATAAGATAAGGGATACCGCCCAGTCACACGACCGACTGTTTTTTGTTGAAGTGATGGGCCGGGATGCAGGCTTTATTGCCCTGCGCAGCGGTCTGGCATCCGGAGCTGATAACATCCTTGTACCCGAAACCAAAACCAACATCGACAACCTGATCCGGATGCTCAAATACGACTGGAAAAGGAATAAAACATCCGGTATCATTATCGTTGCAGAAGGTGATGACCAGGGAGGAGCATACGAGGTAGCGAAAAAAGTGGAAGAAAAATTCAACGAATTCGATACCCGGGTGACCATCCTGGGACATATCCAGCGGGGTGGATCTCCTTCCGCCTGCGATAGGGTGCTGGCCAGCCAGCTGGGCTACGAATCCGTCAACGCGCTGATGAACGGGGAAAGGGATATTATGATCGGAATGCTTAACAACCAGATATCCTATACTCCTTTTGAAAAGGCGATCAAAAGTCAGAAATCCATTAAACACACGTATCTGGAAATAGCAAGGATTTTGTCATTATAACCATAGATCCCGCCGGATGCATATCCTATTAATGATGAAATGAGCTCCACACCCCTGTTTGCAGAGGTAATTCTCCCTTTGCCCGTCGCAGGTACCTTTACCTATAAAATACCTGAAACGCACGATCATGAAGTCGCCGTCGGACAACGTGTCGTTGTGCAGTTTGGCAACAAAAAGATCTATACCGCCATCATCAGCTCTCTCCATTCCAATGAACCTCAGCAGTTCGAAGCAAAGACAATCCTTGACGTCCTGGATCCCTATCCTGTGGTGAATCTTCTTCAGCTAAACCTGTGGAACTGGATAGCAGATTATTATATGGCCTTCCCCGGAGATGTGATGAATGCAGCCCTCCCCTCTGGATTGAAATTACAGAGTGAGACCAGGCTGATCCTGCACCCTGAATTCAAACAGCAGGAAATACAGCTTAGCGATAGGGAATTCCTGGTCGCTGAAGCACTGGTCAACCGGGAAGAACTTACGGTCACGGAAGTATCCCGGATCCTCGGGCATGCAAGGGTAATGCCCGTGATTAAGGACCTTATTGAAAAAAAAGTACTGCTTGTCAGGGAAGAGCTGGTCCAACAGTATAAACCCAAAACAGATACCTTCGTGACGCTGGCTGAGGATTATGCCTCGGATGAGAAACTGAATCAATTATTCGATGAGCTCAACAAAAGAGCCTATAAACAACTGGAGATCCTGATCACCTACATACGGCTTTCTGCTTATGGCAAAATACCCCATCTGGATGTGAAACGCAATGACCTTTTAAAGAATGCCAATGCAACACCTGCCCAGTTTGCCGCACTCCAAAAGAAGGGAATATTCAAGACTGAGGATAGAATGATATCCCGTCTTCAAATCGATGATAGTAAGCTCATTACTGAGAGAGTACAGCTTACCGGTCATCAGGAACAGGCATTTGCATCGATAAAAAAGCAACTCATCGAAAAAGACACGGTGCTGCTATTTGGAGTGACTTCCAGCGGGAAAACGGAGATCTATATCAAACTGATTCAGGAATACATCGATGCCGGCAAACAGGTTCTTTACCTGCTGCCCGAAATAGCACTGACCACACAGATCATTGAACGCCTGAGAAGGTTCTTCGGAAATAAGGTCGGCGTGTACCATTCCAGGTACAATGATTTTGAACGCGTCGAGATCTGGAATAACGTACTGGGAAAGGAGCTGTCCCCGTCCGGTTCTTATCAGATCATCCTTGGCGCCCGCTCAGCATTGTTCCTTCCCTTTTCCAACCTTGGGCTGATCATTGTGGATGAAGAACATGATACCTCCTTCAAGCAACAGGATCCGGCACCGAGGTATAACGCCCGTGATACGGCTTTGTACCTTGCGCGCCTGCACCATGCCAAAACCATACTCGGTTCAGCCACACCTGCCCTGGAAACGTATTTCCTGTGCTCAACAGAAAAATATGGAATGGTTACGCTGACCGAACGCTATGGTGGATTACAACTACCTGTAATACAATTAGTTAATATACGAGAAGAAAACAGGATGAAGCGAATGAAATCCATCTTCGCCGAAACCCTCCTGCAGCAAATCCGGCTTGCGCTGGATAGGAAAGAACAGATCATTCTCTTCCAGAACCGCCGTGGGTTCTCTCTCCGGATCGAATGTGACATCTGCAACTGGATCCCTTCCTGCAGGAATTGCGACGTTTCCCTGATCTATCATAAACAGGTCAACCAGCTTCGCTGCCACTACTGTGGTTATTCAATCCCGGTGCCCGAAAAATGTCCTGACTGCCATGAAACCAAATTACTGATGAGGGGATTCGGAACAGAGAAAGTCGAAGAGGAACTGGCGGTACTTTTGCCTGGCGCAACCATCGCCCGGATGGACCTGGATACAACCCGAACTAGAAATGCCTATCACCAGATCATAAACGACTTTGAAACCAGAAAGATCGATATCCTTGTGGGGACACAAATGGTCACCAAGGGACTTGATTTTGAAAATGTAAGCCTGGTGGCCATCCTGAATGCGGATAGCATGCTTAATTTTCCTGATTTCCGGTCATTTGAAAGGAGTTACCAGCTCATGTCGCAGGTCAGCGGACGCGCAGGAAGGAAAAATAAACGGGGACTGGTGATCATTCAGTCATACAATCCCTCCCACCCAATCATTCAACAGGTGGTCGAAAATGACTACAAAGGCATGTATGACCTGCAGCTCGCCGAACGAAAGCGATTCCACTATCCTCCCTTCTACAGACTGATCCTGCTCCGGATCCGTCACCGGGATTTCCAGTTTTTGAACACCGTGGCACGTGAATTTGCCGATATTCTCAAAAAAACGTACCCGGGTCAGGTACTCGGGCCGGAATATCCCATGGTTGCAAGGATCAGGAATAAATACATCAAACAGGTTATGATCAAATTGGAACGGAACTCAGCCATTGCAGCCGACAAAAAGAAAATCACCGGAGTCATCGGTAAATTTCTTTCCCAGCACATTTACAAGCAGGTGGATATCATTGTGGATGTAGATCCCCTCTGAAGGCAGGAAATCATTTCAGGGTATCCTGCAACTGACCTGGTAAGGTATCGGTCGCTTCCTCCCCGATAATATACAGATCTTCATTGTCTTTTTTCATCAGGTATTTCTCCCGGGCAAACTTCTCGAGCTTGTCGGTATCACTCATCAACTCATGCGTTGCGTTCTCATGGTTACGGATTTCCAGTTCATAGTACTCCTTCTGTTGCTGCAACTCCCTGAGTTTTCGTGAAAGCCTGAACTGGGAAACAATGTTGTTCTGGTCAAAGAAGACCAGCCATACCAGAAATGCCACACTGACAATGAAGTATTTATTTTTAATTACTTTCAGAATTTTTTTCCACATAAAGTTGTGATTTAAGTGAATTCAGGTCCGGTTATAGACCCAGTTGCTCACTGATTTCCGACATGGCACCGATCGCCAGAACAATGAACGCATCCAGTGGAATACCTGCCTTCTCACATTCCATGATGCTTTCCCGCCGGACGGATGCAGCAAAGGCTTTTTCCTTCATTCGTTTTATGACCGATTGGGGCTTTACACTGGCAAGTTTTCTGTCGGGGTAAACAAGGGTGGTAGCAACGATCAGTCCGGTAACCGTCTCGCCTGCAGCGAGTGCATGTTCAAACTGCGTGCTCCGTTCCAGCCCCGTGGCTTCCTCATTGTGCATTCGGATCACATGGATGATCTCCGGATCAATGCCGTACTTCTCCAGGATCCTGCCCGTTTCCAGTCCGTGGACTTTAGGGTCGGCATTGACCAGCTCCACATCCAGGTCATGTAGCAGCCCTGCCAGCCCCCATTTTTCCTGGTCCTGATGAAAATGCGATGCCAGGGCTCTCATCACCGCTTCAGAAGCATAACAATGGTTAAGCAACCTGTCATTTTTAATATAGGTGTGCAGTAAAGAAACCGCTTGCTCCCGGTTCATAGGTACAAAAATTTAATGATCAGTGAATATCGAGTCCGTGCAGCATCCAGATGGCATGCTGCAAGGTTTTCATGATTTCCTCCATGTATTCCGATACTGCTCTTACGCTGCCGGGCAGGGTAAAGACCAGCGTACCACCGATGATCCCGGCAACCCCTCTCGATAACAGCGCATTGGGCTTATCCGTACCGTATTTTACGCGTATCATCTCCATGATACCGGGTAATTGCCTGTCCAGCCTGGGCATAATAACATCCGGGGTAATATCGCGGGGTCCGATTCCTGTTCCTCCGGTGGTAATGAGGATATCCACACGCTTTTCTTCTGCTTCGGTGAGGAGCTCCCCAAGCGTGCTGGCACAGTCAGGTATGATCCTGTGGGTGATGCTACAGGATTTGTGACTGCTTTGGAAAAAATCTTCCATAAGCACGGTGATCCTTGGCCCGCTTCGGTCATCGTATTCCCCTCTGCTTGCCCTGTCACTCAGGGTAATTACCCAAACCTGATAGGTATAGGGCAGGTAGGCAATTGCCGTTCCTTTATGCACCTTCCCTTCCCTGATCACCCGTGTAAAAATCCCTTCCTGTGGCATCACGCAATTTCCGACCTCCTGGAATATGGCACAGCTCTTGCCATGGCACTCCTTTCCAATCTGGGTGATCTCAAGTTCAGCATCTCCGATGGTTAAACGATCCAGCGGTGACATTTCGTAAAGGATTTTACCATGGGTAGTGATGTTCTCAGCAAATTCCCCAGGCAGGATCTCCCGGCCCAGTATCTTTTGGAATTTTGCGATGCTTTCTTCACCCAATAGGCTGACCTGCCGGTTCCAGTCACCTGCATGGGCATCGCCCTCCACACCCATCGAACCAATACAGATTTCATCCATGGGTACCTTTACCGTTCCTTTTTTTTCCGAGATATTTACAGATACCACTTCAAACATTTCTCTTGCAGGCATTTACACTTATATTTTCTGAATCATGATTGAATGTCTGTCTTCGTTTTTTTCACCAGCTTTATCCCGGTGATCTCCATTTCTTTATCCACTGCCTTGCACATATCATAAATGGTCAGCAGGGCAACCTGGACTGCATTGAGTGCTTCCATCTCAACTCCCGTCTTGCCGATGCACCTGACCTCGCTCTCCACCCGGACTCCATTGACCTCCAAAATGGCCTTGACATCAACTTTGGTCAGCTGAAGCGGATGGCACAAAGGGATCAACTCACTCGTCCTTTTGGCTCCCTGAATCCCGGCTATTTCGGCTACCGTCAGGACATCGCCCTTTTGGATGCAATTTTCCCTTATTAACCTGAGCGTTGATTCCTTCAAATGAATAAAGCCCTGTGCCTTGGCAGTACGGAGCTGATCGGTCTTACCGCCAATATCCACCATATTGGCTTTCCCTATAGGATCTGTATGCGATAAAACGTCCATCGTTTTGTTATTACATGGATTTAAAATCTCCCGTTCCCATACCAGTGTCATCCACCGGTGGTGTAAAATCTGCCCGAAAGACTGTACGTGCCGTGCTCAGGTTTTCCGAGGATCGCCATTTTCAATGCCTTCTCCGGGCCCAGTTGCCTGACATCAAATTCCAGGTCATTGAAAAGGCAGGGACGGATTTTACCGTTGGCAGTAAGGCGGAGGCGATTGCAAAGATTGCATTTCCCTCCTTCTCCTCCTTCAACGACACCATACTCTCCCGTGGCCAGATTCATGCGCCGGATATACCGAACCTCCAGGCCCATCTCATCTCCAAACTCCCTGACGGATCTGGCATCCGGTTCCTCCGATGAACGGCCGGTCACACAGTTGATCTTGACCGGTCTCAGTCCTGCCTCCAAAGCAGCCATAATGCCTTTTAATACCCGGGTTATGTCACCCCCCCTGGTCAGTTGCCGGTAGCGATCAGGATCCAGGGTATCAAGGCTGATATTTATGCGGTGCAACCCAGCATCTTTTAACGGCCGGGCAAATTCTTCCAGTAGAATTCCATTGGTCGTCATCGACAGATCACGGATTCCCTTCAGCGATGAAACTCTGCTGACCAGCGACACTACCCCCTTTCTCACCAATGGTTCACCCCCTGTTATACGTATTTTTTGGATCCCGGATTCGATTGCGACTCCAACAACTTCTAAAATTTCCTCATACGATAGAATATCACTATGCTTCAGGGGTACAACCCCCTCCTCCGGCATGCAGTATACGCACCGGAGGTTGCACCTGTCAGTGACCGATATCCTTAAATACTGGATCGGCCTGTTAAATCTGTCGTACATTTACGATTTCCCCCTCATGAATCCGGATTTGTCCTGTTTCCAAAGCCATGATCCCATCCGCAAAAATATAGGAATGAATGTGTGCAGAACCATGATAGACAACAGGGTGAACGCGACCGTCCCTGACCGTCACCGGAAGATACGATTTGCGATCCGATCGCTTTCTCGCAAAGGCTTCCGCCATGGGTAATCCAATAGTCAGGGGGCTGAATGTATGTCCCATCAGCTTGTAAAGCATCGGTTTGATCAACAGCTCAAAAATCACAAATGATGAAACGGGATTCCCCGGCAATCCGAAAAAATACCGTCCATCTGACATCCCAAAAACAGTAGGCCTTCCGGGTTGGATAGCTATAGACTTGAATATCAATGTAATGTTCAAATCTGTAAGCACATCTGGCACATGATCGAATGCTCCCATGGAAACACCTCCGGTAAGTAAAACGACATCCGAAGCTCTTTTAGCGTTTTCAAGAATACGCTTTAATGATTCCCTGTCATCCCTGGCGATGCCAAAATACGTACCCCGGATACCCAGTGCATTCAACTGTGAAAGCAACTGGGATGCGTTGCTGTTTCTTATTTGCGACAACATGGGGACATGATCGGGTTCGACGAGCTCATCGCCTGTACTGATGACACCTACCCGGGGCTGCAGATAAACAGCGGGGCTGACCCATCCAACCGATGCCATGACGGCTATCTCCTGGGGACGGATCAGGGATCCCGCACGGAGAACAACATCCCCCTGGTGAATATCCTCTGCACGGTAACAAATATTGCCTGCCGATTTCTCTTTGATAAACCTGATCCTTTCACCGGCTGTCACCATAGTATCCTCCACCATCATCACCATATCGGCTCCCTCCGGCACAATGGATCCTGTCATGATTCTTGAACATTGTCCCGGTTGAATGGGCAATTTTGGAACAACACCGGCAGGTATGGTTTCAATGCATTCAAGATCCCTTCCAAGATCAGCCCGCCGGCAGGCAAAACCATCTACTGCCGATTTATCAAAAGGAGGTATGTCGGTGTCCGAAACCACATCTTCAGCCAGGATCCGGTGTAGTGCATCCTGCAACGGTAGATGTTCAATACCCGGTTCGTAAGCTGAACTCAGAACCCGATGATATGCTTCTTCAAATGAAACCATTTTCATTGCAAACTGCTGACCTTATCCGGAACTAAACTTTTAAAATATTCGTAGGTTTCAACCTGCGCACGAATCTTCTTTCGTGTGGAATCCTTACGGTAACGGTTGGGATGATGGGCGCTGATGATCCTTGCCTTGCAATTGTCTTTCATCTGGATCTGGATCATGTTCATGAGCTCTTCCTGCAAATGCCTGTCAAAAACAGGACAGGCGACTTCAATCCTGTGATCCAGGTTGCGTTGCATCCAGTCAGATGATGCAATGTAAAAAAGAGGTTTTTTGTCATTGCAGAAAATATAAACCCTGGAATGCTCCAGAAATTTATCCACAATGCTGAATGCTTCAATATTCTCACTGATCCCCGGGATTCCGGGTATCAAAACACAGATACCCCTGACAATGATCTTAATGTGTATACCTGCCTGGCTGGCTGCGTACAACCGGTCGATCAGTTTGTCATCCACCAGGCTGTTCAGCTTGATGATGATCCAGGCGTCCTTTCCCCGTTTTATATTTTTTATCTCATTGTTGATCAGTCGAATGAATTCCTTTCGGGTGTCAAAGGGAGAGACGATCAGATGCTTGAAATCCGGTGGTTTATAACGGCTGTCCATCAGTCTGAAAACATTGTCCACGTCTTTTGCAATCTCCTGATTGGAGGTCAAAAGACTGTCGTCAGCATAGACCTTTGCCGTAGATTCATTATAATTACCGGTCGAAACATGGGCATAGCCAATCTCTTTCCCCTCCTCGATCCTTTTGATCAGGATCATTTTGGCGTGCACCTTGAATCCAGGGATGGTGGGGATCACCCGGATACCTTCTTCCTGGAGCCTGTTCGTCCAGTAAATGTTGGCCTCTTCATCAAAGCGCGCCTGCAGCTCCATGAATACCGTCACGGTCTTGTTGTTGCGGGCTGCATTGATCAATGCATTCATCACGATGGAGTTCTTGGCCACGCGGTAAAAAGTCATTTTGATGGCAACCACTCTGGGATCAATGGATGCTTCCCGCAGCAGATCAATGATATATTGAAACGACTGGTAAGGAAAATGCAACATGACATCCTTCTGACGCAGTATGCCGAATATACTTTTATTCAGGGGCAGTTCAGGATGGGGTAAGGGAGGAGTGGGGGGATAGTAAAGATGTGGGGGGCCCACGCGCGGAAACGACATGAAGTCCTTGAAATTATGATACCTCCCACCGCTTCGCAGGTTATCCTTTTCTGAAATCTTCAGCTTCTTGATCAGTTTCTTCAACAGGCGCTGCGGCAGCTTATCCTCATAAACAAACCGAACGGGAAAACCTTTCTTTCGTTGCTTTACACTCTCGCTCAGCAGTTCCAGGAAGCTTTTTGAGATATCGTTGTCAATATCCAGCTCTGCATCACGGGTGAATTTGATGGTATAGGCAAAGAAGGTATCATAACCAAAGATGGAAAAGATATCGGAAAGGCAGTACCGGATCACGTCGTCCAGCAGGATGATGAATTCCTTGTTCCCTTCGCGGGGTAAGATAAGAAACCGGCTCAGCACATCGGTGGGCACCCGTATCAGCGCCTGGTTCTCCTCGATCGTCTCATCCTTTCGCTTCATATCCACCAGCAGGTACAGGGAACTATCCACCAGCGAAGTGCTGATGTTGATGTTGTTGATCATGATCGGCAGCAGAAGCGGACGGATATTCTCATTGAAATAATTCCTGACAAAACTGCCCTGTTCAGGATTAAGGTGGCTTTCATCGATCAGGTAGATGTCTTCGCGGGCTAAAGCCTTTACAATATCGCTGTACACCCTGGTAAAGATCTTTTCCTGCTCATTCACGATCTCGTCGATCTCCTGCAATATCCTGGCAGGATCAAGGCTGATCTTCACATTATTGTCCTGAATGGTCAGCATCCTGCGCAAAGTTCCTACACGCACACGGAAAAATTCGTCCCGGTTATTGGAAAAAATCCCTAAAAACTTGATCCGTTCGATCAGGGGGGTACTCCGATCGATCGCTTCCTGCAGTACGCGTTCGTTGAAATGCAGCCAGCTGATCTCCCGGTTGATCATCCGATCTTCGGCAGGATTCATCATGTCAACATCCTGGGGTGAATCATAAAAAGTACTGCCCGCCTGGCTCCGGCGATCTCCTGCCATTGATGCGTGGAGAATTCGATTCCGACAACTGCAGATGTCGGTAACCAGTCAAGCTGCTTACCGAGCAGAAGGCTGGCCAGTTGTGTCACACCTGGATTGTGTCCCACGATCATGACAGAATGGATTTCATCGGAGAGTCCCGTGAGTTTATTGAGCATCTGTTGCGTATCGAGATGGTAAATATCCTGTATGCGGGAAATATTTTCCACCGGATAGCGAATACCCTGCGCAATCAATCGGGCAGTTTCATAGGCCCTGACTGCCGGGCTGGACAGAATAAGGTCGACCGTTACCTGGCGTTCATTCAGATAATCAATCACTTTATATGTTTTCTGAACGCCCTTTTCCAGGAGTGGCCGTTCCTCATCCGCAAGTTCCGGTTCATCCCAGGATGACTTGGCATGCCTGACGATATACAGTGATTTTGTCATCACGGTCAGTAGGCAAATAACGGAAATTCCGACATCATCCGGTTCACCTTTTCCCTGACGGACAGGATCTTTCCTTCGTTCTCAAGATCAGAGATGACATCGTCGATATATTCCACGATCACGGGCATGTGCTCTTCCCTGAGCCCCCGGGTGGTAATGGCTGGAGTTCCGATCCGCAATCCCGATGTCTGGAACGGAGTCCGGTCATCAAACGGAACCATGTTCTTATTCACGGTTATGTCCGCTTTTACCAGAGTGTTTTCCACCATACGGCCTGTAATCTGCGGAAACTTTGTACGAAGATCGATCAGCATCAGGTGGTTGTCCGTACCGCCGGAAATGACGTGATATCCCTTATCCATGAAAGCTTTTGCCATGACCAGCGCATTTTTCCTGACCTGTTTCGCGTATTCGTCAAAGGCCGGGGTCAACGCTTCACCAAAGGCGACCGCTTTAGAGGCAATGACATGTTCCAGCGGTCCCCCCTGCACGCCCGGGAATACGGCAGAATCCAGCAGGGATGACATCTTGCGGATCTCTCCCTTTTTGGTTGTTTTTCCCCAGGGATTGTCAAAATCCCTTCCGATCATGATGATACCACCCCTTGGACCCCGGAGAGTCTTGTGGGTTGTCGAAGTAACGATGTGACAGTATTGCAGGGGATTATTCAATAGCTTTTTTGCAATCAACCCAGCCGGATGGGCAATGTCGGCGACCAGGATGGCCCCGACCTTGTCGGCGATCTCGCGCATACGCCTGTAATCCCAGTCGCGGGAGTAGGCGGAAGCTCCGGCCATGATCAGCCTGGGCTTCTCCCGTAAGGCGTTTGCCTCCATCTGGTCATAATCCACCGTCCCCGTTTCACGGTTCACTTCGTACGCAACAGGCCTGTAAAGAATTCCGGATGAGTTGACCGGGGAGCCATGCGACAGATGCCCTCCGTGCGACAGGTCAAGTCCCATGAAGGTGTCTCCGGGATTCAGACAGGCAAGGAATACAGCCATGTTGGCCTGGGCACCGGAGTGAGGCTGTACATTGACCCACTCAGCGCCAAACAACTCCTTCAGCCGGTCAATGGCCAGCTGCTCGGTCTCATCCACGTTCTGGCAACCCCCGTAATACCTTGCCCGGGGATAGCCCTCCGCATACTTGTTGGTCATGACCGAGCCCATGGCTTCCAGCACCTGGTCGCTGACAAAATTCTCCGAAGCAATCAGCTCAATTCCGCTTAACTGCCTGTGCTTCTCGTTCTCAATGATGGTAAATACCGCTGTGTCTCGTTCCATAATGCATTACTTAATTCAACATATCCTGCTTGATCCGCTTAAAGCAGCAAAATTACGAATTAATCCCCATAACCCTGTGATTCACCAAATGAATTATATGTTCCCTGCTGAGTTTCAGAAGCGACATCCAATATTCATTCGGTAAAGTCGTTATGATTCCGTGTATCTTTGTATGATACAAGCTGAAATAGCTGATCCATGAAAACGCCATTCCGGTTCATACTCCTCCTTTTCATACTTTCTCTCATTTCACATCATTTACATTCCCAGACCGTACCCACGCTGCAGTGTGCCTCAGTAATTGGTGATTCTATCCGAATCACCTGGACGGTCGAAAATACAAATTTTGACAGCTACCTTCTGGAACAATCCACGAATGTCGATTTTCTGACACCAGCACTTTTTATTCCTGACCACGATTCCACCTCGTTCACTCATTTGATTCCCTCACCCTTTCCCTCAACTATTTATTACCGTCTTCGAACTTTGGATGATCAGGGAATTTACTCTCTGTATTCAGACACCATCAGAATTATTTATCTTTCTGTGGAACCGCTGGATGAGGCTTACTCAATTGCGGCACTTTCCTGGAATCATCTGCATCTGAAAGATGAGATTATCGGACAATATACGATCTATCGGCAGGCATCGGAAGAAGATGCCTGGCAGGCGATTGGCAACACATTGGAAACAGATTTTCTGGATACCATCACCTACCCATATTGTTCCGATACACTGATTCGTTATAAAATTGAGTATACGGATCCCGGTGCGAACTGCAGCTCCTGGTCCTCGGTCGACAGCGCAACCCTACTTGATGCCATTTCCCCACCTGCAGTTCTAATGGATTCAGTTTCCGTCAGCTTTAACGGAGATATCGTGATTTCATGGCAACCTGTCGTGATGATGGATATAATGGCCTACATAATTTATCATGACACAATTCCCGGGAATTATGGTCCGTATCTTCCCTGTGATATAATATCGAAAGATACACTTTACTTTATGGATACAGCATCCTATGCCAGACGAAAATCTATAGGTTACAGGGTCACTGCGATAGATAGCTGCGGAAATGAAAGTCTTCTTGATAATTATAATCCATTGAATACCATTTATCTGGATAAAATCCTTTGGAGCTATTGCGATACCAGCATCGTCCTGAAATGGAACTCCGCAGCATCCTCAATGGTCCCTCCGGCAACGAATTACAAAGTTTTCCAGATAGATACCTCCACCTACACATCTCACTTTCTCATAGAAATCCAGGAGACTCAGATCACCTATGAGACGGGTTTCAAACCTGATTCCACTTACTGCTACTTTGTCAGGGCAGATAATTCAGCCGGGAAATCCTCCACGTCCTGTATCCAGTGTTTTACGGTGGACCGTCCGGAGCAGCCCGATACCTTGAACCTGCGACTGGCCACTGTGGATACGGTTACCAATAGCCAGGTAAGTATTTCTTCGTATATTGACACGCTGCCGGATTCAACAACCTTTGTTTTACTCAGAAGGGTTGACATAAATGATCCTTATGATACAATCCGGAAGGTCGAAGTGGAAACGGTCACTACCAATCCGGTTCACCTGACCGACACTTCAGCCCAGGTTGGTCAGCGAGCGTATTATTATAAAGCGATCATCCTGGATGGGTGCGGCCATGAGGCCTGGCTTGACAATAATAGAGACGAATTGATGGATACAAACGAGGTACGGACAATATACCTGCAGGGCACAACCGATGGTCAGGTGAACCATCTTTTCTGGAACCGCTACAGCAGCACCACCAGTCATGTTATAAAGTATCGGCTGATCCGAAAACTGGATGGAATGATCGATAAGATCATTCCCATTGATTTCACGCCGGATACGCTGTATGATGATCCCGTGTACGATCTTTCAGCAGGCAGTGGCCGCTTTTCCTACCTTGTGGAAGCCGTGATTGAACCTGTAAAAATGGAGAATCCGGAGATGCTGTCGAGCTTTTCCAACGAAATTGCGCTCGCCCAGATCACCAGGATCAACATGCCGAATGCCTTCACACCGAACAATGATAACGAAAATGATTACTTCAAACCCGTCAATATCTTTACGGATCAGCAGGCTTCTTTTGTATTTCTGATCTACAATCGCTGGGGTCAGAAAATTTACGAATCAACAAACATCAGCGATCCAGGCTGGGATGGAACGGTCAGCGGGGAATCCTCACCTGAAGGCGTGTACATTTATTTTATACGTTACATTTCCTCCGAAGGGGAGATCTTTGAAGAAAAGGGAACAGTCACACTGCTGCGCTGATATATTTACCGTAGTAAAGCAAAAAATCCCCTGAATTTTTTATTTTTGCAAGAATTTCAAAAAACTCCCTATGGTATTGGATCCGGATAAATTCATCGGGGAAGGTCTGACCTATGACGACGTACTGCTTGTACCGCGATACACCGAAGTAATGCCCCGTGAAGTGGATGTATCCACCCAGTTCACACGAAAAATTAAGCTCAATATCCCCATTGTCTCAGCCGCAATGGATACCGTCACCGGATCGAAACTGGCCATTGCCATGGCGCAGGAGGGAGGCATCGGCGTCCTTCATAAGAATATGACCATTGAGGAACAGGCCCTGGAAGTGAAAAAGGTGAAACGAGCCGAAAGCGGTATGATCATCGATCCGATCACCCTTAAGGATGATGCCCTGGTGGCCGACGCCATCTCCATCATGAAAGAACACCAGATCGGCGGTATTCCTGTGGTCAACAAGAGAAAACAACTGGTCGGGATCGTTACCAACCGGGATCTTCGCTTTGAAAGGAACATGTCCCGTCCGGTGAGCGAAATCATGACCCAGCAGGATCGGCTGATCACCATTTCAGAATTTGTCACGTTTGAACAGGCAGCCGACATTCTGCAGCAATACCGGATTGAAAAACTGCCCGTGATCGATAAAGACCGGAAATTGATTGGTTTGATCACCTATAAGGACATTCTGAAGATAAAAGCACGTCCCAATGCCTGCAAGGACGGCAAAGGCAGGCTGCAGGTAGCTGCTGCCGTCGGGATATCCAGCGACACCATCGACCGGGTCCAGGCCCTGAATGAGCAGCATGTGGATGCAATCGTCGTTGATACAGCCCATGCTCACTCCAGAGGAGTCATGGAAATGGTAAAAAGAATCATTAGCCGCTTCCCATCACTGGAGTTGATCGTTGGTAACATTGGAACCGCAGAAGCCGCCAGGGATCTGCAGAAACTCGGGGTCAGCGCCGTGAAAGTCGGCATAGGGCCGGGATCCATCTGCACCACCCGGATCATTGCCGGGATAGGCATCCCTCAACTCACCGCCGTATATGAAGTTGCCAGGGCATTGAAAGGAAGTGGCATTCCCGTTATTGCCGACGGAGGGATCCGCTACACCGGGGATATCGCTAAGGCCATCGCTGCCGGAGCTCACTCCATCATGGCCGGTTCCATGTTTGCCGGAGTAGATGAATCTCCAGGTGAAACCATCATTTTCGAGGGCAGGAAGTATAAAACCTACAGGGGAATGGGCTCCATTGAAGCCATGCAGAAGGGATCAAAGGACCGTTACTTCCAGGATATGGAAGACGATATACGGAAACTGGTCCCTGAAGGTATTGTGGGCCGCGTTCCCTTCAAAGGAACACTATCGGAAGTCATTTACCAGATGGTTGGAGGCCTCAGGGCGGGCATGGGATATACAGGTTCCAAAAACATTGCCGAATTACAGCAGGTTAAATTCATAAAAATCACCGCCTCCGGCATCACGGAAAGCCATCCACACGATATTACCATAACACGTGAAGCGCCAAACTATAGCAGATAAACCATCCAGAATAATAACTTATTTACAATGAAAAAAAGGATTTTGATAAATCGGAAGGGAATCTTCCTGGCCGGGCTGATCATGGGTGCGCTCAGTTTGCAGATCCAAGCCCAGCCTATTAATGACGACGAGGTGATTGTCACGATTGCTGGAGAGAAAATCACGAAAGAAGAATTTCTCAATATTTATACGAAAAACAACGTCAACAATGACGTAATCGATAAAAAATCACTGGAGGACTATCTTGAACTGTATATCAACTTCAAACTGAAAGTCAGGGAAGCCGAAGATATGGGAATGGATACAGTACGTTCATTCATTCAGGAACTTAACGGCTACCGTACACAGCTTGCCCAGCCCTACCTGACGGATGAATCCGTTACGGAAAACCTGATCAGGGAAGCCTATGAACGTATGCAGTATGATATCCGCGCCAGCCATATCCTGATCCGGATTGCCCCCGATGCCCCGCCCTCCGATACACTCGCAGCGTATCAAAAGATCATCAGCATCCGCAGGGAGATAATGGGTGGAGAAGATTTTGGTGAAATGGCGGTTACCTACTCTGACGATCCTTCATCAAAAGACCGCCCTGCAGCATCCAACAGACCGCCCATGAAAGGGAATCACGGCGATCTTGGCTACTTTACCGTCTTTGATATGGTATATCCTTTTGAAAATGGAGCCTTTCGGACACCCGTGGGAGAAATATCGGAACCTGTCAAAACCGATTTTGGTTATCACCTGATCAAGGTGACGGATAAAAAGAAAGCGCTGGGTAAAGTGCTTGTCGCACATATCCTGATCACATTCCCTGCCAACGCTTCACCCCAGGACTCACTGCGTCTGAAAGAAAAGGCCCTCCAGGCCTATCATGAAATCACGTCGGGCAAGGATTTCGCAGAGGTAGCCAAAACCTATTCTGACGATAAGGGAACCTTTGAAAAAGGGGGCATCCTGCCATGGTTTGGGGTTAACCGTATGATTCCCGAGTTCATCGTGGAAGTATCCCGACTCGAGAAAATTGACGATGTCACCGCTCCTTTTATCACTTCATACGGCTGGCATATCGTTAAACTGCTGGATAAAAAACCGATCGGTACCCTTGAGGAAAGAAACGCCGAAATCAAACAAAAAATCGCGAGAAACGACAGGGCAAATATTGGTAAAACCCAATTTATCAATAAAATAAAGAAACTGTACACCTACCGGGAATTCCCTGAAAACCTCGTGGAATTTTATTCAATCGTTAATGATTCACTGCTCCAGGCTGCATGGGACCCGTCACCGGCAAAGGGAATGAATAAACCCCTGTTCTCGCTTGACGGAAAAGAGTATACACAGGATGATTTTGCCCAGTATCTCGCAAAAAACCAGAAAGGATTATCCACCGAACTACCGGTGATCAGCGCTGTAAATAAAATCTTCCGCCGTTATACCGAGGATATGATCATTCGATATGAGGATAGCCGCCTGGAAGACAAATATCCCGATTTCCGGATGCTGATGAAGGAATACAGGGATGGTATTCTTCTCTTTGATCTTACCGATAAAAAAATATGGTCAAAAGCCATCCAGGATTCAGTCGGCCTGCAGCAATTCTATGAGTCGAACAAGCAGAACTATCGATGGAATGAGAGGATTGATGCAACAATCTATTCACTGACTTCTTCCGATCAGATTAAAACAGTCCGGAAACTTGCCAAAAAGAACACTCCCAAAAACGATATCCTGAGCCAGATCAATCAGGATTCCCTGATGATCCTGTCCATTTATAATGACAAATATGAACGTGGTGATAATGAAATCGCTGACCAGGTGGAATGGAAGCCGGGCATGTCGGATAATGTTGTCTCCCATGATACTACCAGTTTTGTCGTCATTCATCAGATCCTTCCGGCAGGCTATAAGCTGCTGGGTGAAACCCGCGGAATCATAACCGCCGACTACCAAAACTACCTGGAACAGGAATGGATCAAAGAATTACGTACCCGATATCCCGTTGTGATCAATTATGCAGTGCTGGAATCCATTAAATAACGATAACTGCGTGAAATATCTTCCGTTACTGCTGCTACTGCTTGTACATGGCTGCAAATCAGGATTATTCCAGACGGGCGAAGATCAAATGATCGCCCGGGTTTACAACGCCTACCTGTATCGCTCTGACCTGGAGGGCATTGTGCCAACAGGAACCCATCCTGAGGACAGTACCATGATCGTTAAAAATTTCATCAACAAGTGGATCGAAGAACAGCTACTGATCCAGGCAGCAGAAGAAGCCCTGAGCTCAGACCAGAAAAACTTTAAGGACCAGTTGGAGAACTACCGCAATTCCCTGCTGATCTATACGTACGAGTCGTACCTCATCAGGCAGTATATGGACACCGTGGTGCGGGATGAGGAAATTTCGCGCTACTATGAAGAAAACAAGCAAAACTTCGAATTGAAAGAAAATATTGTCAGGGCACATTTTGTTATCCTGAAGGAAGCTCCGCGGAAAAATAATCCCCTGAAACGATTGATGCTTTCCAATGATCCGGCCGACCTGGACGAACTGACCTCACTCTGTAAAAAAAACAACTACGATTACTTTATCGAGGATGAATGGATTCCCTTCTCTGAACTGATCAAGATCATCCCGATCGAAACGTATAACCAGACAATCTATCTCCAGAGCAATAAATATGTCGAATTGAATTACGGTTCCCAATATTACTTCATCCGGTTCCTCGATTTCAAAATCCAGGAAAGTGTCTCTCCCCTGAGCCTGGAAAAGGAAAATATCCGGAACATCATCATCAACAAAAGGAAAGCAGAATTGATCGAAAAAATGCGTCGGGAAATGCTTCAGCAGGCCATGAATACGAATGGTTTTGAGATTTTTTAACGGACATGCTGAACCTTCCACTACCACGTGAAAGTACAATATTTACCGGATGAATCAGTTATATATTCACAACAAGATAAACAGCATGGTCAGGTTTTTCAAAAGGGATTTTCTCCTTATCCTGTTATTGGCAACGTATGTGGCTGGAGCACAGGAAAAGCTGATCGATGAAGTGGTGGGCGTGGTGGGTTCCAATGTCATCCTGTATTCTGACATTGAAACCCAGTACATCCAGTTAAAGGCACAGGGAAGCATATTGGGTGGGTCACAGGCCCGCTGCCAGATCCTTGAAAGTCTTCTCTATCAGAAGCTTCTGCTGAACCAGGCTGAAATCGACAGTGTGGAGATATCCGACAGCAGAGTGGAGTCAGCCATGGACCAGCGCTTGCGATACTTCATCAATCAATTCGGTTCCCAGGAAAAACTGGAAGAATTTTATCAGAAATCGGTACTGGAAATCAAGGAAGAGATGAGGGAACTGGTCCGAAATGAGATGAAAATATCGGAAGTACAGCAAAAAATAACCGAAAACCTTCAGGTCTCTCCTGCTGATGTTAAGGAATACTACCGCTCTCTCCCCGAAGATAGCATTCCCCTGATCGATGTGGAATATGAGATCGGCCAGATCGTTAAAAATCCTCCGATAACCGTCGAAGAACTTTCAAGGACCTATGATAAGATCAAAGTATTGAGAGACAGGATTATAAAGGGGGAAAATTTTGCCACACTGGCCATTCTCTACTCTGAAGATCCCGGATCTGCCAGCAAAGGAGGTGAATTGGGGATGTTCAACAGGGGCACAATGTATCCCGAATTTGAAGCCGCCGCTTTTAACCTTAACCATCCCGGGGAAGTATCCGAGATCATCAAAACAGAGGCTGGCTATCATATCATTCAACTGATCGAGCGAAAAGGAGAATATATCAATGCACGCCATATTCTGATCCAGCCCAGGGTATCACCCGAATCCATGGAGCTGGCCCGTCTTAAACTCGACACCATCGCAGGGCTTATTCTCAGCGATTCCATAAGCTTCGAAGAGGCCGTGATCAAATTCTCAGACGATCCCAATCGCATCAGCGGAGGTCTGATCATCAATCCGGAAACAAACAGTACCCGTTTTGAGGCTGATCAGCTCGATCCAAGCCTGTTTTTTATTGTCGACCGACTCGACGTTGGTGAAATCTCTCAACCGGCCAGATTCCTGACCGACGAAAACAAGGAAGCCTACAGGATCCTGTACCTTAAGGTTCGGACAGAACCCCACCGCGCCAATTTCAATGAAGATTACAATAAATTGCAGAACTGGGCACTTGCTGAAAAACAGGATCGCCTGATTAATGACTGGATCAATGAAAAGATCCAGGATGCATATGTCAGGATCAATGAAAAATATAAGGATTGCGTATTCATGAATGATTGGATGAAATGATCTTTAATTTCCCTTTTCCCTTTCTTCCTAACATAATAAGCCTATGCAATATAAAAACGATGTGGAAGCCCTGGATGCATTTGTTGAAAAATACCGCCTGCTGCGAAAAGAGATTGCCAGGGTCATTGTAGGCCAGGAACAAGTGATCGATAACCTGATCATCTCTATCTTCAGCAAAGGACATGGCCTACTGGTTGGCGTGCCAGGTCTGGCTAAAACACTGATGGTCAATACGATCGCAAAAGTGCTTGGCCTGTCCTACAGCAGGATACAATTTACGCCCGACCTGATGCCTTCCGATATCATCGGAACCGAGATCCTTGACGAGAACCGGAAATTCAGGTTTGTAAAGGGACCGGTGTTCGCCAACATCATTCTGGCGGATGAAATCAACCGTACCCCGCCGAAAACGCAGTCGGCCCTGCTGGAGGCTATGCAGGAAAAGGCCGTCACCGTTGCAGGAACATCCTATGCACTCCAGGAGCCCTTCTTTGTTCTGGCAACGCAAAATCCTATCGAACAGGAAGGGACTTATCCATTACCGGAAGCTCAGCTCGACCGGTTTATGTTCAATATCTGGCTGGATTATCCCTCTTTCCATGAGGAGATTACCATTGTCAAAAATACAACGACTGAACTGATGACTATGCCCGAAGTCATCCTGGAACGGGAAGAAATCCTTTTCTTTCAAAACCTGATCCGCAAAATCCCGGTTCCTGAAAATGTATACCATTACGCTGTCAATCTGGCATCCAGAACACGGCCGAATACAAAGGATGCCCACCTCTGGGCCAACAGTTATCTTACCTGGGGAGCAGGACCGAGAGCCTCACAGTACCTGATCATCGGGGCTAAATGCCATGCGGCTATCCATGGCAAATACTCACCGGATATAGAAGACATCCACGCGGTTGCTGCTGCAATCCTGCGCCATCGGATTGTTATGAACTACAAAGCTGAAGCGGAAAGCATCCACGTGAGCGATATCATTACCGAATTCCTTAAGTAACCGGTCTTACCCCTTACCATGAAACGATATCTGTATATTGGATTGGCAGTCATAGTGCTGGTTATCATAGCACTTTTGGTTTTCACCCGCCCCGGTGACGCCTCATCGGCCAAAATAACCGCCCCGGTGAAAACAGGTACCTTCGAAATCAACGTGACAACCACCGGCGAACTAGAGGCACAAAGATCGGAAAAAATCTACGGACCCTCGGGTCTGAGATCCCTTCGGATCTGGAACGTCGAAATTGAAGATATCATTCCCGACGGTAGCCTGGTCGACAGCGGTCAGTATGTAGCAACCCTTAACCGCACAGAAATCAGTAACAACATCAAGGATCTGGAAAGTGAAGTGGAAAAACTGCAGTCACAATATATCCAGACACGGCTGGATACCTCCATGGATCTGCGGAGCTCCCGCAATGCGCTGATCAACCTGAAATACGACCTGGAAGCCAAACGCTTGAAACTGGAACAATCCAGGTACGAACCTCCCGCCACGATCCGACAGTATGAGATCGATGTGGAAAAAGCCGAGAGAGACTACCAGGAAGCCATCAAAGGATACCAGCTCCAACTCGAAAAATCCAGGGCCACCATGCAGGAGGTCGAAGTATCGTTGTCGCAGGAAAGACGAAACCTCGAACAACTTACTGCTATCCGTGACGAATTTGTCATCAAGGCTCCCAAGTCCGGAATGGTGATCTATCGGCGGAACTTTGACGGCTCCAAACAGGGAGTTGGCTCTACCCTCAATACCTGGGATAATATTGTGGCTACCCTGCCCGACCTTAACCGGATGATATCCAAAACTTATGTCAACGAGATCGATATCAGCAGGGTGAAGATCGGACAGCAGGTCATCATCGGTGTCGATGCATTTCCCGAAAAAAAATACACCGGAGTGGTTACCGAGGTGGCCAATATCGGTGAACAGCTGAGTAATTCCAATGCCAAGGTCTTTGAAGTGATCATCGTGGTCAATGAATCCGATTCCATCATGCGCCCGGCCATGACCACAAAAAATACCATCATCACAGCCGTCATCGACAGTGTGCTTTTCATACCCCTTGAGGCTCTCCAGTCGAACGACAGCATGAACTATGTATTTACGGCAAAGAATTACCGGCAGCAGGTCATAACGGGTGAAAGCAACGAAAACGAGATCATCATACGTGCCGGGCTCAACAGCGATGATAAGGTATTGCTACTTGCACCCGAAAATCCGGAAAGCTACCGCCTGGTGATGGTGGATACCTCACTGGTAAACCGGCTCATGAGAGAAGATGAGAGAAAAAAATCGAATCCGCTCCGGAATGGGAAAATGAACGATAGCCTGCCACCCGGATTTACCATGCCACCGGGCTCAGCGCCTCCACCGGGATTACAGCCACCGCCCCAAGGGGGGCCTCCTCCTTCCCGACCTCCCAGAAAACGTTAGCAGGTCATGCATACCGAACGATATATTCATATCCTGAATATTGCTTTCGAGGCGATGATCGCCAACCGGTTCCGGTCAATCCTCACCGCCCTGGGTATCATCTTTGGCGTGGCAGCAGTGATCTCTATGCTGGCAATCGGTTCCGGTGCACAACAGGAGATCCTTGACCAGATCAAACTTGTCGGAGTCAATAACATCGTCATCACACCCACCTCGGTGCTCGAAAGCAGTAGCTCGGCTGATGATGATCAGGAGGGAAAAGTCCAGCAGAAATTTTCACCCGGCCTCACCCTTAAGGATGCGCAGAGCATCCAATCCATCATCCCAACGGTAAGCCGCGTAAGCCCCGAAGTGGTCTATGAAACCTATATTCTGAAAGATGGAAAACAAAAAAAGGCCAAACTGACCGGCATCACGCCTGACTTTTTTACGATCTATAACCTTACACTCAGCAGAGGATCACTCTTCAGCGAAAACCACATGACCGGTGCTGCACCGGTATGCATCATCGGCCCTTCGATCAAATCCAGATTCTTCCCCAAGGAAGATCCATTAAATAAGTACATCAAATGCGGCAATATCTGGCTTAAGGTGATCGGAATCCTCGAAAACAGGATCGTCAGCCAGGGCAGTACCGAAGACCTTGGTATCAGCGATTATAATAATACCATTTACGCACCCATCCAAACCGTTCTCCTGAGATATCGCGACCGTTCTGTCGTCTCTTCCAGTTCCCTTCGCTCCGGAACATTCTTCATGGGGGATGATGTAATATCGTTTTTCAGTAGCGGAAATACCGGCGGAGGGGAGAACCAGCTCGATAAGATTGTGGTTCAGGTTCAGGAAAGCGATCAACTGGTGCCGACTACAAAAATACTCGAAAAAATGCTCCTGAGGCGCCATGCCAGCGTCGCCGACTATGAGATCCGCGTACCGGAACTGCTGTTGAAACAACAACAACGCACCAAGGATATTTTTAACATTGTCCTGGGTGCCATCGCCAGCATCTCCCTGATCGTTGGAGGTATCGGGATCATGAACATCATGCTGGCATCGGTGATGGAACGTACAAAGGAAATTGGCATACGAATGGCCACAGGAGCCACACGAAGAGACATCATCGTTCAGTTCCTGGCCGAAGCCATTATGATCAGCGTGACGGGAGGACTGATCGGCATCGTACTGGGAATCATTCTTTCGAAAATCATCACCCAGCTGACCGATATCCTCACCATCGTTTCTCCTGTATCCATCATCATTTCTTTTGGCGTTTCCGTCGCTGTGGGAATTCTGTTTGGGTATATGCCGGCCAGAAAGGCAGCCCGGCAGAATCCGGTGGAATCCCTGCGATATGAATAGCAAACGTAATACTACTCCGGTATGATCAATCGAATGAACATCAACAAAGCTGTATTCATTGTTCTGTTTTTCTTCATGGGTTTGGTATCCCGGTCGCAGGAAAATAAGATAAACCTGACGCTGGACGAAGTCATCCGGATCGCACAGGTACAATCACCCGATGCACTCATCGCTAAACACAGGTTCAGGGGAAGCTACTGGGAATTCAAAACATATCAGGCCGGGTACAAACCTTCCCTGACTCTGAATGGAGTACTGCCCGATTTCAGCCGGTCGATCGATATCATCACTCAATCCGACGGAAGTGAGGTATTTCTGGAACGTCAAATTGCCAGGACATCCCTGAACATGGCACTTTCCCAGAATATCCCGTTCACAGGGGGACAGATTTACATGAGTACAAACCTCCAGCGCATTGATAATATCGGCGATTCCACCGAAACCTCTTATCTAACATCACCCCTGAACATAGGGCTTCGACAGCCTATCTTTGAATTCAACCAGTTCCGTTGGGACCGAAAGATCGAACCCATCAAATACGATGAAGCCAAACGAACCTACATCGAGGATCTGGAGGATATTTCCCTTAAAGCAACCAACCTGTTCTTTCAGTTGTTGCTGGCGCAGATCAACCTGGGCATTCAACTGGTCAACCAGGCCAACTACGATACTCTGTACCAAATCGCACAGGGAAGGTATAACATGGGTACCATCGCTGAAAATGAACTCCTTCAGATGGAACTGAACCTGCTTAATTCCAACGCCAGTGTTGAGCAGTCGCGCCTCGATCTCGAAATGCAATTGTTTGAACTGAAATCATTTCTGCGCATTAAAGATGAGGTGTCCATCGAACTGATCCCTCCTTCCAACGTCGCCGACCTGACGATCGATTATGGGAATGCCATCAGTGAAGCCCGCTCCAACCGATCGGATGCACTTGCTTTCAACCGCCGTCTCCTCGAAGCTGAAAGCAGTGTCAACCAGGCTAAGATGGAGAACAGGCTCAGCGCAGATCTGAACCTGGTTTTCGGATTGACCCAAACGGGGATGGATCTCTCCGAAGCTTATCATGAACCGTTGGATGAACAGCAGGTATACCTCGGACTGCAGATACCCATCCTCGACTGGGGCCTCGCTAAAGGGAAGATCCGGATGGCAGAATCCAATCAGGAGCTGATCAAGACCTCCATCGAACAGGAGCAGATCGACTTCGAACAGGAAATTTTCCTGAAAGTAATGCAGTTCAATATACAGTACCGACAGCTGGCCATTGCGGCAAAAAGTGACACCGTAGCCCGAAAAAGATTCGAAGTTACCAAACAACGTTACCTGATCGGTACCATCGACATTACGGAGCTGAACATCGCTCAGTCGGATAAAGACACCAACCGGAAAGCCTATATCGCAGCGCTCCAGTCCTACTGGATCAATTACTACCAGATTCGACGGCTGACGTTATTCGACTTCACGCGAAACAAACGCATCACCCTGGATATTAATCAAATACTTTGATCAGGGCTTTTCGTTTTGTCCGAAAATAAAATTTCACTATTTTTACACCCAGATTCAGCATACATTGTCAAACCACTTTTAATCTAATCGTTATGGCAGTTCTTGTGGGCAGAAAAGCCCCCTTATTTGAAGCAGATGCCGTGATCAACGGTGGAGAATTCGTAGAGAAATTTTCCCTTGATCAGTTTATCGGGAAAAAATACGTCGTCTTTTTCTTTTACCCGCTTGATTTCACCTTTGTTTGCCCGACCGAACTCCTTGCTTTCCAGGAAAAACTGGAGGAATTTGAAAAGAGGAATGTCACCGTGGTAGGCTGTTCCGTAGATTCGAAATATTCTCACTGGGCCTGGCTCAACACGGAACGCAATCAGGGCGGGATCAAGGGAGTGACATTTCCCCTGGTTTCCGATCTTGCAAAAACCATATCCCAGAATTTTGACGTCCTGGCAGGGGATTATGAATATAATACGGAAGACGAGGAGATCGATTTCGAAGGAGAACCTGTTGCTTACCGCGGATTATTTTTAATTGACAAGCAAGGGATCGTTCGTCACCAGCTGGTCAACGACCTGCCCCTGGGAAGAAGCATCGACGAAGCCCTTCGAATGGTGGATGCCCTGCAGTGCTATGAAGAACATGGTGAAGTCTGCCCCGCGAACTGGCACAAAGGGCAGGACACCATGAAAGAATCTGCGGAAGGGGTGGCATCCTATCTGAGCAGTCATTAACCGTTATTCCCCAGTTCGCTATTCGCCGTTCGCCGTTCGTTTCGCCCTCTCCCAGTATACATCCATCTCGGAAAGCGTCATCCCGGATAGATTCCTCCCATCTTTCCTGACCAGCTCCTCAAGGAGCTGAAACCGCCTGATGAACTTTTTATTGCTTCTCTCCAAAGCATCCTCGGGATTAATCCGTATGAACCTGGCATAATTGACCAGGGCAAATAAAAGATCACCAAATTCATCCTCCAGGATCTCCCTGTTCGAATCATTCACTATCTCTGTCTTAAGCTCCTCTTTTTCCTCAAGGACCTTTTCCCACACCTGATCAATATGATCCCAATCAAATCCCACCCCTCTGGCCTTCTCCTGGATACGGTAGGCTTTCACCAGTGCGGGCAGAGATCCGGGAACTCCCTCAAGTACCGAATTCCTGCCTTCACGAAGCTTGATCTTCTCCCAGTTGTCCTTGACATCACGTGCATTGCTGACCTTGACGTCCCCGTATATATGCGGGTGCCGGATGATCAGTTTTTGCGAAATATGCTCCAGAATATCCTGCATGGTAAATGCACCCCGCTCTGATCCAATCCGGGCATAAAATACAATGTGAAGCATCAGATCCCCCAGTTCATCCCGGATCTCATCCATATTGCTTTCCAAAATAGCATCCGAGAGCTCATAGGTTTCTTCAATCGTGAGATGCCGCAAACTTTCAAAGGTCTGCTCCCTGTCCCATGGACAACCACCTCGAAGATCATCCATGATCACCAACAATCGCTCAAAAGCCTTCAATGTACTATCCATGCTCGTTTTTTTACAAAAGTAATCAATTAGGTGGTCGATGATATTCGTAATTTTGTCATGGAATATTCATCAATGTCTGTTGGCATTGCGTTTCCATCATCGTGAACCTGCTGTCAAATAAAGATAAAAGTTCGCGGTCCATTATCTTCCTGCTGACCCTGATACTGGCCCTGCTCCTTTTATCTCCGGATAGCTACGGACAATACCGCAAAGCCGAACACCGGCCAAAACGTTCCAAACATAAGCTTTATAAAAGTAACCTTGTCCTGGCAGGGAATGTCTACTACGGCTTCATTGCCAATCATCATGTGGGAATGGAGATCTACAATAGCCATTTTCCATCGTTTGAGCTAAGTCTGGTCAAGGCAACCTACGGAAAGAAATACTGGGAACAACTATACGGCTATCCCTGGATAGGCATTGCCTACTGGTACTCCAACCTGGGGACATCCTCCTACCTTGGCTCTGTCCATGCTCTTTTCCCTCATATCAACTTTGAACTGTACACAACAAAAAAACTCAACCTTGGACTTCGCATCGGGGCCGGAATGGGCTACCTTACAAAAACCTTCGACCGACTGACCAATTACAAGCACCTGGCCATCGGCACGCACCTGAACTTTGCCGGAAATGTCATGCTCGATGTCCGGTACCAGGCAAATCCCCGTCTGTATCTCACAGGAGGGATCTCTCTGACGCATTTTAGCAATGGATCTTTCAAATTACCCAACTACGGATTAAATATACCGGCCCTGCATGCAGGTATCGCTTATCAGCTTAATAAACCGAACAGATATATTGAGCGTCGCCTGTACGATCCAACAAAGCCTCTTGAGTTTGACCTACATCGTATCCTTGAAATTGACTTTGTCGGAATAGTAGGTTTTAAAAACCTGGAAGCTATTTTCGGTCAGAAATTTTTCGTCTATTCACTATACGGTAACATAAGAAAGGAAATAAGCCTTAAAAGCAAACTCGGAATGGGGTGGGATATCTCCTATGATGACTCCGATTACAAAATGCTCGAAAAAAAGCAGATCTCCATCAACCATAAAATCAGTCTTATCAAAACGGGAGTCAGTGCATCCTATGGGCTTGCCGTGGGAAGATTATCCTTCGATTTTAATTTTGGTATGTACATTTATCTTAATGATCTGGATAAGAGCGATGGCGCTTTCTATCATAAGATCGGACTTAAATACGATCTTACCGACCAGCTTTTCGCCAATATTACGTTAAAAACGCATTGGGGAAAAGCTGATTATATAGGATGGGGTATCGGGTACCGGTTTAAACTGAAATATTGAACTGTTGAAAACCTGGAAACATATCCTATGGCTGTTCCCGATAAGCTGGCTGCTGATCGGCTGTGAAAAGATCCCCGGAGAGGATTGTTTCAAGTCAACAGGTGAAACTACTGTTGAACACCGGACGGTCGGACCCTTTGAACACATCAACCTGGAAAATAACATCAACCTTATCCTTACGCAGGGAGATGACTATGCCGTAATGGTCAGGGCAGGCAAAAACCTGATCGGCTCAATCATAACCGAGGTGAACGACAACGTCATTACAGTGAGAAACGACAACAAATGCAACTGGGTCAGGGATTTTAATGACGATATCGATGTCTACCTCACAGTGAAAAATCTCTGCAGCATTACCTATCGTTCATCCGGGCTGATCCTGAGCACCAATACCATCATTTCGGATTCCCTCAACATTGCCGTATGGGATGGGACCGGAACCATCGATCTGGATGTCCATACCCGGGTAAGCGTGCTGAGTATCCACTACGGTTCAGTTGACTACCATATCAGGGGTAAGTCGAATGTATGCTATATTTATGCCGGTAGTTTTGGCCCTTTCTATTGTGAGGACCTGGAAACCACATTTCTGTTCATGAACAACTGCGGATCGAACGATTGTTATGTTTACTGCATTGGGGAATTGGAGGTTGAAATTAAGTATACAGGCAGCATTTATTATACTGGTAAACAATATGCACCTTTACCCTATCTCGCAAAAACAGAGATCACGGGTAGCGGAAAACTGATCAACCTCGACGAATGATCTACGCATCTCCCATTAACCAAAATCCATGAGAATAAGACCGGGACACCTCCTGAACACCTATGTCATCCTGTTGATTACGGCTATCCTGGTCATCGTATCCCTGAATATCAACAGTGGGAAGGATTACAGGTCAGGAATGATCATGTCGGATGGAAAAGGATACTATGCATACCTTCCCGCAATTTTCATCTATCACGATTTGCATTTCAATTTCTTTGATAAGATCGAGAAGGAAACGTATTCCAGTGAATACCATTATTACGATTACCGGGCTACGGTCGATGGCAGGATCATCAATAAGTACTATGCAGGAACTGCCCTGGCGATGTTGCCGTTTTTCGGCATCGGTCAACTGTTATCAGTTGTCTCGGGTAATCCTCTCGACGGATATTCAACCCATTACACCATGGCTATTAATTTTGCAGCCATCTGTTACCTGGCCATCGGATTATTATTTCTATGCAAACTCTTGAGAACATATCAGATACGTCGGAGTTATATCTCCCTCATTCTTGCAGTGATCGTATTTGGCACCAATCTCTTTTATTACACGGTTGTTGAATTCGCCATGTCGCATGTATATTCGTTCGCTTTTGCCACCCTGTTCCTATATTTCTCACGTCAATACTTTCAAAGGCATTCGTCCCGGGACCTCATTTGGGCCGGCCTGATGCTGGGAATGATCGCTTTGATCAGGCCTGTCAATTTGCTCATCCTGCTCGTGGTACCTTTTCTGGCAGGCTCCCGGAAGGATCTTCTGACCGGTTGGATAAAGATACGGCATAACGTGCCCGCCTTGATTATTTCTGTCCTTGCTTTCCTGGCTGTCTTTTCAATTCAGCTGATCATCTACCGGATCCAGACCGGTGATTTCTGGGTCTATTCTTACGGGCAGGAGCGATTTTTATTCAACCAGCCCCATATGCTGGCCATACTGTTCAGCTATAAAAAAGGATTGTTTGTTTATACACCGCTGATATTAATTTCATTGACTGGCTTATATTTCCTTTGGAAGCATGACCGGTTCACCGCCTGGTGGTTGTTTGGATTCCTGTTTCTGTTGACGTACATACTGTCTTCCTGGTGGATGTGGTATTATGGAGGCAGTTTCTCCTCACGGGTATATATAGAATATTTCAGTCTTTTTGCGATATTACTGGGGGTGACGCTGGAAGGGCTGACCAGAAAAATTCCGCGCAGGATGTACATCACGCTCATGATCGTGCTTACCCTTTTTTGTCAGATACAAACATACCAGTACCGGTATTACTTCATTCACTGGTCGGACATGACCAGGGAAAAATACTGGGATGTATTTATGCGGATCGACCTGTTGATCGACAAAGGTCAGTAGGCTCTGGCAAAGATGACCCGTTGGTTTGAAGGTTTACCTGAATAGATACATTTACCGTTCTCAGCGGGTGCATCGAAGGGGATAGTACGGATAGTGGCTTTGGTCTCCTCTTTGACTGCCTGCTCGGTTTCAGGTGTACCGTCCCAGTGTGCCAGAATGAATCCGCCTTCGGCATCAAGGCGTTCATTGAATTCATCCCACGTGTCGATCCTGACAGTATTGTTCTCCCGGAATGAAAGGGCTTTCTGAAAGAGGTTGAGCTGAATCTGTTCCAGCAGGTGTTCGATTTTCGTACCGATATCCGTCAGGCTGTAGGTTTCTTTTTCCAGGGTATCTCTTCTGGCTACTTCAATGGTATTGTTTTCCATATCCCTGGGCCCGATCACGATCCGGACCGGTACACCCTTAAATTCATATTCTGTGAATTTCCAGCCTGGCTTGAACGTATCCCTGTCATCATATTTGACCGAAATACCCCTTTTGCGGAGGGTTTCCCTGATCCCAGCCGCACGTTCAGAAATGGCCGCGAGCTCTTCTGTTTTTTTGTAGATGGGTATGATGACTACCTGGATCGGTGCAAGACGTGGAGGAATGACCAGCCCATGGTCGTCAGAATGAGCCATGATCAGCGCTCCCATCAGGCGGGTAGAAACTCCCCAGGATGTCGCCCAGACATACTCCAGTTTATTTTCCTTGCTAAGGAATTTCACGTCAAATGCCCTGGCAAAATTCTGTCCGAGAAAATGGGAAGTTCCTGCCTGAAGGGCTTTGCCGTCCTGCATCAGTGCTTCGATGCAGTAAGTGTCAACCGCACCGGCAAATCGTTCATTGGGCGACTTAAGTCCTTTAATGACCGGCAGGGCCATCCATTTCTCCGCAAAATCAGCGTAGATATCCAGGATCATCCTGGCTTCAGCAACCGCTTCCTGCTCCGTGGCATGTGCCGTATGGCCTTCCTGCCATAGAAATTCGGCAGTCCGCAGAAAAAGACGCGTCCGCATTTCCCATCGCACCACATTGGCCCATTGGTTAACCAAAATGGGAAGATCCCTGTAGGATTGAATCCAGTTGCGGTAGGTATCCCATATGATGGTTTCGGATGTGGGGCGGATGATCAGCTCCTCCTCCAGTTTGGCCTCCTCATCCACGATAATGCCACTTCCGTCCGGAGCATTCTTTAACCGGTAATGCGTCACCACTGCACATTCTTTGGCAAATCCTTCCACATGGCTGGCTTCTTTGCTGAAAAAAGATTTGGGTATGAATAATGGGAAATAGGCATTCACGTGCCCTGAATCCTTAAACATTCCATCCAGGGCAGCCTGCATCTTTTCCCATATCGAATAGCCATAGGGTTTTATCACCATGCAGCCTCTGACAGCAGAATTTTCCGCAAGGCCTGCTTTGAGAACAAGATCATTGTACCATTGCGCATAATTCTCTTCCCGCGTCGAAAAATCTTTGGCCATAGTTCAATTATGGTATAAATTTTGCTAAAATCCGGGATAAATCATTTGAAGCATAAAAGTACGAATTAATCATGAAAGCCCTGAAAACCATCGAAAATATCAACAAATTTAAGGAGGATCAAAAAATGAGAACCCTCGTGAGTATATTTATTGTTGTGCTGGCTCTTTTCATAACATCATGCTCCACAAGTTTTTACTCAACGACACCGGTCTATGATGATGCATACTACACTGCAAAGAGTGTACCTGTGGCAACGGAAACTGTTGTCGTAACGGATTATACAGATAATCCGTCCTATACCGAAGAAATATACGGTGAAGGAGAATTTATCAATGAAGATGATGTTTATGAAATGTACGAACCTGTCTATGATGAGAGCTATTCATATACGGATCCTGAAGGGCAAACCTATGTAACCAACAATTATTACGGTGATTATTATGATTACTCCTACGCATCCAGAATCCGCAGGTTCGGTTATCCCTACTATGACAGTTATTATTCAAGTTATTATACCTCCCCCTGGTATTACGATCCCTGGTACTGGAACAGTGGCTTGAGCTTTTCCATTGGATTTGGATGGGGATGGGGCTCCTTCGGAATGGGATGGGGTTATCCCTATTACTCATGGGGCTATCCCAATTATGGATGGTACGATCCATGGTGGGGATACCCATATTACGGATACAACAATTACTGGTATGGCTATAACGATGGCTACTACGATGGGTACTGGAATGGATACTATGATGGAAGCGGGTATTATTACGGGGGCGGATACTATCCTGATTACGCTTCTGTTTATTATGGTCCAAGAAATTCTCACGAAGGATCCAACATCCCGGGTGACGGCAGAAGAAGCGATGCTGTGATCAGTGACCATAAATCCGATGATCTGTCTAAAAGAATGGCTACTGATACCAAAACGGCAACAACGCCGACGCGTCAGGCACAGGAAAAAAGCACCATCGATCTGACCCGGCCTTCCGGTGATCAAAGAAGTGCGGTAAATGCCGGTGATGAGCCTGCAAAAAGGACCAGCCAGCAGAATCCGGTGAATGCAAAACCAACGGATACAAGGACCAGCACGAATACCGGCTCCTCAAGAAGCTCTTCAACGCAGCCCAAAACCTATAGTTCACCGGTCTATACCCGGCCCAAAACCAGCCAGGAATATAAAGCTCCTTCATCAGGTACGGTAAGGTCATCCACGCAACAGGGTACAAAGCAGAACACCTATAGCACACCTTCAACCGTCACTCCGCGCAGCAGTAATCCATCGCAGCAAAGATCGGTTCAACCTGCTCCTGCACCATCACGGTCTTCGACAACCCGGACCTATTCTGCACCTGCACCGACAAGGAGCTATTCAACACCCTCGCGCTCGGGATCACGCAGTTACTCAACTCCCTCGCGCTCCAGCTCACCCAGCTATTCAGCTCCGTCAAGATCGGGTTCATCAGGCGGTTCCTCCTCATCCCATTCAGGAGGAGGTTCATCGTCAGGATCATCCCGATCCGGAGGATCATCAGGCGGATCAGGCGGCCGCAGATAACGTTAAATTGTATCGTATCACATTCTTAATGGATCATTGAAGATGAAAAAAATTATCATCATCCAGGGATTTCTTGTACTTGCCAGTTACCTGGCCCTTGCACAAAACCAGGTGGATGCCCTGCGGTATTCATTCACAACACCAGGGGGGACAGCACGATTTACCAGTATGGCAGGAGCTTTCAACGCGGTAGGAGCTGATATCTCAACGCTCAATACCAATCCTGCCGGTATCGGCTTCTTCAAATCCTCTGAATTTACCTTATCCGCTTCTATCTTCGCGTCGAAGACGAACTCTGCCTATCTGAACCAAACCAGAACAGACAACAACAGCAACTTCAATATCCCCAACGTCGGATTTGTCTACAGTATACCCATCAATGAAAGCCAGGAAGTTACGGGCTGGCGCAATGTTCAATTTGGATTTGGACTGGTACGCACCAATAATTTCTACAACCGGATGGCCATGGGTGGCTCAAATCCCGACAATTCGTTACTGGATGCCTACGTAGACTGGGCAAATGGCCATGAAACAGATGAACTGGGTCCTTTCGACACTGACCTGGCTTATCAGACCTACCTGATTGACCCCATCCCCGGAACCCTGGACTATTCAAACAGGGCACCCCTTTATCCCGATGGAAGCATTGCCCCGGTCAATCAATCCAAAAATATCCGCACGGAAGGCTACATGAATGAAATTGACTTTTCGGTCGGCACAAATTACGATGATAAGCTTTATCTTGGGGTGTCGGTCGGTCTGCCCTATTTACGTTATTTCGAGGAATCATTTTATGAGGAGACCAATACCGCAGCTCCGGACGACACCAATACATTTGATCGTTTTACCAAATATGACTGGCTGGATACCCAGGGAAACGGATATAATTTTAAGTTCGGCATCATCTACCGGCCTATCGACCTGATCCGCATCGGAGTGGCTTACCACACACCTACCTGGTTCAATAATATGGATGATGAATACAACTCATCCATGAATTCCTGGCTGAATAACGGCAAAGACTACCAGTACTCCTCGCCCCTGGGGGTATATGAGTATAAACTGGAAAACCCCCTGGAGGGCCATCGGAAGCCTTGCTTTTATCTTTGGGCAACGCGGCATGATCAACCTGGATTATGAATATGTTGACTATTCTGCTGCCAGGCTTAAAGGAAACAGCTATGATTATTATGATGAAAATCAGAAGATCAGCACGATTTATCGCCCGGTTTCGAACATTCGGGTGGGTGGCGAACTGAGGTTAGCCAGTCATCTGGCGGTCAGGGGTGGCTATGGATATTATGCGAGCCCGTACGACCAGGAGATCAATGACGGTAAACGGCAGGTCATTGCCGCAGGAATTGGTTACCGGTCGAACAGCTTTTACATTGACTTCGGATACAACCACATTCAATCAACAGAAGATTATTACCTGTATTCATCTGAAACCATACAGGCTCCCCCTGCTGAAATCGAAACAAGGCAAAACAATTACGTTCTGACGATTGGTATGAAGTATTGATGACGGTATGCGTTATTTATTCAACGCATCGGCAATGGACGAGTCGACCAGGATCCTTCCACAGTATTCACAGACAATGATCTTTTTATGCATACGGATATCCAGCTGCCGTTGAGGTGGGATTTTGCTGAAACAGCCACCGCATGCATCCCGTTCAATCTGAACAACGGCAAGTCCGTTACGGGCATTCTTCCGGATCCTTTTATAAGCCCTTAACAGCCGTTCTTCGATATATTTCTGATTATCATTGGATTTATCAATCAGGGTCTTTTCTTCTTTATCTGTCTCCGTTACAATATCTTCAAGCTCTTTTTGCTTTAAATGGAGATCATTTTGCCGCTCGGTCAGGTTCTCCCTGGCTTCAGTAATCTCATTTTGCTTTTGTTCGAGGCTGGCACGAAATTCCTTGATCCGTTTCTCGGCAAGCTGTATTTCCAGGGTCTGATATTCAATTTCCTTGGAGAGTGAATCATATTCACGGTTATTTCTAACGTTCTGCTGCTGTTCCTCGTACCGTTTGATCAGGTTCTGACTTTCCTTGATGGCCAGCTGCTTTTCCTTTATCGACTTCTCCAGGGAAGCTCCCTCCTCATGATAGTTTTCGATTCTGGTCTCCAGACCGATGATCTCATCTTCCAGATCCTGTACTTCAAGCGGAAGTTCGCCACGAATGATCCGTATCCTGTCGACCTGGGAATCGATCTGCTGGAGTGAATACAGGGCAATGAGCTTTTGTTCCACGCTGACTTCAGCACCCTCAATGAGGGGCTGGCCAATCCTGACAGTCATCTCCTCCTGCTGGGGTGAAGCACTCAACTCACTCATTTGTTCAGTTCCTTCTTCAGAAGGAAGCGGAGCTATTTCTTTCTTTGCCATAAGGATTCCTTTAATGATAGTGAACGGGGTTTGTATTATTTTCCGTAATAAGGACTGCAAAAGTAGGCATTTTTTTCACAAGAATAGAAGCGATCAGTTCTTTTACAAATTGTTCACTTTCATAATGCCCGATATCCACCAGTAAAATCCTCTTATCAGCTTCAAAAAAATCATGATACTTAAGATCGGCCGTGAGAAACACATCGGCTTTCCTGGCAATGGCTTCACGGATCAGAAAACTACCTGAACCTCCGCAAACAGCTATTTTGCTCACCTTCTGACCTTGCAGAGCAGAATGCCTGAGGACGATTGAACCTGAAACTGATTTCACCATATCCAGAAACTTCAAATCCTCCATGGGATTTTCCAGATCACCGATAATCCCGGAACCCATCTTATTGTATTCATTTTCAAGCGGATATAGATCGTATGCAACCTCTTCATAGGGATGTGTATCCTTCAGTACCCTGACAACTTCCTTCTCAAGATGCACCGGGTAGATGGTTTCAATCCGAACTTCATTCTCAAAATGCAATTTGCCTGTTTCTCCGACAAAGGGATGACATTCTTCACCGCTGCGGAAAGAGCCTGTACCTGTCAGGTTAAAACTACAGGAATCATAATTGCCGATACAACCTGCTCCAGCATCGAAAAGGGCTTGTCTGACCCTGTCAGCATGATCTACCGGACAAAAGGTCACCAGCTTGCAAAGCAAACCTTTTCTGGGGGCGAGGACCTGACTATGGCGGAGTCCGATCTTCTCACCAAGCGCCCAGCTGACACCCCTGTCAAGGTTATCCAGGTTCGTATGGATGGAATAAACAGCTATATCGTTTTTGACTGCCTGGATAACCATACGTTCAGTAAGGCTACCGGACGTCAGTTTCTTTATTCCTTTGAATATGAGAGGATGATGAGAGATAATCAAGTCACATTTTTTATCAACTGCTTCATTCAGAACAGATTGAGTTACATCCACACAGATCAGGGCCTTTGAAACATCCCTCTCAGGATCACCGATCATGAGTCCCGAATTATCGTAATCCTCCTGCCATTTAAGGGGTGCTGATTCTTCCAGCACGCCGACAATTTGTGCTAATTTCATTGGATGTATCCTTTTTTCCCAAATTTAACGTTATTTTTCAATAAATCGTTATAAATTGTAGTCCTGCAAGAATTCATGCGGATATTGATCAGGTGAGCTTTCGCAGCATCATATTCCTCCCTTTCTCCATGGTATATGGAATCATTACGCATGTGAGAAACCTGTTGTTTGACAGGGGATTCCTCCCATCGGAATCATTTACCATACCCGTTATTTCGGTAGGTAATCTTTCCATGGGCGGTACAGGTAAAACACCTCATATCGAGTACCTGATCCGTCTGCTGAAGGATCGGTACCGTTTAGCGACCCTGATCCGCGGTTACGGACGAAGTACCAGGGGATTTCACATTGCGCAGCCAGAAAATTCCGTCAAAGACGTTGGCGATGAACCGGGACTGATCAAGAATAAATTTCCGGATAT
>JAGONC010000055.1 GCA_017993235.1 Lentimicrobiaceae bacterium
ATTTCGAAAGTTTGATGACAAGAACAAAGCTATTGCAATGGCAATTAATGCGTCAAAACTGTTGATGGATTCATTTCATAAAAGAACAAAAACAGTTAACTGCAAAGATATTACAAGAGTTGATTGGGAAAACAGATTCCAACTTACTATTTATATGCTAAAAACCATAGCACAAGGATTTGTGTTTAGTCCTTGCTTTAACCTTATTGTTAAATGGACGCCTGAAGCAATTCAAACTGCACATATCGGACTAAATGAGAACATTAAGTATAGTCAGCCCTGTATTAGTTGTTCAACAGAGGTGGTTAAAAAAATGGGAGGAACAGAAGAAGAGTCAATTATGGTTGCAGGTTTTGCCGGAGGAATTGGATTAAGCGGTAATGCTTGTGGGGCACTTAGTGCTGCAATATGGTATAAAATGCTGGAATGGGTAAAAAATAATCCTGACAAATCACCATCAATGTTTAATAACCCTGATGCTAAAAAGGTTTTAAGGACATTTTATATACAAACAGATTCGGAAATGTTGTGCAATAAATTATGTAATAGATCTTTTAGTACAATTGACGAACATTCCGATTATATCAAATCGGGCGGTTGTAGTAAAATTATAGAAGCATTGTCAAAATCATAAAAATGGAAAAATATTTTAACTTGTTCAAAAGGAACGTATATCTCGATAATAATTCAACGACTTATTTTCCCCACTTCCTCCAGGTGGAGAATGTTTATTTGTTTCATTTTCAATTTATCTGCCTAAAAACATCAAATACCAAGATCAAAAATTGATCATGCCTCTGGCACCGGTAGAAATGGCCTTGTTGTAATAAAAAAACAAGTTATCCAGGAGATGATTTCCTTCCTTTTTTCGAAGTGTGAATATATTTCTCAAATCTGGGTCTAAAATATAATCTGCGCATTTTCAACATCTTAATGCCGAACCTATCAATAAATGGCATATCTTGGCGCCCTTTTTTTAAAATTAGATGTCGCCTATGCCAAATCCGGACAAACGCCCAAACTGGATCAAATCATTTTTGTTTCCATAAGTTAATTCTCCAACGCATCGATAAAGATCCAGTAACAGGATTAAATCCGTAACTTTTCACCTCTTAGGCACAGTTATTCACAGAATATTGTTTAAAAGTTTTTAGATCAGATGGATAGATAGGGTAAAACGGTTGTATATTTGTGCCTAAATAGGCACTATATGAAATCATTTTATCGCAACAAAATCATCAACGGAATTCAGTACGTGTACGAAATCACCCCGTACTATGATCCTGTAACCAAAAAGGTTCGGCAAAAAAGCCGTTATGTAGGTAAGGATCAGGATGGTAAGATCATAAGAGTCCGGGAGAAAAAGCTGAAAGATGTTTTTTCCTACGGTGAGTTCTTGCCCATTGAACAAATCATCCGTCATTATCAGCTGGATAAGTTTTTGATCAAAGAATTGGGTAAAGTGCAGATGCAGGTTGTTTTAGCTATTTGTTTTGCCCGGTTGTTCAGGGGATTATCCTTACAACATGTTACCACCTGGTATGACGGTACCTGGCTGTATTATCGCAACAGGGAACTGCCTCTGAGTTCATCCAGTATCAGCCGGCTATTGTCCTCCATCGGGGAGAAACGACTCCAGGACAAACTCATCACGCATCTGATCCGACAGTTAAAAAGTAAACGGACGATCCTTTATGACATCACATCGGTTTCTTCCTACAGTGAATTGATTCGTCTGTTGGAATGGGGTTATAACCGGGATCAGTATGACCTGCCCCAGATCAATCTGTCGATGATCCTGGATAAGGCAGAAGGTATACCGCTGGGATATGAGATCTACCCGGGCGGTATCAGTGATATCACCACACTGGACAATACGGTGAAAAAGCTGCGTGCCCTGGGGGTGAAGGATTTCACCCTGATTCTGGACAGGGGATTTTTCAGCATTGCTAATATCGGGTTGCTATTGGAGAACTACGCAGACTTTGTCATGGCGGTACCGGAGCGGTATCGGTTGATTGACAAATTGATCCGAAAGTTGGGCAGGGACATTGAAAAGCCCCGTTACCTGATGAAATTCCACGATGAGATCATTTTTGTCAAAGAAACGGACATTCCCGTGGGACCTCATGTTCTGAAGGGCTATTGTTATTATAATCCCCAGCGTGCCCAGCAGGAAAAAGACAGCTTTTACAAGCGCCTGTTCAGCATCAAACAACAGATCGAAGGCTTAACGATCCATAAGCAGGTCAAAGCCCAGGTGCAGGAACTGATGGGTAACCTTTCTACTTATTTTACCATCCACATCGCACCAGAAAAAATAACCGTTCAGATCAAAGAGAAAGCAGTCGCCCGAAGGCTTAACAAACGGGGATTGTTCCTGATTGCCTATCAGGGTCAGTATTCCTGGGATGGATGCCTGGCTGCCTACAAAGAAAAAGAACTGATCGAGAGAAGCTTTAATATCCTGAAGAATGACCTGGAATTTTCCACACCTCATGCTCACAAGGATGAAACGCTCAAAGGATTGATGTTTGTAAGCCTGTTGGCGCTGATCATTCGCATGAACATCATGAATGTGTTGAAGCAGACGGATAAACTCAAGGATTATAACTTTGAGAAGATGATGCTGCAACTGGAAAAGATCAAAGCGGTGGTTACCGAAGATGGTAAAGTGTTCTACTCGGAAATAACCAAAAAGCAAAGAGAACTGCTCGAATTATTCAATGCTGTGCCTAAAGAATGAAAAGTTTCGGTTACATAATAACACACTTCCTTGGAGAGACGGCATTTCCCACCTGAAGCCGGTAATAATAGATCCCGGGGCTGAACATCGAGCCGTCAAAATCAACGAAATGCCGGCCAACAGGCATGAATCGATTCAGCAGGGTACCCAACTCCCGGCCTTCGTTGTCGTATATTTTCAACGTAGTCGCACCCGCCTCCCCGCTGGTCCAGCTGATGCGGGTCGTACCTGAGAACGGATTTGGGATATTTTGCAATAAAGTGATGGGTTGATTTTGTTTTTCCGGCCGGCGTTCATCGACGCCCACAGGCATCTCAAACAGCGGCTTGATGCCCCAGGCGCGCAGCATCCCGGTGTGTCCATCCTGATTGTCGCGGATCGTCAGGATCCACTCCCCGTCGGGATCCAGCCCGTTAAATGTGCCGAGCGGTGTATACGGCCTGTAATTACCGGAGTATGGAGCGGCGCCGTCGGCAATCTGCTTTGTGGCGTCATCCTTGAGCCGCATCCAGAGAATATTCGCTCCCGGTGCATTGACCTGGCTCACGAACGTGGCCGTGACATTCTCGTGCGTCAGGCTGATCACCAGGTCACTTACCCGCGAGTGGATGACTGAGTCGAGCATAAGCTCCAGTCCGGTGAGTTCATAGCCGCTTTCCCTGAAATCCAGTACTTTCACCGTTATCGTATCTTTTGTTTCGGTGTTGTCCTGGATTGGCTTATCCATCCATTTGTTGTGGAACACACCCGGCTCATTCCAGAAGCCTCCATTGGTAGTCCGTTTGATCATCCCACCCTCTCCGGCAACCCAGCCATTCAACGGATCAGCGAAGCAGATCGCTGTGAAATACCTTTCGGCCCCGCTGTATTGCTGAAACCAGTTATAGCCCCCGTCGATGGTGCGCAGGATGTTGCCATCGGTCCCACAGGCCCAGCCATTGAGCGGATCGGTAAAATAAACAGATTGCAGCAGTTCGTTGAATCCGGTTACGATCTCCTGCCAGGTGACACCTCCATCGTTGGATATCAGGATGGCTCCTCCCGTCCCCACTGCCCAGCCTTTCATTTCATCGATGAACTGAACCGATCTCAGGTAAGGATTGCTGTAAACATCGATATCACAATTCAGCCAGGTTTGCCCGCCATCATAGGTCCGGAAAAGCGTGGTATCCATGCCGACCACCCAGCCCGTATCCGGATTGATAAAGAAAACATCGTTGAACGGATTGAGCGAAGGATCCGTCTGCAGGGTCCAGGTGCCGCCGCCATTGGTCGTATGGACAATCTCGCCCCAGTTATCCCGGCTGACGATCCATCCTTCCTCCTCGTCGATGAAAAACACAGCGGTCATCATGCCCTGGATCGGGTTGGTTTGTGCAGCCCAGTTCTGACCGCCATTCACAGTATGGAGGATCGCCCCGTTGCCGCCCACTGCCCAGCCTTCGTTTTCATTGATAAAGTCGACTCCGTATAAGGGATCAGGCAGGATCTTCTGCACTTCCCAGGTTTCCCCGCCATTAGTGGTGCATAAAATGATCCCTTCTACGGTATCATCATCCACTTCTTTTCCCCCTACCGCCCAGCCGGTGTTTTTGTCGATGAAATCGAGCCCCATCATAAAATGGATCGGGCGTTCGTTCATGATCTCAAATTCTGCGCCTTCTTCATCTTCCTTCCTTAAGATGATCCCGTACCATCCGGTCGCGTAAACCCCGTGCATCAGGGCCTGGAAGCAAACGTCGTTCAGGTACGTAAATACACCTGACTCCCGTTTATTCCAGGTGCTACCGCCGTCGAGCGTTTCAAGGATGGTGCCGTCACCACCGACAGCGTAGGCCGGGCCGCCGATGCCCTTTGTATCCACATCGTACAGGTAAAGGAAAGTCTGTTCATGCTACTTCACCCAAGTGTCACCACCATCAGAAGACTTGATAATAGTGCCGGAATAACCACAGGCGCGATAGTCTCCATTATCAACGATATCAATGGAGAACAACTGAATTGACGTGGATGAGGGATGCGATTGCCAGGTTACCCCATCATCGCTGGTGCTGATCACCATGCCCTGCAATCCGCTGATCCAGGCTTCATCGCAGTCCCTCAGATCGATGGATAAGAAATAAGAATGAAAAACACTATTTATCCTGTTCCAGGTCTCACCATGATCATGACTGTGCAGGATGATATCATTGCCGCAGATCCAGGGACAATCCCCCTGTATTGCCGTGACAGAACTAAGTATTTCAGTTGTACCGCTCCTTTGCTTTACCCAGGAATCCCCGCCATTATCGGTATAATAAATTGAACCTTCATAACTGATAACCCATCCCCGTCCGGAAACGCCATCCATATATATACTGCTAAAATTCTCGCTTGTCCCCAAATCGACCAGTTCCCAGTCAAATCCTTCATTGGTTGTTTTCATCACGGTGCCCATGGCGCCGACCGCCCATCCGATGGAGCCGTTCATTACGATCGAGTTCAGGTCGTTCCCCTGAAGGTAAGGATTTTGCCACTGCCAGCCATCGGCCTGGGGAAAAGCTGTAATTGACAAAACGCACAGGGCCGCGACGATCAGTCTTTTGAGAAGAATTCCGTGTGTTTTCATAGGATTGGTTCTTTGAGTCAAGTAATTCTCTGCACTTATATAAGTTTGGCAAATTGTTTGTTTTCCGAAAAAATGCTTGGCAGCGGTCACAAAAACATATCAAACCCATAAATATAAATAAAATTTTTCAATCTAGCAATTAATCGACTATTCCTGGACTCCGTCCACCTGACAAAAGAGAAACAACTGGACGAATTTTTTCCAGCCCAACATCAGGAAGTGAAAATGTCTAATTTTATTAACTAAAAAATTACCCCAGGTGTCAGGTCAAGTTTAGCAATTACATCTAATTAAAATCACTCCAACCACGAGCGGCAGCGAGTACGACCGGCTTCATCAAATGGTTCTGGTTTTCCTTCTTTATTTCTTTTCCTTTTGAATTTTGAATTTTGGGATATGCCATTCCAACTATAAGGAAATAGAAACCCAAACCCTCCCCCCAATTCCGCTCCACCCCCCTCCCTTTTTTGTTCATCATTTTATGACATCAAGTTTGGGTATTATAGAATACGCTGGTATGTCACCAGAGGTAATCCGGTTGGCCCAAATCACGCCATTTTCTTTGGTCGTATCCACCATTCATTTTCAATCCGGTGTTGCCACTGCTCACCGGATGAAGAAATAGGAGTGTTACCTTATATATACAATTTAGGTTATATAAAAACCTCCCCAATCCCGCCTCAAATCAGCGTTAGCTGAAAAAACATTTTAACAAAAATTTGGTATTATCAAATGAAAAGGTTATATTTTTAAAATGAGATTATGGAACATTCAATTAGTAATTCAAAAGAGGGTTCTTATAAGCCCTATGTTTTTCTTTATGTCACCTTCACAGATAGGCACAGAGATTATGGCAGATTTGATTTTGTTGTTGATCTGGATTTTTTAAAACAAACGCTCGAAGAATATATTGAGCATTCCAATGAATGGGAGACGATGGGGGAAATCTTATATAATGAGGTTATGCATGATCGGTTTAGCCCCAAGATCAAGCTCGGGAAATTTGGACACAGCGTCGTTCAATACCTCTGCAGTATGATGGAATTTCAACGGGGATTTGACCAAATGATGGATAAAGGAAATGTCTATGTTTTAAATATCGATGTTGATGATCATACCCAATCCAAATTCTATCACAATGAGCCCGAGCGGTTCCCACGATATCATGAAATTCAAGATCGCAGCCAATATGTCGGGAATTCAGAAATATTAATGTCCTTTAAATCCAAGTACGACCTGCTGGATAAGGACGAAAGACAGGTATGTACCCGTTTTGTTGGTATGGCGTACAACCTTGAGAAGCATTCATTTCTGATGACAGATGATGATTTATATGAATGGTTTTTGGGCGGCGAATATGAAAATAAGCGCTATAAAAATTCTCCTGAGCAATACTTCAATTCCATTTTGGATAAACTCTTTGTTTATGAATTCATAAAGATTGAGCATTCCCAAGACGAGGATGGAGTTATAAGCATATTTGAGATTAAGATTTGTTACCCTGAGGTGGTATATGATATTATTAGGGTGAATTCTGAAAAAGTAATTGATCCATTGAAATGATCTACAATTACTCTGTCACCAGATCAAGAGTGGCGGAAAGAGGAGCAAATACTCCCTAAAATATTTGCTAATAGTTCAAAGGATTGTTACTTTTATTGGTGAATTTAAAGAATTATTTTAATACTGAAGCAATGAAAGTCACTGCATTTGTCGGAAACGCCCAGAAGAGGCATACCTATGATGCCACAGAACAATTCTTAAAGAATCTTCAAACACTCGGAGATATAGATTATGAAATTGTTCAGCTAAATGATTATCACCTGGAAACATGCAAAGGATGCAGATTATGCATTGATAAGGGTGAAGAATTATGTCCGCTTAAAGACGACAGGGATCTTCTGATCAGAAAAATCATGAATTCCGATGGCGTTATCTTCGCTTCTCCCAATTACTCTTTCCAGGTATCGGCTTGGATGAAGATATTCCTTGACAGGCTTGGATATGTTTTTCATCGTCCGCAGTTTTTTGGAATCACAGCCACGAGCCTTGTCAATGAAGGAATTTATGGAGGCAAAAAGATTGTAAAGTACCTGGATTTCGTTGCTTTTGGCTTAGGATTCAATGTCGTGAAAGGCTGTTGCATACTGACCATAGTACCAATTCCTGAAAAAACGAAGCAAAAGAATGATAAAATAATAGAGCGGCAGAGCAAAAGGTTCTATGCAAGATTGATGAAAAGTAAATATCCAGCCCCATCCGTTATTAAATTGTTTTTATTCAGAATGGCCCGATCCAGCATGAAAATAATGCTCGATGAAACCAATCGTGATTATGCTTATTATCTGAAAAACGGATGGTTTGAATCAGATTACTATTATCCGGTAAAGCTGAGCACACTTCAAAAATGGTTTGGTAAACTATTCGACTGGAGAGTAGCTTATGTGGCTCGAACCAAAAACAGAGTGGGTATATTTTAATCACCTTCGATATATATCATAGCTGGGAATTCACCAGACGAGCCTGGATGAACGAAAATGTGGAACAGGTATCTACCCATTCATTTGACAATATCTTTCATCTGGTGACACTGGGCTAATTTATAGGAGGTGTCATTTATATCATATACCCATCACATCATTACCACCCATAATAATTCCTTTTAGTCATATAAATCCAAATCTTCCATTTTGGACGCCATACTTTTTTATCAAACCATCTCCATCAAGAAACCCGGTTAAAGAGTTGATTTTCATCTCTTTTTTTCATAATTTTAGAAATCCTTAGGGAATGATGTTATATCATACATTCAAGAAACTATGAAAACGAAATTCATTTTGTTGCTCATTGTGGTTTTTGGATTAACAATTGAGGAGTGTAAAAAAGACGAAACAGATTCACCAGTTGATCTTATAGCTTTAACTGTAGGTGTTTACTCTGGTTCATTTGCACATTTGATTTTTGATGGTTCTGTTTATAGGGAAGACACCGTGCCAGGCACAACCCAAATTTTCGAACAACTGACCAAACCTGATGGATCAGCTTCAGTTTATTTAATCATAAATTATCCGGGGAAAATAGACACTATTAACGATGTACATCTTTTCTATGGTGATAGTATTGTTGAATTAGATAAAACCATTGTGAATCCTTGGAGTCTCTCGGTTGTGCATTTGTATGGATATGTAAAAGGGAAGGCATTAACATATCATTATCCTTTTGGTGGTGAGGAGTTTTGGGGTACTAAATCATAACCCATATAACCCATTCTGACCGGGGCCAAAAAAATGCTGCGGCATTCTCCGTCGTGGACTGAATAACTCCTAACAGAAGCTTCTCTCCAATGAGCTTAATATATAGGGCAATGGTCAACTGCTGCGTGGCCAGATATTTTCCGCCGAGTAGGATCGAAAAACAATGATAAAAAAGATGACTTATAATGTTTTCCATTTTTCAGAATTTCCGGCCAAAATTTTTTTTCTGATTAAAGGAAACCATTGAAAATTTCTATGCGGAATACTACCGCTACCACAGAAGATATCCCACCCAGACCGAGTTTAAGGATTTTCTACGGTCAAATAAATCCACAGCGGACTATTTCCTGTTGAACAAGAGGGTGAAACTTGTGGATTATATAAAAGAAATAACCGAACGCAGGGTGAATGGCCGGGAGTTATGTCGTGGGCAAAAGTTCAGCCCGCAGACATTCAGTTGTTATTACTCTTTGATGTTGGCGCTGGAGGATTTTCAGAAATTCTAAAAACGGAAAAACCTGTATTTGGATGATATGACAACCATCAAAATGATCGATGATTTTGAAAATTTTCTTACCAACGAAAAAGAAATGGCCAAGAACACGATCCATAGCCGGTTGAAGACATTAAAATCATTTTTACAGCTGGCGGTAAATCAAGACCTCATACCCTATAATCCATTCAAGAAGTATAAAAAGGTGTTATCATCTGAAGACAGCGATGTGGTGGTGTTTACAATAGAGGAGCTCGAAGAGCTTGAAAAATTGGATTTAAGCCATAACAAGTTCTGGGATCGGGTGCGTGACCAGTATATCCTATATGTATGGAGCGGGGTGAGAAAAGGAGATTTCAAGAACCTGCTGGCCGTGGTAAATCCAACAACAAGATCGTTCAAATTCAGATCCGCCAAAACCGGTGAAGAATGTCAGATACCCGCATTTGATGCAATAAAAAGAATTTGCGCCAAGTACGATTACCAGTTTCCAAAATTGGTACATGAAACCATTGTCCTGAGAGAAATTAAGAAGATTTGTAAATTAATTCCAAGCATGAACATACTGGTTGAAAAAAAATACACAAAACAGGGTGTACCGGTACGGGAACACAAAAAGAAATATGAAATGGTTCATATTCATACAGCCAGAAGGACTTTGGCCACGATGTTGGCGGACGCAGGCCTAACTTATCATCAGATAATGAAAATAACAGGTCATAAGAAGCTCACGACACTACAGAAATACATTAAAAGTGATGCAGATATTGACCAGATGCTGGAGCTCTGGAATGGGCTTTTCAGGAAGAGAAACCCATTTGTTGCGCACCTTTTTTCTGAAATTCCCCTTTCCCCGAGTGGGGAAAGGGGTCAGGGGATAGGGGCTGGATCCGTCGGGATGACCTGCCTCCGCTCACGCTACGGCTGGTAAATAGTCAAATGGACAAAATGTCAAAGTGTCGTCGAGTAGGCCGGGGCATTTCAGCCCCAGCCTCTCACGGAACCGTACGTGATAGTCTCCCATCATACGGCTCTTCATCACAACCTTTACGGTAACCAACCATTTTCCCAATGAACAAACAACG
>JAGONC010000056.1 GCA_017993235.1 Lentimicrobiaceae bacterium
CGCCAATGCCGTGCTTTGTCTGGTTAATCCGGGAGATGAGGTCCTGCTCCTCACTCCCTACTGGGTCAGTTACCGCGAGCTGGTAAAGCTGGCGGAAGGCACCCCTGTTTACATTCCGGCCCTGATTGAAAATGATTTTAAGGTTACTCCCCGGCAGATCGAGCATGTCATCACTGACCGAACCCGTCTGATGATCTTTTCCAGTCCATGCAATCCGTCCGGATCCGTCTATACAAAAAAAGAACTCCAGGCGCTGGCGAAAGTTCTCTCCAGCCATGAGGAGATCTATATCATTTCAGATGAGATCTACGAACACATTAATTTCACAGGTGAGCGTGCCAGCATGGCCCAGTTTGATTTCATCAGGGATAGGGTCGTCACGGTGAACGGTGTTTCCAAAGGCTTTGCCATGACCGGCTGGCGGCTGGGTTACCTGGGTGCACCGCGCCAAATTGCCGCCGCCTGCGATAAATTGCAGGGTCAGATGACCTCCGGTGCCAGCAGCATCGCTCAACGGGCCGCCGTCAGGGCTTTGCTGACGGATCCCCAGGACAGTGAGGACCTTCGCATGATGATCCAGGCTTTTCAGGAAAGACGGGACCTGGTGATTGCCAAACTTGCCGAAATACCAGGATTTCAGACCAATGTACCGGGGGGAGCCTTCTATGTTTTTCCCAATGTGAAAAAACTTTTCGGGAAAAGATGCGGGAACTATCAGATCAATAGCAGTGACGACCTGTGCAATTATCTTCTCGACCGAGCCTTCATTGCCATGGTTCCGGGTACTGCCTTCGGCGATCCCAACTGCATCCGGATCTCTTATGCCACGTCGACCGACCGGCTGCTGGAAGCCATGTCACGCTTAAGAACAGCTGTTAATGAACTGAACTAAAGAACCGGTAATCCTCAATCTGTTCCTATGCTGAGAGAAAATGAGATTAAAAAATATTTCTCCCATATCGCCGATCTGAATGTGCTCATCATCGGCGACGTCATGATCGATGCCTACATCTGGGGAAAGGTTGAGCGAATCTCACCCGAAGCACCCGTGCCCATCGTGACAGTGAACCGAAGGGTAAGCCTGCTGGGAGGAGCGGCCAATGTTGCCCTGAACATCAACGCTATGGGAGGCAAGCCCATTTTATGCTCCGTCATTGGAAACGACAGCAAGGCCGACGAATTCATCCACTTGATGGAAAAGGAAAACTTGTTGACCACAGGAATCGTCCAAAGCAGGAAACGCATTACCACAACCAAGTTCAGGATCATCGGAAATCAATATCAGATGCTCAGGGTGGACGAGGAAACCGATACCGAGCTCAACACCCGGGAATCGGATGAACTGCTGGGTCGCTTTAACACCCTGCTGAAGACGTATCCTATCCATATCATCATCGTCCAGGATTATAATAAGGGAGTGCTGACTCCCAAAGTGATTCAAAAAATTACCGCACGGGCAGAAGAGCTGCATATTCCGGTTGCCATCGATCCCAAAAAACGGAATTTCAACGAATACAGGAACGTCACGCTTTTCAAACCAAACCTGAAGGAACTCATTGAAGGATTAAAGATTGATTTCGATCCCGACGATACCGATCACCTGCGCGAAGCTGTCCAGACATTCCAGAAAAATCAGGGGATCGACCATATGCTGGTCACCCTTTCCGAAAAAGGCGTATTCATCAGTTCCAGGATGGGTGAACATGCCTACATTACACATTCGGTCCCGGCCTACGTAAGAACCATTGCCGATGTTTCCGGTGCCGGCGACACAGTGATCAGCGTAGCTGCACTTTGCCTGGCCATGAAAATGTCCCCGCTTGAGATTGCTACGATCTCCAATCTCGCCGGAGGACTGGTCTGCGAATCCATTGGCGTTGTACCCATCGACCGGACAAAATTAATGAAGGAAATGTTGGACATGATTCAGTAATTTACCTGAAATCTGTACCTTTGCGCCCTCATTGAAAATAAATCTGTTCGCCGGCCGTTTGTAAAGGAACCCAAATTCGCATCATTGAAGGTTGCAACGCCCATATCCATCCGAATTCTGATTCTGCTGATACTGTTCACCCTGCAGGGGATGGCCCAGGTGAATAAAGTTCCCAACCTGCAAAAATTTGATTATGCTCCCTACCATTTTGGATTTGTTCTGGGCATGAACCAGATGTTCTTCAGCGTTAAGCCTATTCAAGGTATTGACACTGTCTGGTTCCCAAAATCCTACATCCCTGACCTGGAAGAAGCTGACAGGGCAAGGATTGATTCGATTGCCAGTAAATACTACCCGGGATTTACCATCGGCATAGTTTCCAATCTCCGGCTTGGGGAATATTTTGACCTGAGATTGATCCCCAGTCTGGCCTTCGGGGAAAGAGACCTGATCTATTATACAGAACGCAACAACAGGTACACAGATCCTGGTTTATTTTTCATGGACACGATCAATAAGAAAATATTTTCCACCCTCGTTGAAGTCCCTCTCCATATAAAATATAAGGCCATGCGGCTTCAGAATACCAGGATCTATGTCCTGGCAGGAGCGAAATATACCCTGGATCTGGCCAAAGAGTCAAAAAAAATGAAAGACAGCAGCACCAATAAGCATGTTAAACTGAATAAAAGTGATCTGCTGGGCGAGGTGGGTGTCGGATGTGATTTTTATACCGCCTACTTCAAATTCGGAATAGAAATAAAAATGTCCTATGGATTCAATGATATCCTGGAAAGGGAGGACAACCTGTATACCGACTCGATCAAGGAGCTGCGATCCAAGATGTTCCAGCTTTCCTTTACCTTTGAATAAACCAGGAATGCCGGAATCGGTTTTCCGGCAGACTCCACAACATAAACCATCATGACCACACGAGGTAGATACGATGAGGTGTTCAGCAGCCTGATCCGGAAAGGAGCGCTGAAGCAGCAGGTGTACCGCAATACCTGCCAGACGTTTCAGGAGTTCAAGACCATCATCCGCGAAATGGCGGAGGATTATGCCCGGAAAACCAGCCGTGATAAATCCATTGTACCTTTTGAATTCACGGATAAGGGCGAATTTCAGATGGAGCTGAAATTTGCGGGGGATGTTCTTCTCTTTGTCATGCATACCAACGTCTTTGAATTCTCCCGGTATCATGAAGTGATGAAAACACCCTATGTGAAAGAGGATACTGAGCGTTCCTTCTGCGGAGTGATCAACATCTACAATTTTCTGGCGGATTCGTTTAAGTATAACCGCATCAACGATCTAGGCTACCTGATCGGGAGGGTATTCATCAATAAGGACATGCATTATTTCATCGAGGGGAAACGGGAAATCGGTTTTTTATTCAATAATTTCGGCAATGCGGTCATGAACAGGGAAGCGGCCCGGCAGATCATTGAATCATCCATCCTGTACACCATCAATTTCGACCTGCTGACACCGCCGTTCGATGCGGTCAAAGAGGTCACAGTCGAAGAAATGCGCACCGCACTCGACAGCATGCTCACCCGAACCGGAAAACGACTGGGATTCCGATTCCAGGGGGATCATGAGGAATTTGATTCAAGCAAGCTCTAAGCGGTTGGCAGTTGGCGGGTTTGAGATCAAATGCTCATAAAATTTCAAATAAAATTTCTTTGTCGTTAAAAAAATATTCCTACCTTTGCACTCCTGTTTTTGAAATGAACAAAACGGCCCGTTCGTCTAGGGGTTAGGACGTCAGGTTTTCATCCTGGTAACAGGGGTTCGATTCCCCTACGGGCTACAACAAACCGTTAATAGAACAATGTATGGCAAATCATAAATCTTCACTGAAAAGGATCCACCAGACCGAAACAAAAAGGGTTCACAACCGTTATTTTTCCAAAACCATGCGCAATGCCGTCAGGGATTTCCGTGCCCTGACCGACAAAAAGCTGGCCCTGGAAAAGCTTCCCGGCCTGTTAAGCCTGATTGACAAAAACTCCAAGCGCTCCCTGATCCACAAGAACAAGGCCGGCAACCTTAAATCCAGCCTTACAAAACAGGTCAATGCTTTGCAATAGACTGTGCAATTAACACGAACATTTTATCAGGATTTCATCCTTCACACTTCCTTTCATAAATCTCCTTCACCTTACCCTTCTACCTCAACTTCGTATATTCGGTAATGGAAATTCCATTCCGGTGGGTCACATTTTGCCTGGTTTCCGTATTAACTAGTAAAAACAGAAACCAGATGAAACACATACCGATCAGCCGGTGGGCAGAGGATGACCGGCCCCGTGAAAAACTCATGCTCAAGGGCAAGCATACCCTTAGCGATGCAGAATTACTGGCCATTCTAATCGGAACCGGTTCCAGGGATCACTCTGCGCTGGATCTTGCCAAGATGATCCTGACCGAGACCCAAAATAACCTGATCGAACTATCCAAGCTTCAGGTGGGTGAGCTGGTTAAATTCCAGGGCATCGGGCATGCAAAATCCATTACAATCATCGCAGCACTTGAACTTGGCCGGCGGCGCAGGGGATCCGAAGTGATCCAGCGAAAAAAGATACAATCAAGCAGGGATGTATTTGAGCTCTTCCAGGTCGAGCTGGCCGAGAAGAACTATGAAGGTTTCTGGTTGCTGCTTCTCGACCGCGCCAATAAAATCGTGGGCCGGGAAAAGATCAGCGAAGGAGGAACGGCTGGTACCGTGGCGGATCCCAAGAGGATCTTCAAAGTGGCGATCGATCGCCATGCCTCCGCCATTATCCTTTGCCATAACCATCCTTCCGGAAATGTTGAACCCAGCCAGGCCGATATATCCCTTACTAAAAAGATGATCCATGCAGGAACACTGCTGGATATTCAAATTTTGGATCATATCATAATCGGTGAGGAGAATTATTTTAGCTTTGCAGATGAGAATATGATGACATGATGCGCATCACCACCGTCATCGGGGCCAGACCTCAATTTATAAAAGCTGCTGCTATCAGCCGGGCGATCCGGGAAACCTTCCCCCGGCAGATTACCGAATGCATCATCCATACGGGTCAGCACTACGACCAACAGATGTCTCAGGTCTTTTTCGAACAACTCCGGTTACCCCTCCCCGATATCAACCTGGAGGTGGGTTCACATCATCACGGTAAACAGACAGCTCTGATGATCAGCCGGCTGGAATCCGAACTGCAGAAGTCAGCTCCGCATGCGGTACTGGTTTACGGTGACACGAATTCAACCCTTGCGGGCGCACTGGCTGCAGCCAAAATCCAGATCCCCGTCATCCATATCGAAGCCGGTATGCGATCGTTCAATAAGACCATGCCGGAAGAGATCAACAGGATCCTGTGCGATCATATCTCCACCCTGCTGTTCACTCCGACATTGACAGGCATGCATAACCTGGAAAGGGAAGGACTGGTACACCACCTCCAATCAGCTCATACTATTGACCATCCCGGGATCTACCACTGCGGAGATGTGATGTACGATAATTGTCTTTACTTTGAATCGCTTGCCAGAAAAAAATCAGCCATCCTGAAAGAACATGGTTTGAATCCGGGTGAATTTGTGCTTGCTACGATTCACAGGGCTCAAAACACAGATGATCCCCGGCGACTGAAGGACCTTTTTACAGCCATTTCTGTTATTGCCCGGGAAGAACAGATCAAAACCATTCTACCGCTCCATCCCCGGACTGCAATGAATGTGAAGCGTTCCCTGCCAGATGGATTATTGTTTGAACTCAGCCACAACAACCGGTTGATCCTGACCGGTCCTGTTTCCTATTTTGATATGCTGATGCTGGAAAAGAATGCCAGGCTGATCCTCACGGATTCAGGGGGAGTTCAAAAGGAAGCTTACTTTTTCCAAAAACCCTGTATCATACTCCGGGCTGAAACTGAATGGCAGGAAATCGTTGATGTGCGCTCAGCAATCCTGGCCGATGCCGATCCGGATAAAATCATCCAGGCTTTCCGGCTCTTGGGATCCTCCCCTTCCCTGTCATTCCCTCCCATCTTTGGGGATGGAGATGCAGCCTCATTCATCTGCAGGAAAACACTGGAGACTTTGGGATAAAATTTCTTCCCGGTTTGTTATTTAATGAATTATTCCTACCTTTGCACTCCATTTTTAAACAGCTTATCACTTAATCTAAATTATTGAAGATGATAAACCAGTATGAAACCGTTTTCATTATGACTCCCGTTTTATCTGAAGAACAGATGAAGGAAACGGTACTTAAATTCAGTAGCTTTCTCAAAGAAAAAGGAGCGGATATCGTCCATGAAGACTACTGGGGATTGCGTAAACTGGCATATCCCATTCAGAAAAAATCCTCCGGATTTTACCACCTGATCGAGTTCAAAAGTGATGTATCCATCATCAAGGAGCTCGAAACCTCTTTCAAACGCGATGAACGTGTGATTCGTTTTCTTACGGTCAGACTTGACAAACATGCCATCATTTATAATGAAAAAAGACGCAGTAAGAAAGAAGCCGATGTTTCCAGAACGGAAGAAAAAATTGACGTCTAACCACTAACATTGAATGAAATGACGAATCAGGGAAATTCAGAAATCAAATATTTGACCCCCATCGCGGTTGATATCAAGAAGAAAAAGTATTGCCGTTTCAAGAAGAACAGAATCCGGTACATTGATTATAAAGATGCCGACTTCCTGCTGAAGTTCGTTAATGAACAGGGTAAAATTCTACCCAGAAGAATCACCGGCACCTCCACCAAGTACCAGAAGAAAGTTGCCCAGGCGGTAAAAAGAGCCCGGCATCTTGCGCTGTTACCCTATGTTGCAGATCTTTTAAAATAAGGAGGATGTCATGGAAGTTATCTTAAAAAAAGATATACCCGCCCTGGGTTATGAGAACGAAATCGTCCATGTTAAAGATGGATATGGACGTAACTATTTGATTCCAAAAGGTCTTGCAGTGCTGGCAACCGACCCGAACCGGAAAATGGTTGCGGAAACGCAGAAACAAAAAGCCTTTAAAGAGGATAAGGTTAGAAAGGGAGCCGACACGCTTGCTAAAGCTCTTGAAAATCTAACCGTTAAAATCGGTGCCAAGGCTGCCCCAACCGGAAAAATATACGGTTCGGTCAACGCTATCCAGATCGCAGAGGCGATTAAGGAACAGTTTAACGTCGAGGTTGACAGGAAAAAGATCAGTATTGACGGAGATAGCGTGAAAGAACTGGGTACGTATGAAGCCATGATCCATCTGCATAAAGACATCAAGGTCAAGATGAACTTTGAAGTTGTTGCGGAATAAGATTTCCTTATCCAATACGCATCCCGGTGGATCACAAACCGTAAATGGATCTACCGGGATTTTTTTTGAAAAAACACTCCCATGCTCCCCAAACCGACCATCCAGTTTCTGCGATCACTCAAAATCAGAAAATTCAGAGAGGAATCCCGCTCATTTACCGTTGAAGGCACAAAAAGTGTGACCGACATCCTGAACAGCCATCTCAATATACGTACGATCTATGCATCCCAGTCGTGGTTGAAAAAGTATGCGCATCAGCTCAGCGACATCACGGATCGCTGTGTACCGGTTTCTGAAAAAGAGATGAATGCGATCAGCTCTCTGACCACCCCACAGGAGGTTCTTGGCGTGGTGGAGATCCCGGAAACCCTGATGGAATCCTCTGAAATGGCAGGAGAGCTCGTGCTCATGCTCGATGAAATACGCGATCCGGGTAATCTGGGAACCATCATTCGCACGGCCGATTGGTTCGGGATACGTTTCATCGTCTGTTCATCAGGTTGTGTGGATGCCTACAATCCTAAAGTGGTTCAGGCCACCATGGGTTCCATCGCACGGGTACAGATGCATTATACCGATCTGGGCGACTTTCTGCGAAACCACAATCCCTCCCTGACCGTTTATGGATGCCTGCTCGATGGTTCGGATATCCGAACCACCCGATTGGAACAACAGGGGATCATCCTGCTGGGAAATGAATCCACCGGTATCTCCCCACACCTGTTACCCTTTATCCAGGTAAAACTCACCATCCCCTCCTTCCCGCATTCCTTTGGTAATTCCTCTGGGGCCGCCAATTCCCTCAATGCTGCACAGGCATGTTCCATCGTCTGTTTTGCGTTCAGAAACCCGCTACAATGAATTGCAGATCCATCAAAAAAATATTTATTGTTTTTAACAAAAAAACCCTCTTGCTTTTAGCATTTATATTTATTATATTTGTATCCGAATTTTAAACCCAGTTTTTTAAAAATCTCCTCAAGAAGTAACATTATGATTATGAACCTGACCAACTACCATATCGAAGAATTGCAGGAATTCTCCGGTCTGTCAGAACGAACCAAGAACGTTTGTATTAAAGGTTCACTGGAAACACTCTATAAGATTCTCCTGTACTACCTGAAAAACGGTGATTTTAAAAAGATCCGGAACTGCGGCGAAAAAACAAATCTTGAACTGATCGCCCTGGCGAAAAAATATGTGGATGAATACCAGGTGAATGTTGAGGATCTGGAGATCACCGATGAAGACAATGTGTTTGAAAAATTCAAATTTTTTTGTTTCGAAAATTTCGGAATACCTTCTTCCAAAACCGAAGTGTACAGGAATGACTTTCTGGAAAAAAGATTCCCCTATTTTAAGTATTTCTTATTGATATTCAGAGAGATACTTAACGAAAGGGAGTATTTCATCTTTGAACACAATTTTGGTTTCTTTTCCGACAAAGCAAAGATGACCCTGCAGTCCATCGGCGATCTGTATCACATTACGCGTGAAAGGATCAGGCAGATCTCTCAACTTATCCCGTACAAGATTGAAGATGCTCTCTCGAGGTTTACCAAAGAGCAGGACTACCTGAGGAGCTATTTTCCCTATAAACTGAACAGTAAAAATGATTTTATCCTGATTGATCAGGCATTTGCGGATAAGATCAATACAAAGGAGGAACTGGAGCTGACTCCGAAATTCTATTCACTCGCCTTTTCCATTTTCCTGTCCAAAAGTTACAGTACCTTCCAGGACAGGGATTCATTCTATGAGAACTATTACCTGATCAAAAATGAATGTACACGCACCTTTGATTTCAGCTCCTTTTATGATGATCTGTATCAGCGGATCAATAAGCGCATTGACAGGACCTATAAGCTTGACCTGGATAAGTTCATGGAGGCCTTCCTGAAAGAAAATGATCCTACGCTGGTTGAACGAATCAGACCGATTTGCATTCACATTGCCCAGGTAGAACTTCAAATTGAGGTCGACAGTGTAAATCAACTGGTGTTTTCCCGGAATACACTGGTTAAGCTTTCCGAGTACATCATTGACATACTGGAAAAAAATGGAAAACCGATGCAGCTAAGGGATATTCACCAGCAGTTATTGGTCATTACCCCCAAAACTCCCCACAACATTGAATCCCTGAGGTCTTCCATACTCAGCATCGACAAAATCATTGCCATTGGAAAGACCAGCACCTATTCCCTGAAAAAATGGACTGAAGTCAAGACAGGCACCATCAAGGAGCTTGTCACCGAGTACCTGTCGGAATTCAATGAACCACGCCATATCTCGGATGTCACCAACTTCGTGGTCCAGTACAGGGATACCAGCGACAAGAACATTCTCTCAAACCTCAAACTCGACAGAACCAACACCTTCATCTTTTTCAGGAAGGGATACATTGGACTGCGGAGCAAGAAATACAAACGCCTGTCGGGGAAGTACGGGCAGCTGTCGCTGCTGTGATGGCGGAACAGGTTACAGGTTGCAGGTCGAGCGCAGCGAGATCCCGCGAAGCGGGATTACAGGTTGCAGGTTGAAGCGCAGCGGAGACTCCGCACTAGTGGGATGGCCGGTTGGAAAGTGATGAAAAT
>JAGONC010000057.1 GCA_017993235.1 Lentimicrobiaceae bacterium
ATCTTATCCTGGCCGGCCGGATGATCACCGAATCCGTGGATGCCGGTCTGTTTACCCGTTTTGCACAGTGGATGCGCCTATGCTATCAGCAGAAGGTGTCGGGGCTTGCGGGATTTACAGAGGATATAGTTTCGCAGGGGCGGGAAAGGCAGAAGGCTTTTCTTCACTATGCCCTCCGATTCATCCGTGAGTGCCTGCTTTTGCCCTATGCCGGACAGGGTCCGTCAAGGCTCAGCCAGGAGGAAAAAGCGTTTGCCAGTAATTTTTCACCGTTTATTCACCGTTCAAACGGGATGGTCATTACCGGGGAGCTCAATCGGGCACTATTTCATATCGAACGAAATGCAAATCCTTCCTTTCTGTTCATGGATCTCTCACTGATTTTGGGCAAGCTGCTAAAAATGAAGCCTGAACAGGAACATTCGGTTTAATTTGTACCTTTGTGCGCTTAAGTGTGGTTCAATGGAAGAGCAGACAAAGAATGACCCCGGTCAATCCTTTCTGACACGCGGATGCTGTCAGCCTCCACAATTGCAGTACAGGAATGAAGCCATATTTTCCCATGGCTGCAGCAAACTGGACTCCTACGACTGGCTTCAGGATATTATCCTTCCGGATCGTCAGGAACGATTTGACTGCATTGAGGTTCGCTTTAAAAACAGCAGGAAGGATTTCTACCAGATGCCTCCGGGCATCTGGTTCCAGTCAGGTGACATAGTGGCTGTTGAAGCATCACCGGGGCACGATATCGGTATCGTGACCCTTGCGGGTGAGGTTGTACGGCTGCAAATGCGAAAAAAAAAGGTCAATCCTTCATCCGAAGACATCAAAAAGGTGTATCGCAAAGCCAGGATATCCGATATTGAAAAGTGGATCAGCGTTGTTGAGCTCGAAGACCAGACCATGCACAAAGCCCGGCGAATCGCCTCACGGATCGGGCTGAAAATGAAAATTAACGACGTGGAATACCAGGGTGACGGGACAAAGGCGATCTTTTATTATACAGCCGACGAAAGGGTGGATTTCAGGGAACTGATCAAGGTGCTGGCCGAAAATTTCAAGGTGAGGATCGAGATGCGTCAGATCGGTGTTCGTCAGGAATCCGGACGTCTGGGAGGTATTGGAACCTGTGGAAGGGAACTTTGCTGTGCAACCTGGCTGACCGACTTCCGGTCGGTTAGTACCAACATGGCAAGGGTTCAACAACTCTCACCCAATCCGCAGAAACTTGCCGGTCAATGCGGCAAACTCAAGTGCTGCCTGAGCTATGAATATGAAGTGTATATCGATGCACTGAAACATTTCCCCAACAGCGAGATCATCCTTAAGACCAAAAAAGGAGAAGCCATCCACCAGAAAACCGATATTTTCAGCCAGGTCATGTGGTATTCTTATGTTGCGGATCAAAATAATGTTTTAGCCATTCCCGTTGATAAAGTCCGCGAGATCATCGAAAAGAACCTCCAGGGGATTTTTCCGGAAAAACTGGAAGATTTTGCCATGATCAAAGAGCAAAAGGTTGATTTTGAAAACGTGGTCGGACAGGATGACGTCAGGCGTTTTGATATGGGGGAGGAGATTTCGGTGGTTATTTGAAAGGCATAAGGGATAAGGCATAAGGGATAAGGGAAGAATGAAGCACAGGGGGTATATTTATTTGATTTTCGGTGTCGTGGCACTGATCCTCTTTTCCTGTGACCGGAATCGGGTTTATGACCAGTATGCCTTTGTCAATCCGGATGGCTGGATCCCAAGGGATGGGAAAGAGTTTCCGGTGGAGATCACCGACACGGTAGCCATCTACAATCTCTACATAAATCTCCGGCACACCAATGATTATCCGTTCAGTAACATTTTCTTTTTTGTCCAGACCCGTTTTCCGGATGGACAGCTTTACTGCGATACGGTGGAGTATATTCTGGCGGATCCGACCGGAAAGTGGACGGGTAGAGGCCTTGGTAAAATAAAGGATCACCGTTTTACGTTCAGGAAGGGAATCCATCTTCCGCGAAAAGGAACGTATGTGTTCCGCATCGAGCAGGCCATGAGGGAGAAACAGCTGAAAGGGATTCACGACGTGGGTCTCAGACTTGAAAGATACTAATTCCGGCAGGGTAATCCCGATATTATGGCAAAGCAACAGACCAAAAACTATCGCACCCAGGTCAGGAATTTCTGGCTTATTTATACCTCTATTCTTGTTTTCGTTTTCCTGCTTTTTCTGATCATTTCGCTGGGGGGATTTGGATTTATGCCGTCGTTCAGCGAGCTGGAAAATCCAAAGAGCAATCTGGCCTCAGAAATCATTTCTGCGGATCAGCAGATCCTGGGCACCTATTACATCGAGAACCGTTCCAATGTGGCCTACCGCGCCATTTCACCCCATCTGATCAATGCTCTGATAGCAACAGAGGATATTCGTTTTTCGCGGCACTCAGGGATTGACTTCAAAGCGAATTTCCGCGTGGCATTTGGTGTATTGACCGGACAGGACCGGGGTGGAGGAAGTACGATTACGCAACAGCTTGCCAAGAATCTTTTTCCGCGTAAGCTCAATATCAGCAAGGCCGAGCTGGTGCTCTTCAAGCTGAAGGAGTGGATTACGGCAACCAAACTGGAACGTAATTATACCAAAGAGGAGATCGCCGCGATGTACCTCAACTCGGTCTCTTTTGGCAGCCAGGCTTTTGGTGTAAGGCTGGCATCGCGGACTTTTTTCAATAAGGAGCCGATTGATCTCAACATTGAAGAATCAGCCCTGCTGATAGGTATCCTGAAGGCGCCCTCCCATTACAGCCCGGTTCGTCACCCCGACAGGGCAGCGCAGCGAAGGGAAACCGTCCTGGGCCAGATGGCCAAGTATGATTTTATCAGCCAGGCACAGTTCGATTCTCTCCGGCAATTGCCCATCGATATGTCAAAGTACATGATCCTTGATCATACTTCCGGCATCGCACAGTATTTCAGGGAAATGATCCGGATCAGACTGAACGAATGGTGTGAAACCCACAAAAAAACCGATGGTACCCCCTATAATCTGTACAAGGACGGGCTAAGGATCTATACCACCATCAATTCCGTATTACAGCAGTACGCAGAGGAAGCCGTCAGGGAGCATCTGAGCCGTTCGATACAACCTGATTTTTACAAACATTGGAAAAAGATTCCCAACGCTCCCTTTGTCTTTCCCGATTCCGATCCCAGGATCGAGATCGAAAAGCTTATGACGCAGGCCATGTACCGCAGTGACCGTTATCGCCAAATGAAGCAGGCCGGAAAACCGGATGATTCGATCCGTTTGGCTTTCAACACCCCGGTTCCGATGACCGTTTTTTCCTGGGATGGTCCTTTTGATACGATCATAAGCCCGATGGATTCGATCCGGTATTATAAATTCCTGTACCGTGCATCGCTGATGTCCGTGGAACCCAACACGGGATTTGTCAGGGCGTATGTCGGAGGACCCGATTTCAAATATTTTCAGTACGATAATGTTACGGTGGGAAAGCGCCAGGTGGGCTCTACCTTTAAACCGTTTCTGTACACCCTGGCGATGCAGGAGGGACAATTTGCACCCTGTACGGAGATTCCGAATATTCAGTACAGCATTCCGCTGTATGACGGCACCCTGTGGGCTCCTCAAAACACCTCCAAATATAAGATCGGGCAGATGATCAGCCTGAAGGAAGCACTGGCCCATTCCAATAACTGGATCTCCGCTTTTCTGATGAAGAATTATTCACCCGAAGCGGTCATTACCATTGCCCGGAAAATGGGAGTAACCAGCGACATTCCGGCCGTGTATTCGATTGCCCTGGGATCAGCCGACCTTTCGCTCTATGAGATGGTGGGGGCACTGAATACGTTTGTGAATAAAGGTATGTACATCGAGCCGATTTTCATTACACGCATTGAAGACGGGTATGGCAATGTTCTGGAGCGGTTTGTCCCCCAGATCAATGAGGCCATGAGCGAAGAAACGGCCTACCTGATGATCGAACTGATGAAAGGAGTTGTTCAGACCGGAACCGGTATCCGCCTGAGGTATAAATATGGATTTACCAATCCGATTGCCGGTAAGACTGGCACCACGCAGAATCAGTCGGATGGATGGTTCATTGGCATGACGCCGGAGCTGGTGACTGGCATCTGGGCCGGGTGTGAGGATCGTGCAGCGCATTTCAGGACACTGACGCTGGGACAGGGAGCGAATACGGCATTGCCCATCTGGGCAATCTACATGAAAAAGATCTATAATGATCCCAACCTTCATCTATCAACCGGCGATTTTGAAAAACCCCTGAAACCACTTTCCGTTGACCTCGATTGTACAGGAGTTCATGGTACGGGCAGGCAGGGTAGTTACAACGAGGATGAGTTTTAGCAGATACGGATATGGTATTCAGCAGCAGCCTTTTTCTTTTTTATTTTCTGCCCCTTTTTTTGCTGATTTATTATCTGACCGACCAGCGGTATAAGAATACCGTCCTGCTCGTCGCCAGTATATTTTTCTATGCATGGGGTGCGCCCACCTTTATTTTCATTGTGCTGGCATCCATCATTCTTGATTTCTACCTGGTTCAATGGATGCACAACAGCACAGGCAAAAGAAGAAAACAGATCGTTACCCTGTCGGTGATCCACAATATTGCCCTGCTTGGATATTTCAAGTATGCCAATTTCTTTGTTGAAAACCTGAATACCATCCTTCAGGGTTTAGGTGCCGGTGAGCTGGCCTGGACCAGCGTGGCCTTACCCATTGGCATTTCTTTTTTCACGTTCCAGAAAATGACCTATCCCATCGACGTTTACAGGAATGTGCATGCACCGTTGAAAAATGTCGGGGATTTTGCCATGTACATCCTGATGTTCCCCCAGTTGATCGCCGGTCCGATCGTACGCTATGTTGAGGTTGCCGACCAGATCACGGATCGCCGGGCCAATGAAACAGTGGATAACCGGCTGACCGGCTTCTTCCGGTTTACCATCGGTCTTGCCAAGAAAGTGCTGATCGCCAATGTGCTCGGGGAATATGTGGATAAAATCTTTGCGATGGCACCGGCAGATCTGTCGACACCCCTGGCCTGGATAGGAGTCGTAGCCTATGCATTTCAGATTTACTACGATTTTTCGGGATATTCCGATATGGCCATAGGCCTGGGAAGGATGATTGGCTTTGAATTCCCGGAGAATTTCAATAATCCCTATATCTCACAGAGCATCTCTGAATTCTGGCGCCGATGGCACATGACCCTTGGCCGGTTCATGAAAGGTTATTTATACATTCCCCTGGGCGGAAACCGAGTTTCCACCCAGAGGATGTATTTTAACCTCTGGCTGGTGTTCCTCATTTCCGGTCTCTGGCACGGAGCTGCCTGGAATTTTGTGGTATGGGGTGCCTTTCACGGCACTTTTCTTGTCCTTGACCGGCTGTTTTTGCTGAAGGTCTATAAAAAGATCGGAAAGATCCCCAGCATCGTCATCACCTTTCTCATCACCCTGATCGGATGGGTGCTCTTCAGGGCGGATAGCCTGACTGCCGCCTGGTCATACCTGCAGCAAATGTTCGCTTTTAATTTTACCCCGCCTGCCCTCACCTTTGATCCGCGGTTCTGGGCCATGCTGGTCCTGGGCGCCGTGTTTGCATTCTACGGCGGTGTCAGGGCAATAGAAGCCTGGCAGGTACGGATTTTTGCCAGGGAACAAAAAGACAGGGTCATCCTTGCAATGGCTGCCATTGGGCTGGTATTACTGGTCATCAGTGCCAGCTCCATTACCTCACAGGGTTTCAATCCATTTATCTATTTTAGGTTCTGATCCGATGGCAAGGGCAAAATACATCCTCTACGTTGTCATCGTTGTGACGCTTTTCCTGCCTCTATGCCAGCATTTTCTGCCTGTGTTCAGGGTGAAGCCACTGGAAGGATCATACGTCCTTAAAGAAAAACCGGCATTTTCCTTTCATGATTATTTTAATAGCAGGTTTCAGGATGATTACAATGTCTATTACGAGCAGCACCTCGGGTTCAGGCCCCTGCTGGTCAGGATCAACAACCAGATCGCTTTTTCGTGTTTTAATATGGCATTGGCCCAGGATGTCATCCTGGGTAAAAAGGGATATCTTTATGAAGCTTTTTACATCAAGGCCTATCTGGGAAGGGAGTTTACGGGAACCGAAAAATGGGACCGTTATGCCGGGAAGCTGAAAGCCATCAGCGACAGCCTTGACCGGACCGGAACCACGCTGCTGGTGGTCTTTGCGCCCGGCAAAGGCACGTTCTTCCCGGAATACATTCCGGATAAATTCAAGCCCTGGCTAAAGGATACCACCAACCAGGAATACCTGATGAAGAGACTGGAAGAGAAAGGGATCCGCTTTATGGATGCGAACCGCTGGTTCGTACAGATGAAGAACAGCTCACCTTATCCGCTTTACCCGAAGACCGGCATACACTGGAGCCACTATGGCGCAGCCCTGTTCATGGATTCCATTGTGAATTATATGGAGCGTGTAAAAGGTAAGGAAATGGTGGATTTTGGCTGGAGTGAGGTGAAATTATCGAATGTGCTGCGGGATCCGGACGAGGACATTGCCAGGGGGATGAACCTGCTGTTTGGTGTTCCCCACTACGCTATGCCGTATCCTGAATTTTATTTCCGAGAAAATCCATCTACCTTTAAACCGGTGGTCATCACCATCGCCGACAGCTATTACTGGAATCTACATGGGGATGGCATCACCCAGAAAATATACGCCCGAGATAAATTCTGGTACTATTTTCAGGCAGCTCACGGGCCCTATCCCAACAATCAGATGGTGAAAGACCTGGATATCGCCAGTGAACTTAAGTCAGCTGATTTTGTCATTTTAATGGCTACTGACGCAACTTTATCTAGATTTGATTTCGGATTTACGGATCACGTGTATGATCTGATCACGGAAGAGGGCAGGAGGGCGGCCAGCGAGAGGGCAGCCCTGATCACGGAAGCTGAACGGAATATCCGCAACAATAAGGATTGGATGGAACTCATTAAGGAAAAAGCCGTTAAAAGGAACGTAACTGTTGACGAAATGATCCACCTTGACGCTGTCTGGATGGTGGATAAACAGCTCAGCAGCAAGAAACCATGACCTGACCGTTCCACAATCCTGGTAGCATGCAGATCTTGTCAATCATGCTGATCTCCCCCATAAAGTTTTTGCCAGACCAGCTCACTCTGATCATTTATTTTCGCAATCAAAGCATCTGCATACGGAAACCTGAAGATGGTCAGGTCAACATTATAAAATCCGCCTTTGACTCCGGCAAGGATGAACTGGCCATCCGGCGCAGGGGTTATTCCATAGCTGTAATCTATCTGGTCGGTATCCAGGTTCTTTTCCCAGATCAACTCCCCTTCGGCATCTGTCCGTATCACGTATATGTCTCCATCCTCGGAGAAACTCATGGAATGTCCTGTGATGATATATCCATCGGGTAATTCTTTTACACAAAATCCCTGATCACGGTGCTGATGTCCGATATATTTTTTCCATTGCTTCCCGCTCCCATGCTCTGCGTATTGCCGACAAGGATAAATCCATGATCTTCCGTCAGGTCAAAGTGGATCCCCTGTTCGTTCATTACACCCCCATAGGTATTGCCACCTGCATCCTGGGCTAAATTCACCGTGTAAAAAGCCAGGAGCAGGATAAGCATCAATGGAATATGGATTTGCTTTGTATTCATGGGATCATGTTGAAAAGAGCCTGTTTTTGGAAAAATTATTACTTTTGCAATCACTGGGCGTAAAGGTAATTCATTACAAAAATAATAATGTTTCCAGCTTATCACATGGTTTATCAAATGAGAAGACACTTTCCTGCAGTTGCAGGACTTCTCATGATCTTTTTACTAACCACCTGTGTGGAAGAAAAGAAAGTCATTCCCGACAGGGATGTGGTTACCGATCTGGAGAGCATCACACCCGATGGGGGCTTTTTCTATGGATCCGACACCAGTTATCATTTTGGCAGCGCCTATCTTCGCACTGATCAGGATTCACATTCCGGCAACTATGCCATCAGGCTGACGCCGAAGGAACAGTATGGCCTGAAATGCACGCTTCCTCTTGTTATGGCCAATGAGTATTTTGATCTCCGGGTATGGAAAAAAGGGAATAAAGATGCTGGCGTTCTGGTGGCCGATATCCTGGATAATAATTTTTACCAGGCTTCCCGAAACGTGATGGAGATCGACTCCAATGGCTGGGAGCTGATCCAGCTGGAATTCTTTATCCCCCCGACGGTCAAAGAGGCGGAAATGATCATCTACGTCTGGAATCCCGATACGGCCACGGTCTATTTTGACGACCTGCACATTTTTTCCTCACCTAATAAACAATACCCTGAATACAGCCAGAACCCCCTGCGCCTGTTCATTGATTCAGTGGATATGATCACCCTTCAGCGCGACAGGATAAAGGCCTTCGAACAGGGCGTTCTCGAAACGGATGCCTCCTCCTGGGTTCCGGGGATCCTGTTTTTCGGTCAAAACGGGGATATGATGGAAGCCAAGGTCCGCCTGAAAGGCGACTGGCTCGATCATCTGTACGGTGAGAAATGGTCGTACCGGATCAAGCTTGGAAAAGAATACGGCTGGAGGCACATGCGCACATTTTCTATCCAAACGCCTGCAGCCCGGGATTTTCTCAATGAATGGGTCGCCCACCGCCTGTGCGATCAGGAGGATGTCCTGAACACTTCGTATGAATTCATCCCGGTCTACGTCAAAGAAAGAAGCCTTGGTCTGTATGCCTATGAAGAGCATTTCGAAAAACACCTGGTCGAATCCAGGAATCGCAGGGAAGGCCCAATTTTAAAATTGACCGAGGAAGCCTTCTGGGCCATCCAGCAGGTAGCCTTCCTGACAAAACAGTATCACATGCTTCCCTGTTTCGAGACATCGGTCATCGAACCCTTCAATGTCAACCGGACCATGAGAGACCCAGCCCTCATGGCCGAATTCCTTATTGCCCAGAACCTGGTTTATGAATTTAAAAACACCCTCCAGCCCGCATCGGAATTGTTTGATCTCGACAAACTGGCCCGATACTATGCTATCTGCGACGTAACACGAGCCTGGCATGCCACTCCATGGCATAATCAACGACTGTATTATAATCCCGTCCTTTGTAAACTGGAACCCATTGTCTTTGACGGATACACACATGGTCGGATATTGCCGATCGGCAACCAGGCGTTCTTAGGGGAATTCGATCGATTTGGTAAATCCGATATTGAACCCCACCAGCTCATTCTTTTTTATCTGTTTCAGGATCGGGAATTTGTAAAACTTTATATCCGGTATCTTGAAAAATATTCCTCGGAAGAGTTCATTAAGAAATTTTTACAATCCATTGACAGCCAGCTTACCGATTACGAAGGCCAGATCAGAAAGGAATTCCCATACTACCGGTATGACAGGGAGTTCCTGTTCAACAGCGCCGCCAAAATCCGTGAAAGACTGTTTCGGTACAAAGACATGGTCAGTGCTGATCCGGATTACGCCTCCGGGCTTCTGAAAAAATTCAGGATATTGACAAAATATGATACCGCCTTTAATGATCTTTACCCACCCCAGTATGTCAAGGCCTATATGGAAAAGAAAGAAGGGCATATTGGCCGGGTAAGGATTTTTAATAATTACACCCAGGATATCCTGTTACTGGGTACCGGTAAGAGTCCTGACCGGTTACGCTATCCCGTCGCTCCCGGTTTCACCATCCCTGCCTTTATTTCCGGAAAAGACCAGTCCGTTATCATCGAATCGGATACGGCAGCTC
>JAGONC010000058.1 GCA_017993235.1 Lentimicrobiaceae bacterium
ACTTCATACACCTATCAACTACTGGAAAGGGATGCAGGCTCATCTGAGCGAACAGGATTCGGACCATCCGATGTCATCTACCTGATCACACCCGATCGCTTTGCCAATGGTGATCCTTCCAATGATCATGTGGATGATTATACGGATACAACAGACCGGGCTGACAAAGACAGCCGCCACGGAGGCGACCTGCAGGGAATCATAGACCATTTGGATTACATCGCTGACATGGGATTTACAGCCATCTGGCTGAATCCGGTCCTTGAAAACAATATGCCCCGGACATCGTACCATGGCTATGCGATCACGGATTTCTATAAAGTGGATCCGAGATTAGGAACTAATGAACAGTACCGGCAACTGGGTGAAATGACCGCCAGAAGAGGCATTAAACTCATCATGGATATGGTTGCCAATCATTGCGGATCCGCTCACTGGTGGATGCAGGATCTTCCTTCCGACGACTGGATCCATGGCGGCGGCAGGTACATCCGCACCAATCACATGCGTTCAACGGTTCAGGATCCCTATGTTTCTCCATCGGATAAACGCATGTTCCCGGATGGCTGGTTTGTTGAATCCATGCCCGATATGAACCAGCAAAATCCTTTCCTGGCAACCTACCTGATCCAGAATTCCATCTGGTGGATCGAGTATGCACACCTTTCTGGCATCCGGCAGGATACGTATTCCTATCCTGATAAGGAATTCATGAGCCACTGGTCATGCAGGATCATGGAGGAGTACCCCCGTTTCAATATTGTAGGTGAAGAATGGAGCTTGAATCCAGCCATTGTATCCTACTGGCAAAAAGGAAAAGTGAACCGCGACGGTTACACATCGTGTCTGCCGGGCCTTATGGATTTCCCGCTGCAGCATGCCCTGGTGAGGGCGCTCAAGGAAAATGATGCCATCTGGTCCGATGGCCTGATCCGGCTTTATGAGACGCTGGCCAATGATTTTTTATATGCTGATCCGTTCAATCTGGTCATTTTCCCGGATAACCACGATATGAGCCGCTTTTTCACGCAGGTCAATGAAGATATGGATCTGTTCAAAATGGGATTGGCCTATATCATGACCATGCGGGGCATCCCCCAGATCTATTACGGGACGGAGATCCTGATGGCCAATCCGGGGACGGCAGATCATGGAGTGATCCGGGGTGATTTTCCGGGAGGCTGGCTTCATGACAGCGTGAGCGGATTCACCGGAGCAGGGCTCTCACCTGAACAGATCCAGGTGCAACAGTTCGTGAAAAAGTTGCTGGCATGGAGGAAGGGAACACCGTGTATCCACCATGGGAAGCTTGTTCATTATGCCCCGGTGGATGCCGTTTACGTTTATTTCAGATACGATGATACGGAGAAGATCATGGTGGTCCTGAATAAAAATCCAAACGACATCATGCTGGATACCAAACGTTTCGAAGAAGTGACCGGAGAGGTATCTGCAATAAAAGATATCTTCACCGGGACCATCCACTTCTGGGATCAGTTGCTCATCCCGGCAAGGTCAGCCATGATCCTGGAAATCCCGGTTTCTCAATAAATCCAATTCCACAGATCATTTCCGCTGAAAATTACTTATTTTTGCAGCTTCTCAGGTTCATTGGTGGGATGTCTGTTTTCTCACCAATCGTTTGACAATCATTTAACTCATAACATCATGATGAAACATCTATTCTTTAAGTTTCTACTATTCCTGTCGTTGTACCTGGGTACATTTCTGGCAGGATATGCGCAGGGTGGTGATGTCACCGGCAGGGTTACCGATGCCGCGGATGGCTCGACGTTACCGGGTGTGACCGTTGTCGTAAAGGGTACGACCATGGGCACGATCACCGACGAGAACGGATCGTACCGGATCCGGGTCGAATCCGCCAGCACCACGCTGGTATTCTCGTTCATCGGTTTTGAAACCCAGGAGTTCATTGTGCAACCCGGCCAGGTGGTCGATGTTGCATTGATTACCAAATCCACCATGCTCCAGGAGCTTGTGGTCATTGGCTACGGCGTCCAGAAAAAGGAGGATGCAACGGGATCGATTTCCGCTATTTCCGTCAAGGATTTTAACAAAGGAGCCATCATCAATCCGACGGAACTGATGGCTGGGAAGATCGCCGGGGTACAGATCATCAACGGAGGAGGTGAACCCGGAGGAGGAACCACCATCCGCATCCGAAGCGGCTCATCCCTTAGAGCCATCAATGACCCGTTGATTCTGATCGATGGAGTGCCTATGGACAACGAAGGGGTTTCCGGTGCGAGGAATCCGCTCAGCATGCTCAACCCCAACGACATTGAGACGTTCACGGTGCTCAAGGATGCGTCTGCTACCGCCATTTATGGATCCAGGGCTTCTAATGGGGTAATCATGATCACGACTAAAAAAGGTGAAAAAGGTAGTAAGCTCAAACTGAATTATACAGGCACATTCTCCCTTTATACCGTACCTAAAATGCTGGATGTACTGGATGCCACGGAATATAAAACCCTGTTGAATCAACGTTATCCTGAAAATCAGACTGTTCTGTCGATGCTTGGGAATGACGAAACCGACTGGCAAAAGGAAATTTATAAAGATGCTTTTGGCATGGATCATTACATCAGCGCCTCCGGAACCGTCGATTTGTTGCCATACAGGATCTCATTGGGTTATTCTGATCAGGATGGCATCCTGAAAACCGATAACATGAAACGCACTACGGTTTCTGCCTCGCTGAACCCTTCCCTTTTTGACGATCACCTCAAGATCGACTTCAACATGTCGGCTATGTTCATTAAAAATCATTTTGCCGACCAGGGCGCCATTGGAGCTGCCATCCAGTACGATCCGACAAAACCCATTACCTCCGATTCGGTTTACACGGTCCAATACAAAGATGAATATGGGGATCCCCAGACCATAACGACAGACTACGGCGGGTATTATGCATGGACCCAGACTGTTACCGGAGCCCCGGTATCACAGGGATCCTCCAATCCTGTCGCACTGCTGGAACTCAGGGATGACGAATCGTATGTGAACAGGCTGGTCGGAAGCATCCAGCTGGATTACAAGTTTCATTTCCTGCCAGACCTCAGGGCCAACCTGAACCTGGGATATGATCACTCCCAGAGCGATGGCAACGTGTACGTTCCGGATTATGCACCCTGGTCCTTTGATCCGGTCAATGGAGGCGGTATCAGTACAACCTACGACCAGGAAAAGAAGAATGAGGTGCTGGATTTCTATCTGAATTATGTCAAAGACGTTCCTTCGGCCAGGAGCGCCTTCAACATCATGGCAGGTTATTCCTGGCAGCATTACTGGAGAAGGGGATCGAATTATTCGACAAACCTGAAGGGGACCGTCGTCACCGATGATTCGGATTATGAGACGGAGAATTACCTGGTATCCTTTTTCGGTAGGTTCAACTACACGTTGATGGACAGGTACCTGGTCACCTTCACATTGCGGGATGACGGTACCTCCCGGTTTTCACCCGATACCCGCTGGGGACTGTTTCCTTCAGTTGCCCTGGCATGGAAGATCGTTGACGAACCCTGGATGCAGAATGCAAACATCCTGTCACAGCTGAAACTCAGGGCCGGATGGGGTATCACCGGGCAGCAGAACATAAACCAGGGTGACTATCCCTACCTTCCACGGTATACGTACAGCCAGATGAACGCTGCCTATCTTTTCGGCAGCACCTACTGGCAGACCCTGCGTCCGGAAGGATATGACATCAACATCAAATGGGAGGAAACAACGACCTGGAACCTTGGACTTGATTATGGTTTTGCCAGGGACAAATTCTACGGCTCGTTAGACTTTTACTACCGGCTGACGGCTGACCTGATCAACTTTATCCCGGTACCCGCCGGATCCAACCTGACCAACTACATCCTGACCAATATCGGCGACATGGACAACAAGGGCGTCGAATTTTCCATCAACACCCGTCCCGTCGCAAAGAAGGATCTTTTCTGGGAGATCAACCTGAATGCCACATACCAGACAAGCGAGATCACAAAGCTGACGGCTACGGATGATCCGAACTATCTCGGGGTACCTACCGGGGGAATATCCGGTGGTGTGGGCAATAACATCCAGATCCACAGTGTTGGTTACACTCCCAATACCTTCTATGTGCTGGAGCAAATCTATGATCCCAACGAGAATCCGCTCGAAGGTACATTTGTCGACCAGGATGGCGATGGCACGGGAAACAGTGACAAGGACTATATCCATTACAAGGATCCGGTTGCGGATTTTTATTTTGGCATTGGATCCAGCCTTCAGTACAGGAATCTGGGATTCTCATTCTCCGGAAGGGCCAACTTCGGGAACTGGGTCTACAACAACGTCAAATCTGAAAATGCCGTCTGGGAAAGAATGTACCGGCCGGAGGGACCCTATCTTGGCAATGTGACCTCAGAAGTCAGAGAAGTCAATTTTGACGTCCCATGGTACTGGTCCAGCTACTATATCGAAAACGGCTCGTTCTTTCGGATGGACAACATCACGCTCAATTACACCTTTGACCAGCTTTTCAAGGAAAAAGCGAGCCTTATGCTGTCAGCTACCGTCAATAATGCCTTCGTGATCACCAACTACTCAGGCCTGGACCCGGAGGTCAGCAACGGCATCGATAACAGGATCTATCCGCGTCCCCGCGTTTATGTACTCGGCGTAAGCCTTACTTTTTAAGAACCCTTAAAACAGGATTTACAATGAAAAAATCAATCAATATATTCCTTTTAATTGCAGCAGGTATTTTCGTTTTCACATCATGCGTCAAAGACCTGGATACGGTACCTCTGGACAAGGATGAAATCACTGCTGCGAGTGTGTACGAAGATACAGCTTCTTACAAACTGGTGCTGGCCAAGCTCTACGCCGGACTGGCGGTTTCAGGGCAGACTGGCCCTCATGGCGCCGGCGACATCAGCGGCATCGACGAAGGCTTCGGACAGTATCTGAGAGGCTACTGGTACCACCAGGAACTTACCACGGACGAAGCAGTCATGTCGTGGAGCGACCAGACCATCAAAGACCTTCACTGGCAGACCTGGGGAACCAGCGACGTGTTCATTGCCGCCATGTACTACAGGATCTTCTACCAGATCTCCATTTGCAATGAATATATCCGTGAAACTTCTGATAGCAAGCTTTCGGAGCGTGGTATCAGCAGTGATCTGCGGACCATGGTTGGATACTACCGTGCAGAGGCACGCTTTCTCAGGGCGCTTAGCTACTGGCATGCACTCGACCTGTTTGGGAACGTTCCTTTCGTGACGGAAGACGACCAGGTTGGATCCTTCTTCCCAAGCCAGATCCAGCGGGCAGATCTATATCAATACATTGAGTCAGAGCTGCTTGCAATTGAAAACCTGATGGTGGAACCAAGGCAGAATGAATACGGACGCACCGATAAGGCAGCTGTGTGGATGCTGCTGGCCAAACTGTACCTGAATGCTGAAGTATATACAGGTCAACCGAAATATACTGAGTGCATCACGTATTGCAAAAACATCATCAACGCAGGTTATACCCTTGAGCCGGAATACAGTCACCTGTTCCTGGCCGACAATGCCTACCTGAACGAGGTTATTTTTGCCGTCCCCTTTGACGGAACCTACACACGGACCTGGGGAGGCACGACTTTCATTATCTGTGCTGCAGTCGGTGGTACGATGAATCCTACGGATTTCGGCGTCGAAGGCGGCTGGGGAGGCACCCGGACCACAAAAGCGTTTGTCCAGAAATTCACCGACATCACCGGTCAGACCGACAAACGGGCTATGTTCTATACGGACGAACAATCGCTGGAGATCGAGGATGTGGGATTCTTTAATCAAGGGTATGCCATTACCAAATTCAAGAATGTGAAACGAGACGGTGCTCCCGGATCCAACCTGACGTATACCGATACCGATTTCCCGATGTTCCGGCTGGCGGACACTTACCTGATGTACGCGGAGGCTGTGCTCAGAGGTGGTTCTGGAGGTGATAAGGGAACTGCCATCGGCTATGTGAACGAATTGAGGGAAAGGGCGTATGGGAATTTAACAGGCAATGTGAATGACATCGACCTGGATTTCATCCTTGACGAACGTGCACGTGAACTTTACTGGGAATGCCACCGCAGAACCGACCTGATACGGTATGGCCTGTTCACCGGAGGAGATTACCTCTGGCCATGGAAAGGAAAAATCATGGAAGGAATGGCTACCGACAGCAAGTACAACCTGTTTCCGATCCCATCTTCCGATCTGATGGCTAACCTGAACCTTAAACAGAATCCAGACTATTAACAACGAACTTAAAACGAAATATCCTATGAAAAAACTGGTATATATCATCATCGCACTTTCAGGATTCTTCTTGTTCACAGCCTGTGAAGAAGAACTGAGGGATCCGAAACTGGATATGAGCAAAACGGTGAAGTCGTCCATTCTGAACCCTTCGAGCGGCTCATCACTGGTCCTGTTAAAGGAATACGCCGACAGCGTGCTTCAGTTCACATGGTCAGCTGCAAAATACGACCTCGGGAATTTGGAATCTACCAAGTATGCACTGCAGATGGACTTTGCCGGGAATAATTTTACAAATCCCATTGATCTGACAAGTACGACCAGCCTTTCCTATGAAACGACCATAGGCCAGGTAAACAACCAGCTCCTGGGGGTTTTGGAGCTGGATCCGGATATCGCCTATGATTTTGAATACAGGGTCAAAGCTTTCCTGAATACCTACAGTGAATACACAGTGGTTTATTCCGACGTGATCACCCTGTCGATCACGCCCTATTCCGAGATCATCTATGTCAAACCCATTTATCTGATCGGCGATGCGACGAACATCGACTGGGACAACACCATTGCCATACCGATGGAACACATCGGCAGCGGCAAGTTTGCCCGGGTGGAGTTTCTGGATTCGGCCGGCGACTGGTTCAAGTTCCTTTCGATGCTCGGTGCATGGGCTCCGCAGTGGGGAACAGATGCCACAGGCACTCTTGAATCCGGTCCGCTGGTCTACCGGCCCGATGAAGCCACACCCGACCCACCCTCCGTCCCCATGGGAAGCACCTCGGGTAATTATTACATCGAAGCAGATACGTTACTGTTGGAGTACAAAACATTCCTCACCTCCGGCGAACTTTACCTGATCGGGGATGCGACCACTGCAGGCTGGGATAACACGGCCGGACTAAAACTGACCGAAGGGCCCGACCATGTATTCACCATTACCACCAACCTGCTGGGCGGAGGTAGCCTGAAATTCCTGGAAGTGACCGGACAATGGGCTCCGCAGTGGGGAACGAACGAAAAAGGCAATAGTAAAAAAGGACTGATGGTCTACCGGCCTACGGAAAGTGTTCCGGATCCACCCGGGATACCCGGTCCCTCGGCAGGTGAATACAAGATCACTGTAGACCTGACAAAGATGGCCTATACGATCGAAACGCCCTGAGGGATATCTGATTAACGATTAACCGATATTTGATTTCTGATTTTATTTCCGATTTTAATCAAATATCAGATATCGGTTAATCAGATATCTTTCCGCTTTACATTGTGTACAATATTTTCTAATTTTGACGTTAAAATGGTTACGAAACTTTAATCAACGTTATTACTATTTATCAATTTAAAACTAGGATGCCATGAGTAAACGCGATGAGTATATCGAAAAGTTAAAAAAACAGCTGGACAAATGGGATGGTGAGCTGGATGAGCTGGAAGTGAAAGCCGGCAAGGCGAAGGAGAGTGCAAAGGTCAAATACAATGAACAGATGAAGGACCTGAAGGTGAAGAAAGAAAAGATGACCAAAGAGATGAACAATATCATTGACGCTGGCGAGGATAAATGGGAAGACTTCAAGGATAAAGCGGGTGATGCATGGTCAGCCCTTAAGGGTGGCTTTGCAAAAGCCGCCGAAGCCTTCAAGAAGGAAGAAAAGAAAAAGCCGGTTGCCAAAAAGAAAACCACCACCGTGAAAGCCAAGGCCCCTGCGACAAAAGCCACCACAGCAAAAGCTACGGCTGTGAAAGCAGCTCCTGCAAAGGCTCCGAAAGCAAAAGCAGCCCCAGCCAAGACGCCCAGGGCAAAGACGGCAACCGCCAAACCTAAAGCCAAGAAATAGATCCCTGCTCCGGATTCTTCAAGCTAAATTCCGGAACCATAAGATCATTTACCCCCTGATGTAAAGGGGTGAACCCAAATTCTTTGTGTACATTTGAGATAATCTTTGTACTACGTTGTAGTTATATTTTTATGATCACTACTAAGGAGCACAATGATTTAATCCGGGAATACAAAGGATTTTTTATTGATTTTTTTTGGTGATTACCGGTTAATATCCTACCTTTCCGCGTTGTTTTTCAGTTTTTGGAAAACATTTATATTCAGCAGATTATTATTTTGTGACCATCATTTCAGGAAAGTACAATCCTTATGAATGCATCAAGTTCGGATATTCTAACCCAGGGACTAACGGTTAAACTGGAAGCCGACCTGGATAAAAGCTTTGGAGAAGCCATTGCCAGGGAAGCGCACAGCGAAAAGCTTTTTGGTTGCATCCAGTGCGGCAACTGCAGCGCAGCCTGTCCGTTGAGCGAATGGATGGACTATACTCCCCGGAAGGTGATCGCCATGGTGAGAGCCGGTTTTAAACAGGAGGTACTATCGAACAGGACGGTCTGGCTCTGTGCTTCTTGCTATCAGTGTACCGTTGAATGCCCGAAGGGGATTAAAATAACGGATGTGATGTACGCACTGAAAAGGGAAGCCATTGAAAATAAGATCTATCCGAAGAATTTCCCGGTACCCATCCTGGCCAGAACGTTTTTTAGCGAGGTGAAAAGAACCGGCAGGATCAACGAAGTCTTCCTGCTAACCAATTATTACCTGCGCTATAATCTGTTTAAAATGCTTGGCTATGCTTCACTGGGTGCAAAGCTTTTCCTTAATCGTAGGTTATCGCTTTTTGAAAAGGGGATGAGCAATAAGAAAGAATTCAAGGCAATGTTAAAACAGGAGTCCAACTGAAAGGAGTAAATCCATGAAATATCTTTATTATCCGGGTTGTTCGCTGAAATCTTCCGGAAAATTATATGAGATCTCATTGCTGGCTGTCCTGAAAAAACTGGGAGTGGAGGTTCAGGAGCTGGAGAACTGGAATTGCTGCGGGGCAACGAATTACATGTCCATCAACGAGAATTATGCGATCGAGATCACGGCCCGAAATCTGGGCATAGCGGAAAAGCAGGGCGGGAGCGAACTGCTTGTCCCCTGCGCCGCCTGTTTTATGGGATTCCTCAAGACGCAGAAATACCTGGCAGCGGATCCGGGGATCAGGCAGCGGGTAAATCAGGTTTTGAACAGATCAGGCCTCTCTTATGATGGAAAGATCCAGATCCGTCATCCGCTTGACCTGCTGGTCAATCAGCTGGGAACCGACGCCCTGTCGGCAGCGGCTGAAGCACCGCTGAAAAACCTTAAAGTGGCATCCTATTACGGATGCCAGCTGATCCGGCCCTATGCCACCTTTGACGATCAGTGGAATCCGCACACCATGGACGATATTGCCCGGGCCATGGGTGCAACACCTGTCGACTGGCCGCTTAAATCCCGGTGCTGCAGTGGAAGTATGACCAGCACCATGAACGAGATAGGGATCAGGATGAACTACGTCATCCTGAAAGAAGCCAAGTCCAGGGGTGCTGATGTTATCATTACGG
>JAGONC010000027.1 GCA_017993235.1 Lentimicrobiaceae bacterium
AAGAAATGAAACAGCAATATTTTATTTTAGGAATTATAGCAATTGTGTCAATTTTAATTTTAATCGCTTGGACAAGAATTAAAAATCAAAAACCACAGCCCGATACAGATACAAGCCGACCGCAAGAAAATCTTTTCCCGACTAATAAAGTCGCAAACGATAAGATTGTAATTGTTAAAGATGCAAGCGAAAATGATATCAAGAAAATACTACAAGAGTTTTGCAATTCTTATAACAAAGAGACATTTCAAGCTGTTCCAAGACTGACAAAAATTACGGACAAAAAATTTGCTGTGACTTTTCCCTATGACATAAATTTTGAAATCTTTTGCTATTTCATCAATTATGTAAATTATCCAATGGGCTTTGACAGAAATTTCGAAGCTATTGGCTGGACAACCACAAAACAATCGGACACTTGGATTACCGAAAAAAGTATAAATAAAAATGTAATGCTTTATATAAGCGACTTTGACAAAGAATACGATAATGTTTTCTTGACAACTTCTGACAACATTGGATATAAACTTGGTTTTGCAATGGGAGAAGAAAAACAGTTATTGGACAGACCTGAGAAAAATTATGTAAGACAGCCAATAAGCAACAATGAATTGGACGAGAAGCCATACAAAGACTTTAAATTAAACTGCTGGTAACACCGGGTATAGCCAATGGCGGGCTTGAAGACTGCGAATCACAGTTTTTCAAGGGTAACTCAGTGCTACCTGGACCTGTAACTGCTCCGATCTCTGCCACTGTCCATACCCGAAAACGTTAGCACACATTTGAAAAAAGACACGCAGCAATGAATGAGATTAGGTTTAAGAATTTTTTATTTGGCAACCAAGATAATTTAAAAGAAATTTTAAACATTGATTCCTTTGCTGACAATGGTGAATATATAATAACTCGACAGGATTTAATAAAAATTTGTGACTGCTACCTAACTGGATTGATTGATTCTTCCGATATTGGAAAAATAGGATTTGATTTAATCATTTCAGATTTCTTTACCTGGGATGATGAAGTGATTAGTGAGATAATTTACGATTGGGATAACCAAGATATTTGCTACGAGATTAATGATTTAAACATTAAATTGTGGAAGGATTACTTACATACAGGGATTTCAAAACTTCCAGATTATAATGACTGGAAATTGCATATAAAAAGTCAGCAGGAGATTTGTAAAAATAATAATGCAGTTTGGACTCCAATAAATCCTAAACTTAAAATTGGGATTTCGGATGACTTGACTAAAGACCCTTTAAACGGATTACGGCATCCAGCTGAGAAAGGTACTAATGGTTGGTTTTTATGGACAGGCGATTATAAAACTGATTCAGGTTTTTTTGAACCGATTTGTGCAGAACACTTGCTAAAAATTAGGCCCGAGATTATAAAATATCTTGGATTGCCTGCTGGATTTAGATTTTTGATTGATTCGAAAGGATACGAAGATATTTGGGAAGATAAAGATTTATTAAATATTTGAAAAACAAACGTGTGCTAACATGCAATATACAAAATTGGGGCTTAGTCGTTTATTCAAGGGCTGTGGCTCGTATCAAGTGTCATGTAGCTTGATAGTGAATCGTTCCGAATTCCCCAACTTTGCATATTGACACCATGTGCACCATTTTTTAAATTCGCATTATGAGACTAATATTGCCAATTATTTTTTTTCTGACCTTGATTAATTCAAGTTATTCTCAGATACTTGATAATTCTTTGTTTCGTATTTATAGAGCATCATTTATACATGGAACTGTGACTCATTTGAATATTAACATAGACAGCTCATATGAAATGACAATTGCAGAATTTCATTGTAGTTTATGTGACTATGAAGAACTCAGAAATATGATAAATTCAAAAGGAATTTGGACTCAAAGTAATGATACTATTTATTTGAAATCTGAAAATAGAAAGAAAATTTGTTTGAGAATAATAAATGATTCCTTATTAAGACCTATTTTACCCATTGGTTACGACTTTGACTCAAAACCAGATTCTATAAAAGTGAAATTTATTGAAGATATGCAGCATAATGAATTTCAAGACTTTCATTTAATTTACGACACTTATCCCAATGGTGTTGCAAGGTTAATAATTGATAGATATAGAATGAAAAGAAACGAATATGAAATGGAATTTAATTCAAATGGTACCTTGAAAAAACTTGATTATTATTGGGATGATAAAAAAAGTAAAAGAATAAGATAATAAAAACAGTGCACAACACACAATATAAAACAGTTGGGGTTCAGTAGTTTGCGAGGTTTTGGTTCTCGCTTCAACTTTTTCCAACGATGGATAGGAACGCAGCCCGAAAACCCAACCGTTTCATATTGTCAAACGTTATTAGTAATCATAAAAAGACAACGAAACAGGTATTATTTTCCACCTTTGATTAATCCGTACAATCTTGAATAGAGGCTTATTCCGGCTGAGGTTTATTTTCCACCACTTTTCCCTTCAATGTGAGCTTGTGTTCCAGATTATCACTGGTGATCACCGTAACGGTCTTTTGGAATGGCCCAAGAGCTCTGGCATTATAGATTGCTGATACAGTGGATGATGCTCCTGGAAGGACTGGCTCTTTGCTGAAATCAGGAACCGTACATCCGCAGGAACTTTTAACACTGGTAATAATGACCGGTTCACTGCTTATATTGCTGAATTCAAAAATGGCTTCTGCCGGAACGTTTATCGGCACTTCCCCCAGATCGATAACACTGAATACCCATTTTATTTTGGGATTCTGATTGGCAGAAGTCATAGTCCCCGATGTTTGGTTTTCAATAAATTGTGCCTGAAGCGGCTGCCATCCTGCAAATAAAATGGCAAGCATGGATACGATAAAGATTTTCATGGTAATTTTTTTGATGATTGAATATGCAAATGTAACCGTGCCATAATATTTACCTGTAAATCAAATGTAAATTGTTGTAAATGAAATGTAAAATATTGTTAAGGTTTGTAAAACGGTCTCCCCCATACTTTTTTTTCATATATTTACCTTCATGAAGGCTAGTCGCATCCGTATTGCAGTATTGCTTGGATCATTTTCAATTGTGACAATCATTCTGTTCCAGCTTAACTGGGTGTACAATACCTTTGATATCACTGAGAATCAATTTAATCAGCGTGTCAAGATCGCCCTGTATGATGTTGCCGAACAAATGGCGCGTTTCAACCATTCCCAGATCCCGCGTGATCCTGTGAAGCAGATTACTTCCAATTATTTTGTGGTCAATCAGGAAGACATCATTGATCCGACCATACTTGAATATTTTTTAAAATCAGAATTTGATCAAAGCGATATCCGGATGGATTACGAATACGCGATCTATGACTGTGAAACCGAAGAAATGGTATATGGCAGATATATATCACAATCCCCTGAAGGTTCCACCAAAGTGACAAGGGATCAGGATTTCCTGAAACAGGAAGGGCTGATTTATTATTATGGTGTAATTTTCCCCGGTAAGAATATCTCGCTGCTGAAAAGCATGAATATCTGGATTATTTCTGGATTGATTATCATCACAGCTCTTTTGTTTTTTTCATATGCTATTTTTATCATCCTGCAGCAGAAAAAATTATCCGAAATTCAAAAGGATTTTATCAATAATATGACACATGAATTTAAAACGCCGATATCCACTATTGCCATTGCCTCCGAAGCCCTTGCTCAACCAGGGATCAGCCGGGATCCGCACCGTTTGTTTCAATATGCTTCGATCATAGGAGAACAAAATGACCGGCTGAAACAACAAATTGAAAAAATCCTGCAAATCGCCACTGTCGAAAAAAGTAGCATTAAACTTAAAATGGAGAAAATCGAATTGCGGGAAATGTTAGAGGAGGTTGTAAACAACATAAAAATTCACTATATCGATCAGACTTTATCCTTTACAGTAGAGCCCGGGCAGGAGCCGGTATATGTAATGGCCGATAAACTGCATTTTTCTAATATTCTGTTCAATCTTATTGAAAATGCAATAAAATACGGTGGAAATCAAATTAAGCTATCGGTTGAGGCCTCACCGGAGATTGTCCGGGTGGTTGTTGAAGATAACGGACCTGGCATTGAACCCAAATACCTGGGTAAGATCTTTCAGAAGTTCTACAGAATCCCATCGCCGGAACCTTTCAACATTAAAGGCTATGGGCTCGGATTATATTATGTAAAGAATCTTGTCAGTGCCCACAAATGGAAGATATGGGTAGAGAGCAAATTATCTGTGGGCTCTCGCTTCATTATTCAGATCAAAAGAACATAAGTATATGGACAGACCACACGTTTTATACGTTGAGGATGATGTGGCACTGGGTTTTGTCACACGTGACAGCCTTGAACAAAAGGGATACAGAATCGTCCACGCAACAGACGCGGAACAGGCACTGGATTTCTTTAAATCAAAATCGTTTGATATCTGTATTATCGATGTGATGCTTCCAAAAATGGATGGATTTACTCTGGCCGTCAAAATCAGGGAACAAAACAAGCATATACCTATATTGTTTCTAACAGCGTTATCATTGAAAGAAGACCGTATCAAAGGTCTTAGCATTGGAGGTGATGATTATATCGTCAAGCCTTTTAGCATAGAGGAATTGATTCTTAAAATCGAAATCTTCATGAAGAGGAACAGAATTCATGGGATTGACTATCAAGCAAAAGAAGTGATCCAGCTTGCAGGTTATCGGTTTTTCCCAGATCGTATGCTCATTGAGTGGAAAGGAGAGAAGCAGGTACTTACCTATAAGGAGTCGGAACTCCTGCGTTTTTTTATCGAGCATGCCAACAGGATCGTCAGGCGGGAGGAAATTCTTACTGCGGTCTGGGGTGATGATACGCTTTACCTGAGCCGGACGCTGGATGTTTTTATCAGCAGGTTACGGAAGTACCTATCGAAAGACACGTCAATCGAACTTAAGAACGTTCATGGCATTGGATTCCGATTATCATTACTGTGAACACTTCAGACTATATTTCCCCTAAAATCAGGATAGTGAGTTAAGCTAGATTTGACTCAGACTGAGGTTAAATTTGGAGGATTAAAGTATCAATCCCATCCCCTAACAGCAATACGATTAGTGAAATAAAGTGGTCAGCATTTTCCGGCGAGGTGTGATAAAATCATCAGCTCTGCCCATCATTATCCACTATCCTAATTTCGGGAGGAATTATAGTATATTTGTGGAACCGTCTAAAAGAGATAAAATCGAACGAAAATGAGAGGTAATCGGGGTGGTCAATTTGCCCGGCAGGGACTGGTAATTTCATCAGCTCCTTCCGGGGGAGATTCCGCAATCTGATTTAAAACAATAAGATGACTGAGACAGATCTTACGATTTAAAATAATTTATAATTTTATTACCAGGTTCAGTAAATTATAAAATCCTAATCAACACAAGCATGAAAAAGCCATGGGTCTCTTTTATCCTGATCATAATACTTGGTACGACCAGTATGATCAGTTGCGAAAAATCCCGGCCATTTGGCGAACCTGAGAAGCAGGCAGTGCGCGATACCATCGGTAAACTTATGCAAAACATTACTGCATATGCTGAAATGGCCAATACCGATTCCACCTTCCGGTGGCTCAGTGATGATGCGGCTTCCGTCTTCTTTTCAGGCGGTCTGGCCTATTCAAAACCAGAGCTTATCAACAGATTCAGGGATGCCTACCTTAACCTCAAGGAGCAGCACTTCGAACTACTCAGCGACCAGGTGCTGGTATTTTCACCTGAGGCGGCAGCTTTTATTGCAGTGCAGAAGGGCAGCAATGTCAACCTGAATAATGAAAGGACCGAGGAGTTTCTTCTCGAAACATGGCTCTGGCAGCGCGAACCTTCAGGGTGGAAGGTTGTTCACTATCATGAGTCCTATCCTCATATGCCTGACCAGGATCAGAAAACCCAGGTAGAACAGGCACTTGCCGAACTGGCAAAGAATATAAGCGAGAAAACACTGACACCTGCAGAGATGCCCTCCATTCTGACGGATTATCTGACAAAGAATACCTTTATCTATGGTGCAACCCTCGCTTTTGCCCCAGGTGAGAAGGAAGGAACAAAACATGAAGCAGCACCCTATATTTACCGTTCCGGTAATGAGTTCAGACAAACCGAACTACCGGAACATTACGACTATACATTAAGCGAGTGGTATTCAGAACCGGTAAAAATCAAAGCACCTTTCTGGAGTAATCCCTATTATGATGCCGGTGGAGGTGGAGTTGTGATGGTAACTTACTCCATCCCTCTGTATGATCAGAAAAGTAACCTGATAGGTGTTCTGACCAGTGACCTGGAGCTCAAATAAAAATTAGCACATAACCAGTGCTTGAATGGAAAATCATGGATAATAAGAAATATAATTCCCCCTCTTCTTAGGACAGTATTTAATAAATATATCGTTATTGTTAATATGAGGGGGGGCCGAGGGGGAGACTCATAACTCGCTTATTTTGTTGATAACTTAAGCTACCTTTCTGTAAACGATTTCTGGCGGGTAATCCCCGATGGCAGAATGCCCTCTTCTCTCATTGTAATAGTGGATAAACCGGTCACAAACCTGATGAAGATCATGGCCTGTACCGGATGCTCCAGGTAAATCCGCTTGTACTTGATGGTTCGGAAAAACCGTTCAATGTGTGCATTATCAGTAGCCCTTCCTTTTCCATCCATGGAAATTTTCACCGTCTCAAGACTTTTGACATAGTCAACATAATCATCCGAAGTGAACAGGCTACCCTGGTCTGAATTGACGATCCCCGGTTTGCCAGCAGCTCACATTGATTACAAATGCTCCTTGCTCCTTCATCTCTGTCTATCAATGCCTTGCGTATATCCAACGGAGTCATAGAAGCTTTTTTTTAACCAGGCATTATCCACCGTAAGCTGTCCGATCTGGTGCACAAGCTCATCATTCTCCTTTTTCAGGTTCTTGATCTGCTCGGATTCGTCCCTGACCGTACCGAATACCTTCCCGGCATTCGACAGAAACTCTTTCTTCCAGAGACTAATCAGGTTGGGATGCACCTGGTACATTTGTGCCAGTTCTGAAATGTTCTTGATTTCCTTAATTGCTTCAATAGCCACTTTGGCTTTGAAATCTGGGCTAAATGTTCTTCTTGATTTTTTTATGGGACAAAAAATTTAAACGTATTAATTTTTCTGCCGCCCGAAATTATTATTATACATTTGTCCTCTTGATCGTAACGGAGCAGTAACCATCACCATTATTCCAAACCTATGAAATCAGTTAATGCCATCTTTTGTGCATTGATCTTTTATTTCTGTTTCGTGAGTTGTACCAAGGATAATGATGATTCCAACGGGGATAGCAACAAATTTCCTTTCTATTCCGAAGATTTCACTTTACCTCAATCGCAAAGTGCAAAACAACTCTCCGATTACATGACCGCAAAACACCTGGATTACCATCAGTTCGGATGGAATATCTGTGCAAGCATGACCGATGCTCAAAACAATACGTTAGCATTCTTCTTCGGCATTGAATATGTCAAGGATGTCGGGTACAGAGGCGGCGTTGGTTTTAGCGATTCGGAGGATGGATTCAAATGGTCAGGATTCACCACCACCGACCTCGAGACCACAACCAATCCCTGGAGTGCGAAACTGACCTCATCTGATTTGCCCGGAATGTTTGTAAAGATGGAACTTACCTCTGGGCTGATGGGTTCAGCTGACGCCGTGATAACCCTTACTGCTGACGTTATTGACCTGTACGGTAAGAATCTCAAGGTGGATGTACGGTTACGCGATCCCTATGGAGCAATAAATCAAGGATACGGAACAACATCAATGTATCCGCATTATTTAACAGAAGCCCAAAGAACAGCGATCATGGCCCTGCCCGAAAAAACAATCGGAGCGTATCTAATCGCCACTAGAGATCCGATGGATTACCAGGGAGCGTATTACTACGCCCTGCCATTGATGGATGTGGAGCAATTCACCATCAATTACGACGATGTGACTCTGGGCGGTACAAGCGGGAAAAGTTGGATGGATTATTTTGTCAAGTCATACAATGAAACATCTATACAAATGCAGTCCGGTTCCAGGTGGGATTGGATAGCCATCCAGTTACCCGACATCAACACCGCTATCAATGTTCTGAAGATCAGCAGTAGTGTTACCGCGACACTCCCATATGCCCGGCTCTTCCACACGGATAGTGAAAGGACTAAAAACGGTGCATACAAGGCTGCCCATTCATGGGCGCTCGATGAGATCACAATTGAGCCGGTTCCAGGGTCAGAGTGGACAAGCCCTTCAGGTCAAAAATATTACATGCAGTTTCGAATCAAACTCGAATCAGCAACAAAACCGGGAGACCTTACGGTTACTACACTTCGCAACAACCAAACCGTTATATTGCCTGAAGGCTCGAATTATCAGGGACTGGGAACAGTTGAAGGAACCCTGGGAGGTCAGGCTGTCCATGGTCAATGCTGGGTTGAGGTGCAACCGGTTGGACTATAAATTCGTTCATTCCAGGGCGTGTTTACAACCGGACTTTTCTCAGAGACTGTTATATGCACGTTCTCCTCTCAGGTGGAGGTAGATACGGGATAGAAAATGGCTGTTTTGAGGGAATGGTATATTATATTATTTAGGTACTCCCCATTCTTTAGACCACCAAATGCTTTTTCTTAATTGAATTTAATGTTACTGTTTGTTGTGTTAATGCTGTTAATATCGGGCAATAACTCGAAGAGTTATTCTCGATATGATGTTGTCCAATTTTTATAACGGAATCAATAATACCTATTCTTAAATGATAAAATCTTATTACTAAAGTATTGATTCAAACAATTAATATCATTGAAATATTACGGCACATAACTTTGTGTCGGCAGGCAGCTGGAAAAAGCAGTAAATCTATCTCATATTTGTTTGGAGGAAATTATGGGGCTGTTTTACATCTGTACAATACCGTATCTCTTGTCACTTCATTATAAAAATACTGAAAGTCATTTATAGTAAATGTTCTTATGGGCTTGCCATTACAATCGAACAAGGTGGGAAGCTCAATTCCGTCACATAGTGGGTCTGTCAGAGCAGTAAAAAAAACAGTTTGTCCATTGTACATTCCCTGAATAAATGAAATTTCGCAAGTGCAATTTTGCAGGGAATTAATGATCTCTTTGACCCAGGATATTTCCAATGGATTGTCTGAGTCACATGCATTTTGCGTTGATGTATCCTTTTCGTCATTACAACAACTCAGCAAAAGTGTAAATATTACTAAAGGCAAGAAGCTTTTTCCCACGGATTTTAATTTTCCTTAGTGATCACCTAAAATATAAAAAATTGTCGCTGTCAATAGAGCAGACGCCTGATTTAATAAATGGTTGCCTTGACTGCATAAAACGGACAAACTGACCATCCAATGACGGTTTAAAATGACCATGTGATTACCATTGCAAATTGACCACCCAGATTATTTCTCATTTTCGTTCGATTTTATCTCTTTTAGACGGTTATACATGTACAAGCCGGGCAGATTGACCACTCTTCATGGGTATCAATCTTATCCCCTAACAAAAAGACTATCAATGAAATAAAGTGGTCATCGTTTTTCGGCGAGGTGTGGTAAACTCATCAGCTCTGTCCAATTCAGCCGGATGACGGTCATTTTATGCAGGAGCCAGCAGACCCGGTCGAAGAGGATGGTCATGGTATAAAGGGACTGTCGCTGGTCAGTGTCCAGATCTGCATTTTTTTGGACGAAATCCTGCCGAATCTGTTGGATCAGTTCACCTCTGTCGGCCGTGATCGAAAGTATGATCTCCAGCCCTGAACGGTCAGGATTTTCGAAGCTCTCGATCGAGGTGTCGAGAATAGTGCGGAGTGATTCGATGATCTGGATGGTCAGAGGCTTATCTGACAGGGTCTTTGGTGTAGATAAAGCGGTCACCGAAAACTCCCTCAGGTCAGCCTCGAGTTCATGTAGTAAAGAAGAGAACTGCCGGATTTCCATCATCTTTTCCTGGATGGTCTTGGAGGTAGGTTGTTTCGCGAGTATGTCAAGGTAATGAGTGATCTGATAATCCATCCGGAGAAAACCGTCATGAAGCACGGACTGGTCGATGAAAGGCTTGATTGCACGGTCGGGGCTGATGGGGGTGAGATAGTCAGGCAGCAGGCGCATCAACCGCATCTGTTCCCGGGAAACCAGATAGAGCGCAGTTTCCGGTTCGCTGAGGGACAGGTCGTTGATGTACTCTGCTTCTGCAAGTCGATCACCGGCCGTGACGGGTGACATCCGCTGAAGCAGCTTCTTCAATGGCTCCCTGACTGCTGTCAGCAACAGGGCAGGGAGGAGTTGCATGACCAGGAAGACACAGGCGACCTGTTGTCCGGGGTCGTCGGTGATCATCGACAAGATATTCCCATGCTTTCCGCCTTCTGTACGGAGATATTCCAGCCACAACAGCAGAACCACTAAAATCACTCCGGTAAATTTAAACATACCCTGGTACAGGCAGAGCTGCTTGCCCGACCCTTTGAGCCGAGAGGACAACATCAGGATATTAACGGCCGAGCCCATACCGGTACCCATCACTACGACCAGCGTTTGGGGCATCGAAAGTATCCCTGCCGATGCCAGGGAAAGGGCCACCACCGTGACCGTTGGTCCCGATTGCGCTGCGATAGTTAGGCCGATGCCGGACAAGAAAAGCAGGATAATGGATTCCGATGACATCTTCAGAGCTTCCCTGAACCAGGGCATCGCCTGCAAAGGACCGGATGCACTTTTAAGTGACAGAATCCCCAGGAAAAGCAATGCAAGACCCAGCAGGAACTGCAGTATAGCCTGATGCCGGATGGTCCGGTCAAGATGAAGAAAAAAGGCCAGACCGATTAGCCCGATCAGGTAGTAGACCAGGACCTTGATATTCAGGACCACGATGAAAGGTAATATGGCCGTGCCTATGTTGGCCCAGTTGATGATCGTGAGCGAACGACCGAAACCAAGCAGACCGGCACCGTAGAAACCGGTGGTGATGAATGCTGATGCCATCGCACTCTGGGTGACAGCCCCAGAAACGAATCCTGCCAGGCCACTGAGCAAACGGTTCCGTGTGGCCCGTCCGACCATGCGCCTGAAGCGACTGCCTGTCAATTGCCGCAGGTTCTGGCTGATCATTCTGAATCCGATGAAAAACAGCCCCAGCCCGCACAAAATCATTCCAATGGTTTCCATATCAACCTTTGCTGTTCCTAATTAATTGAACCAAAAATAAAGAACATTAGAATAAGGAAGTACAATCTGGAGAATCCGGTCACTAATTCAATCCGGGTTCTTTTTTCATTTATCCTTCCCCACGTGGTCACGCCTTTCGGCCAAACCGTTTTTGACTGTTCAAGTAAAGCATCATCTGCCCTGTGGACAAGGATCCTGGCTCCTGTGAATTCACGGATGTCCTTTGCCGTTCCCGCATGATCAAAATGAGAATGACTCAGAATGATCAGGCTTATCTCGGTAGGATCAACCGGTATTTTCGCAAGTGATTTTTTGAAGCGGTTTATTTTCCGGGGCATCCCGGCATCGAAGAGGATCACACCTTTATCTTTGATTAAATAACAGGTGGTAGGGCCCAATTTAATTGGATAAACTGAAGGTGACACAGTTACAGGTTTTTTACAATAAATGGGTTGCTTCAAATATAATCATTTGATATCATATCGGAGATGCTGGGACATATTAATTCTGTGGTGACGGAACATTATTTGGCCAGCTTAGATATGGAAAAGACCTTTGAGATCAATAGGAATATTTACTAAAAAAAACGCGCCAGGATTTGAGAAAAGCATCGTTAGAAAAGTTATTTGGCAAGTATTCTTCTCATCGAAACTTCCTCTCAGGTGAAAATGTTTCATCCTTTTTTCGGGGGGAATTATACCGACCGGAATTCTTAGTTCATCCTGACAACCTGCAACGCACATCCATACAATCGGTACTCATCCAACCTGCAATGATTTATCAGTTTTCCCTTGTATGTCATCATGTTGCAGCAATCATCACATAAATTGGCCTGCCCGTCAATTATTTCATTCGGCTGTTGAAAATGAATATTCTGTATATAAATCTTTTGAAACAATCTCATGGGATTTTTTAGACTTCCCAGTAAAAAATTCGAAAAAGATCTACGGATCTCTTTATCAATAATGGAGAACAGAAACAGTTTCTTACCTGCATTGGAGGAACGGAGGAATGAGTAGTACTTTCTTTTAAAAAGATGAAAGAACACCTGGGTCAGTTCAATCATTTTTGCCCCCATTATGCCATAATGCATGTTTTTTGAGCCAACATTCACCGCAACCAGGTACTTGTTCGTTTCGTATTTTGTAGAACCATTAAGGTAAGCACAGGGCCTCAATTCAGGGAATTTCGAACTGATTTTCCCAAACATTTCTTCGCTGGTAATGCTGATATTATTATTATCTGTTTCACTAAATAATAAAGGTGCTTTGATTTGCCGGCCATCGGCAAAGAATAGCAGCCGTTCGTCTGATGGAAGGGCCCGGTAAGCAATGAATGAAATGTGTGAAACTTTATGGATATTTTTCATGGCCCAACCAGCAATGACCGGGATCTCATCAAGGTTTGATCTGTAAACCGTAACATGAAAACCACACTGGATACCTCCTTCCCGGTAAAGCATATCAGCATAATATTGCCGTAACCTGTTCAGCTCCTCTTCAGATTTCCCTTCCCATCCGGTACGTTTCTGGAACCTGTCGATATGAAAACGAACAGATACAAGACCTGCCTTCTTCAGTTCATGAAGAAAATCCGGCGTCAGATTCTCACCATTTGTGGTAAGACTTGGTTTAATCTTTAGATCAGCCATGTATCGGATCACTTCAGTTAGCCGTGGATAAATCAGTGGCTCTCCCCCGGAGATGGTCATACTGTCGCAATTAGTCAACCTTAAAGTGTCCAGGATATCCTGCTGGATATCTCCAAGCTCACGATGGCCTTCCAGCTTACTCCGGTAGCACCCCAGGCATGTCATATTGCATTTATCGGTTATTTCAACCCATCCCCCCGGATTATCGGTCTTTGACCAGGGGAAACGGTACATGTTCTTTCTGTCGATTTCCATGAGCAGATAATTTGATCAGTTCTTCAAAAACATTTTGATATCTCGACCTGATTGTTTCCGGGTCAAGACCATCATGATCCAGTGAGTACACCAGACCACTACGGTAAGCTGATGCATTCATGATTTCTTTAAAAAGCTCCTGTTCTCTCTCCTTATCAAGGATAAACCCAAAATGAGCGTATATGTCATTTATCACCACTTCAGGATGTCCGACAAGGTCCTTGAAATTTATTATCTTATAGTATTCATCCTGAAGTTCGCTGAATATTTTCAATGGATAATTGTACCAATAGTTGATTACCTGAAGAACCCGTTCCCGAATTATCCTAACATCCTGGCATGCACAGTATATCTTGCTTAATCTTGTCAAAAGTGCAATAGTTGAAGGGATTACCTGTTCCGGTTCCCTGATCAGACAAATGAACCTGATGCCCGGAAAAGTCTTCTGTAAAGAGTCCATTTTAGAAGTATGAAATGGGCTCTTAGCCACGTAGATCTTTCCATCGCCAAAAACATAAAGATGCTTTTGTATCCCTCTCTTATAAAATTTCATAATCATTCTTTTCCATCTTTCACCCAGCCTGTCATCAAAATACACCATGTTACGGAAACAGTTCAGTTCCGGGAGCAAATAGACAAATGACTGGCTGGCAAAAACAGGCAGAAGCAAAGAATCATCTTCTTCATAGTAAAATAAACCTGTAGGGTGTATCGGGAAATAATCTCTAAAGAGATATTTATCTATTTTTTTTAAATATGAATAAAGCTTTGAATGGGGAATGCAGAAATAAGAAGAGACATACAGCACAATGCGTTTTTGAATAATGGAAGGGCATAAAATCGCTTCCCAGAGTTTCATGGAAGTAAACCGTCCGTAATCCTTGACCAAAATATTATGAAGGAAGGTAGAACCTGTGCGTGGCACACCAATGATAAAAACTGGGGCGTTTATTTTTATCCTATGATAATAGGGGTAAAAAACTTCATCCAGGAGCAGACAAAACCAGTTAATTATTTCAACAAAAGTGAATAGTAAAAAAAATCCAATAATGAAAAGAATTCTTTTCAATTGAGAGAATTTGTTGACAGTAAACGAAAATAATAAATAATTGCCTCATTTACAAAAATTTTGTCTATATTTATATAATGAAAAAGGCCATAATCATTGGGGCATCCTCCGGGATAGGTAAGGAACTTGCCAGAATTCTTGCAGCAAACAATTTTAAGATCGGAATTGCTGGTAGAAGATTGAATCTTTTAAAAGAGCTGGCAATCGAAAAACCTGATTCATTCATAGTAAAATCATTTGATATTTCGGTAGGGGCCAGCATTGTCAAATATCTGGAGGAATTTGTAATAGAACTGGGTGGTCTGGATCTGCTGATCATATGTTCAGGTATTGTAATTTCCAACGAAAAATTAGATTTTCAACTGGAAAAGCTTATGATAGATACTAATGTTTCAGGATTTACAATTATAGCAGACTGGGCTTTTAATTATTTTCAAAACCAGAAGTCCGGCCACTTGGTAGGGGTAAGTTCTGTTGGTGGATTGCGTGGATGGAGAGATTTCCCGGCCTATAATGCGGGTAAGGCTTACCAGATATGCTATCTGGAAGGATTAAGAAATAAGGCATTCCATACGGGTCTGCCTATTGTCATCACAGATATTCGGCCGGGCTATGTGGATACTGATCTGATGACCGGAGTTTATAAAATCTGGATTTCACCGGCGAATAAAGTTGCCACACAGATCTATCGGGCTATCCGGAACAGGAAAAAAATAGCTTATGTGACCAGGAGGTGGGCGATAATCGCTTTTCTTTTAAAAATAGTTCCAAACAGGTTTTATGAAAGAGGGTAAAGCGATACTTGATTTCTTCATGGCCGTGACTTATCTTTGCTAGTATAACCTCAAGAATATGATTGTCGATTCACGGGGAGCGGGTACTTTGACCTTGTATACCTGTGTCCGGTTGCTGATGTTTCTTTATCGTCAGAAATCCAACCACTTTTCTGACGGCTGGCGAAAAACAACGGAAGTTCATCATCGCACCGAACAGTCAAAATATATCGGGAGTATTTTAAACTTGGCTGTCTGCCCGGAAGATTCAGAGAATGAAAGATCTTTTTTTGATCGAGTAATCGCTCATCTTCGTGAAGTATTCAAGGAAACACCGGATACCCATTTTTCGCTGTCTTGGAGTAGATTTGCCGTCAAACGCGTTGTAAACAACTTTATTGATTTTACCCGTATTTCGTTTTTGAAAAATGGCGCAATCAGTAACATGATTTTTTATCCCGGTACTGATTTTCCATTACCTCCGGCCCAAGAATCCAATTTACAGGAGATCATTATTATCATTCAGGATTCCTATAACCTGACAAAAGATTTGCCGGATAAAAGACGACCGCTGGCCCTGTGGAAAATGGTATTGGACAAAATTGCGGGAAACAGCAGCAAAAACAAAAATCCGGAAATTATTCACCTTGCGCAGCGTATACTCGGTTCAACCTGGATCAACTTCCTCGATGTCGGGGCGGATCAGGGACTCAGGAAACAGCCTCATTGGTTTTATAACCAGAAAAATTCCGGTTTCGGAATCATTAATATCCATTGCCGGTATGGTTCAGAATTTAACTGGACGGATTTATGGTTGCAGATCAGTCACACAGGCATGGACGGAAGAGCAGGGGCGAAATTGCAGAGCAGGATAAAGAGGAAAATGGGAATTTTCAATGAGGCCATGAAATTCCCGCGCGATTTCTCTGTTCCCGGGGAGTTTGCCTATTTCAGGGTGCCTGGACAGAATGTTTTTACCGGAAGCGGATTCACAGATTTCACTGATGTCATCAGAGAAACCAGTGCCCTTGCTCCTGAGTATGGTAAGATTCTTCCGATAGCCATACTCATCTGGGGCCTTGCTACCCGACCACCCTTCAGGGGAAAAAAGTTCAACATACCGGTTGATGTTCCGGCGAATGAGACCCATGACAGAACCGTGGGATTCGTTTTCACAAAACCAAAATATTTTATGGATCACTTTCCCGGTAAGGAAGCATTTAGGAAATACCTTGATGATTTTAATGAACAGGTTATTGGAGCCAGGTACCGTTCAGCCCTTAATTACTATTTCCTTGAATCCTCACTCATGGTTCCTCACTGGATTCTCATCCTGATGCTTAAATTCATGAAGCCGTCACTGCATGCACTGACTGGCAGTGTTTGCGTTACAATCATTGAAGGGCTTGAGTACCTCATACCACCTCTGAGTGACAATATCGATACAATGATCTCGGTTGCTCTACCGGTAAGAACCGATAAAATTACCGCTTGTGTATCGGTAAGGTCCTCTTACGAAAATATTGCACCCATGTTTGATGCGGTGAAATCTGTCGCAGAAGCACCTCCTTTTCGGACTATTCATTAATCATGGAGAACGGATGAAAATTGCTATCCTCGTAAACTATTCAGCCAATCACAACCGGGCTGAAAAGAGGTGGAATAAGATAAAAGAAGATATCCTACGGGAAATTCCCGTCGATTGCATTGTCATGGAGTTCCATCCACCGTTTGACACAGAAGAATGCATCAGGATATTGATCCAGGAGCATGGAATTGAGGGTGTAATCTCCGCCGGAGGAGATGGAAGTGTAAACCGGGTATTGAACGCGATTATGAACCTGAAACATTCAGGTTTGCCGAAAATTCAACTTGGAGCCATTGGCCTTGGATCCAGTAATGATTTCCTGAAGCCGGTCACAACCAGAGTCGGAGGATTCCCTGTAAGAATAAATGTAAACCAATCTTCGTTTGCAGACGTGGGCCAGGTATCTTTTATTAAGACGGATGGACAAAGTAGTTCACTGTATTTCGTGGTCAATGCCAGTTTGGGGGTGACAGCAGAAGCTAATCTGCTATTCAATAAGGGTGATTACTTCCTGAATAACATGAAATCATTGTCCGTCAAGACTGCCATTCTTTATGCAGCACTGAGAACCATCATACGATTCAGGAACAAATCCATTCAGGTTCTATATGACCGGGTGGAGAAGACATTTAATATGACCAATGTCAGTGTGGTCAAGAATCCGAATATATCAGGTAATTTCAGGTATGACCAGAAAATTTTACCGGATGATGGATACCTGGGTCTTAATTACTGTCACGATATGAACAAAATCGAATTGCTGAGGACGTTGATGGATCTCTTCAAAGGAAGGTTCTCAGGGAAAAGGAAACGTGTCTCGGCGCTGGTAAGGCAAGTTAAAGTAGATTCCCCGAATTTCCTGGCACTTGAAGTGGATGGCGAGGTCCTTCTGGCAAAGAATATTGAATTTTCAATCCTTCCGGGGGCTATCCGTCTTGCCGGAAATTAAATAATTATATGAAAGAAAAAAAATCTTATGCACCGGTTTTATCTTGGAAGTTTTGGAAAGCTGTTTTTATTCATCTCAGACCCTATCTGCTTTTTATCTCCGGTGTTGCGGGGCTGGCAGGAATGGCTGTCGCTCCTTCTGAAAACATCAGCCTGGAAGTTTTTCTGATAGCTTTTATTCCATTCTTCCTTGGATACGGATTTGGACAGGCATTGACTGATTGCTTTCAAATAGATACTGATACTATTTCTGCTCCCTACCGGCCATTGTCAAAGGGAGAGATCTCTCCGTGGGCACTTGGAATAGTCAGTCTTACCGGCCTTGTTCTGATCGGATTTGCACTGGTCTGGCTGAATTTTTACAACCTGATTTTCGGAATGCTGAGTATCATTGGCCTGGCAACCTATTCTTACTTTAAAAGAAATTTCTGGGTAGCCGGGCCTTTCTACAATGCCTGGATTGTTACGCTGCTTCCAGTGATGGGCTTTCTGGCTGTAACGGGGGCCAAACCCGGAGATCTGATCAATAAAACGATGATCTTCCAGGTGCTTTTGACCTTTTTTGCTTACGCTAATTTTGTGGTAATCGGGTATTTGAAGGATATCTCAGCTGACCGGGCGACTCATTACAAAACATTCCCTGTAGTTTTCGGATGGAATAAGACCATCATTGCTGGTGATTTAAATGTGCTGTGCAGTATAGTCATTTCTTACCTGCTGTTGGGTAATGTAATGAATATCAGTTTTATTATTTTTCTCCTGGCATCCTTTATTGCTATTTCCGGTCAGATCTTCGGCCATCTGACGAAGCGAAAGGAAGAATCAAACGCTGTTTTTCCTATCATCTCCACAGTACGTAGTTTCATCTTATGGCATCTTGCTGTCGTTCTTCATTACCATCCGGGCTGGCTGATCTTTTGTGCAATCTTTTATTCCTGTTTTGAATTATCTCTTTATTTCAGGCCTGAAAAAAGTCAGATTTAAAATGATTAATGTATTGATTTGTACCAGGATACAAAGTAGATCACCCCAAGGAATAACATGTAAAGGTCACCGATCCAGATTAAGAAAGCGGGCAGTGGTTTCATGGGAAATCCTATGAAAATGAGGGCATATGTGAGTGCAATAAAGCATAACCACGACAGGATGCAACTAATCAACCGGTTAGTCGATCTGAATGACCCTGTCAGCAGGACAAAAGTCTGCCAGAATCCGAAAAGTAATAGTCCAGTTCCGGCTGCAATCCAGAAATAATCAGGCAGGATGTCAGTTTTACTGATAAAGGACTCAGTCTGCCGAAAGAAAAAGATAAACAGAATAGCAAGTCCATAATTAAGGACTGTATCGAAAATAAAGAACCGGTAAGAGATTGAAAATCCGGTCGCACCATCAGGCTTTATCATATTTTCCAATTGTTATTAAATTGTACGGTCATTCGTGAACTTTATTGCTGAGCGAGGACTGCAGCTTATGGTCAGTAAAATATGCATCGATTCTCTCCCTGACATTTCTACGGATATTCATGAAAAAAAGATCGAAATCCATAAGCACATAGTTTTTTAAAGGTAATGGCCAAAAAGTGAACGGTTTCCGGTTCCATATCCAAAGTACACCTTTTTCACATTTCACAGCAATACAATTTTTATAGATTTTTTTTAAACCAGGGGAAATTCCACCTTCGTGCTTCTCAAAACCAGCATAATCCTCCATGCAATTCCATGTGAAAGGATTTGTACAAACAGCAGATTTATAACCCTCCACGAAATAATTTGGCTTGATTCCATGGCCAAAAGTGCTCCAGGAGGCAAAACAATGGGTCTGCAGAGGGAAGCTCCCTGGCGGAAAATTACGGAATACATCCCTTTGCAGAGGCATTCCAGGCAGGTATGCCACGATAAGTTTCTGTGCCAAGTTTTGTCCATCAAAAAATTCATGTATTAGTCGGGAGGCATGTTCTACCCCCTGACTATGCCCGGCAATCACCAATGGACGTTCATTATTAAAATTTTTGAGATATTCCGAAAAAGCGTTCCGCACATCCTCATAAGCCAGGTCCAATGCCATCTTTCCATTTCCTTTCCGATCGAAAAAGGAGAACAGTGTGGCCTGCCTGTAACGGGGTGCAAAAATTCTGCAGCTTTCATTGAAAATCCCAGCCTGATTCCTGATTGCCCACTTATCGGTCATCAAATTCATTTTTAGATTTCGTGTATCTGCATTCCAGTTGAACCTGCTGACTAAAGTTGTGCGGTGAATATAAAAGAGATCGACTCTCGCTTGTGCCTGATCATCCCTGAGACCTGAACCGGGTGGCACAAGGTCAGTGACACATTTTTTCCAAGGATGTGAAGCCCAATTCCTCAGATCTGTATAATCTGGAGCCATCGGTACTTTTTCTGCCGAGAAATTCTTATGCGGCTTGATCAGCAGCAGCAGGATTCGGATGTTAATTCGAGGATTAAAAATCAGGAATGTGATAATTGCAATGAAGATTATAATGATGGTAATTGATACTGCCATAATTTACATGGGTCTTGAATCAATTCTCTATGTATTTATTCCACGTCTCTTCAACACATGCAACAAGTCTGTCTATTTCTTGCCTTGTATGATCAGCCATAAGGTTAATCCTGTATCGCTGGGATTTCACAGGTACTGCAGGATATTCAATAGAATTCAGATCTCTCCTTCAGGGTTTTATTTTCTCCCGAAAGCAAGATTTCACGCATGTCCATATTTTCACCAATATCGTGAGCTCTGTTATTGATCATACCATTTAGCTTTTCCATTTTCGATCAATTTTAATCAGTTCTCCAATGTATTTTTGAATATCTCCCCCGGTTGCGTCAAACAGGTTTCGAATCCAGCAGGTATCGATTTTAATATATACGTTGTAAATCTTCATCTGCAATTCAGGTTTAGAAATGACACTTCCGAGCTTGACAGGGCTCCAACCGCTGATTTGAGCCCTTTCCAAAAACTGGGGAACCTTGCCGGGGGGAACCGTAAAAATCAGTTCAAATTCCCCGTGAATGCCGGCCAGAAACATCCATGGTGGGATATTCAAAGAATTAGCAAAATCAAGTGTTTCAGGGTGGATAAAATCTTGCGGATAAAGGTCTAGTAAAAATCCTCTATTATTCAGTAGCATCAACTGGTCGAGGGTTGAGAAAAAACCATCGCTGGTATCCATACAGCAGGTTGCGAAGTCCAGTAATATCATTCCCTCCTTCTGCCTGGCATAAGGCTTAAAGCAGACAGAAGGTGGAAAGCCGGATGCCTCAGCCCCAAGAATGCTGAATGCGTAACTGTTACCTGATCCGGGCTTCTCTGAAATGAAAAGAATATCTCCTGGTTGACACCCGACACGCGTCAGTAATCGTTTTCTGTTGATCATCCCGATTGCGGTACCCCCCATTTGGAAAACGGATGAGCGGTTGGTGTCACCACCCAGAACCGGTAATTTGCAGAACTCGCTGGCATCTTTTATACCGTTTTGAAGATTCCGGATCAAGGATTCTTCGAGGTAGTCAGGTATTGTTTCGTTCAGCAAAATGCCTAACGGTTCGGCTCCGACAGCAGCTAGATCACTGGCATTAACCATAACAGTCATCCACCCTATAAGGTAAGCCTCGGAATAAAGCCCGGTTTCAATTTCTTCGTTGATGCTATCCGTCGTTATTGCCAGAATGATCTCTGTACCGGGTATCTGGATAAGCTCGGCATCGCTTTCCTGTAAATTGTTTATTTGCCAGGGCGATTTTATAAAATCCCGGACCAGGAACTCAATGAATTTGTTTTCTATTGCATATTCAGCCATGAAATCTGATTTTTACCTTGTTGGTTTAACGGCCAAATAAGAAACAACAAATAAAATATACCCCGTAAGGACTCTGGCGAATTATTATCAGACTTCAAGAGTAAAAAGTACTTAAAATTAAGGAAAAAATCTCTAAAAAACCAGTTTATCCGGTTTATTTTTGAGATTTTCATTTAAGTGACCGCATTAGTAATCCATTCATCTTGATCATTACCTTCATTTTATCATTACTTCAATGGACATCTGAAGAAATTATAACTGCCTATAATGGGTTTTTGGCATATTATGGGACATATCAAATTTTGACAGACTCCAACTTAATTATTCATAATATTAAGGCGTGTTCATTTCCAAATTGGGTAGGACAAAATCAACAAAATGAGATTAGAATTTCGTACTTCTATCCAGCGAAACTTTATGAGACCTGAAGTTGTAAATATCATTATTAATGAATTAAGGAAATACAATCCTGAAATGATCTGAATTTTCGGATCTTATGCCAGAAACGAAAATCTCCCGGACAGCGATATTGATATCTTTGTAAAATTCAAATCTTCGCTATCACTTGTGCAGTTGGTTCATATAGAACGGATGATCTCTCAAAAACTGGGTATTAAAGCCGACCTGGTGACCATAGGCGCCATCAGGAATAAAATTGTAAAGGAAAACATTCATAAGGATCTTCAAATCATTTATCACACCCCGAGATTCCCTGGCAAGATATAGCGGGTATGAGGGATAATATGATTCAGTATTCAGTATTTTTGATTTCTGATTTTCTGTACGATATGAGATTCAGCCAACCCATATGGTAAACTAAGAATCCTTCGAATATCGCTCCATCGATCTATCGCTCCATTCACCTGCCATAATAAGTAAGGCTTCGTGCGGTGCAAGGCCAGCGGGATGCGACTTATTCAACCAGTAATTTGACCGTGGTGGACTGATCGCCGCAACGCATGGTACAGAAATAAAGTCCGGGAGCTACCATTTCACCAGCTTCGTTTTCCCTATTCCAGATCAAGCTTTGATCGCCCGCCATGATTCTGTTGTTGATAAGCGTTTTGACTTTTAAACCCATCAAATTCGAGATCTCGACAGAAACCTGTTGTGGGTCCGATAATGAAAAAGTGATAAGTGCCTGATCGACTACCGGATTGGGAAAAACCTTCAGTGCTGCTTTAGCTCGTGCATCCGGATGATTGACGCCTACAGTCGTTGTAAAGTCCACGGTAACCATTTCCGACTTGCCGACATAATATACCGCCTCAATGCCAGCAGTATATGAATGTCCTGGAAGCAGGTTTCCGAACGAATATTCCAGGGGATTGCTCTCAAGGGTACCGGTTTCAACAGCGGCTACAAATTCCCCATCCAGGTAAATATTATAACTTTTCGGAAAATAATTGTATGCATCGCTGAAATCATCACTGCCATTGGTCTGGAACCACCAGGTAAAATCGACTTTACCAATAACCATGCACTCTGGATTTTGCTGCCTGTCATATACATCATCCACTCTCATTACTCCATAATAGCCGTTTTCTGCATTATAATGGACAACAAATCCTCCGATTCCGGATGGATTGGTTGTCGCATCGAGTACATTTTGGTTCAATACATAATTCAAATTGCCGGCATTATTGATCGCTGAAATAGTTTGAACGTCGGCAAGTGCATAATTAAAACTCGGTTGTGGGTCAATCTGATACCATTCAAACCAAAGACCTTCCCGATCGTTATATTTTGGCCAATTATGTTCCCATGACCAATGTTTCCACCTGGAATTCACAAAATGTTCCTCTGCACCAAACGTGATATAATTTTCTTCCGGATTGGGCCAGGTGCACTCCCAACCTACTGACCATGGATAACCTATGAATGTACCTCCAATGACATCATTATTGGCATTGGGTTGTTCCCAGGTAAAAAGTCCGTTCGTTGCATTTACCATAGGATTAACAGGTGCAGCCAGCGTATCGAAATAGAATTCTTTTTTGGCATAGTTTGGAAAAAAACTAGTATCGCTATAGCCATCACTATAATTGGTCGTTAAACCTGATACATAGGTCGCTCCCAGACTTAATCCTGTAAATGTAAATTGTTCATCGGTCGTGGTTGAAATGAAATTACCATTGAGATATACATTATATTCGATGACGGTCGGCTGTCCGGGTCCTTCACCATACGCTGGCTTGTTCCATGTGAATAAGGCTGTAGCTGAAGCCAGATCATTAACAACTTCCAGATTATCAGGACGTGAATAAGCTGTCTCACTGAAATAAAAACTATAAAAAGCGGTATCCGACGAATTCCCATCGTCATCAACAGCAAGGATTCCTGCCTGATGATAAACATCGGGAGCAATACCCCCCGGAACGGTTTGATCAATGAAATATGCATACCCTTGTGGCCAGTACGGACCGCCTCCCATATTATTGACCACCACTGCACCATCTAAAAATACCACAAAATGATCAACTCCCTGCTGGTTTTCATTCCATCCCAGCAATGCATGGGGTGGATAGGAGGGTTCAAAACTGATCCGGATCGTTAAATCGGACGGAGGTTCTGGTTGTGCTGCGATAAAATCCATGTTCAGGAGAAGAAATCCCAATAAAATAAGGTACACTCTATTCATGGTTCATTGAGTTAATTTTTCAGGTGCAAGTTACCGACACGGTTAATGATCACAAAAAAAATGATGTTGACAATTTGTTTACAGAATATCCTATTTCTCAACATCATGTTGACATTGGCATTACAGGTCTGACCTCCTTCTTTATCCTATTGGAGTGATTGCTGGATTTCAAAAAAAAAATGATCGAACCTTCATTAAAGCAAAAGGATCAGAGAGTCCTCAGAAAAGTTGTCAGATCAACATCAACACCATCAATACCCAGCTTTTTTCTCAAACGGTGCCGGGCCGTATCGACACTTCTCGGCAATGACTGAATAATGGCTGCGATTTCTTTTGAGGACATGTCGAGGCGTAAAAGGGCACACAAACGCCTTTCATTTGTTGTCAGAGACGGAAACTGTTGATCGAGTTTATTGAAAAAGGATTCATGCACCTGGCTGAAAGATAGTTCGAAATCTTCCCAGCCTTTCTTCTCCGTTGTGCTGCTTAAATTATCCAGGATATCATCAAGGATCCACCTCGATTCTTCGGGTAACAGGGTTCGTTTGTCTTCAATGTTTTTGATCACATTACCGATGATTTCATTTTTCTTTTGGGCAACCAGCAAATTGCTGGCTGTTTCTTTATTCTTGAGTTCAATTTTATTGGTGAGATTTTCCTTTTCAAGGATGGTATTTCTTGTTTTAACTTTTTGGCGCGTATAGAGCAAAATAAGGATGATAATGGTCATGATCAGGCAGGAAAAAATCAGCAGGAAAACGTAAAGCCGCTTCTGGTAACGCAAAGCGACCTTCTGTTGATTTCGTTCCATTTCCATCTGGTATTTGAGTTCTGTAAATTCCAGTTTACTATTGATTTGGTTTAACGAATCAGCATATTCATAGTGTAATTGCTGATACCAGTATGCACTGTCCATCTGTCCCTTTTCATAAAAAGCCTGCTTGATCAAATCTGAGATATCCGTCAGATTCTCATCAGAATTGATTTGCCTGGACAATGTCAGTCCCTTATGTAAAAAACTCAGTGCCTTATCGTAGTTGCCATTTTGCAGGTGCAGGGATCCTAACTGCAATAAGGTGATACTCTCCCAATAAGGATTGCCAACTTTCATGGCAAGTTCTAATGCCAGCTGACTGTAATAGAAAACCGAATCTGACTGGTTCATATTCTCCTTAATATCCGACAGGTTAATGTAATTCTTCGATAACCAGTAAATGTTCCCTTCCTTAATATTCAGATCGATAGCGTTACGAAAATAGATTTCAGCTGACTGATCATCTTTCATAAGAAAATAGTATTGGCCGATATTGTTCATGGATGCTGCAATTCCATGCTGATGCCTGGCTTTTTGATAACAATCCAACGCCCCTATAAAATATTCATACATAATTCCATATTCCTTTTGGGAAGCAAACAATTGTCCGATTTTCCGCTGTACATCACCCATTCCAACCAAATCGCCACATTCACGAAACAAGGTAAACGATATTTTGTACTGCTCCAATGCCTTGTTATAGGAATGCTGACTCATGTCGTTACTGCCAGCTAATAGATAGTATTTGGCCAACAACTCCTTATCATCAATCCTTTCAGCGAAATCTTTCAGGCGATCCGTGCATTTCTTAGCCATTTCGTATTTCCCCAATTCCATGTATATTTCGCTTTTATTGATCAGGGCTAAAATTTCACCTTTCTCATTTCCTTCATTTCTTGACGTTGTGATGGCTTTTTGTGCGAAATAGAGCGCAGAATCCAGATTCCGATACTTGTAATGATCGGCCAGTTCGTTTAAAAAATCAATGTTAACATTCTGATCAACTGTATTTTCAAGTGACTTCAATAAACTGTCCGCCTGACTGAAACTCAATAGGACGAATCCAGAAGTAAAGACTATGAGTAAGGTTATTCTCAGTGCTTTATACATATCTTTTTGTCTATTGCTACAGAAACGAGATGAAAAGGGTCCCTTTTATCCTCAAAGTTAAATACAATTCTTAATCCTCACATCATCAAGCCACGCATGCGGCTGAAACTTAACTGAGATAGCCCCCTGCCCGGCAAATCCAATGACAAATCCATATCTTTACATGATCAATGTGTTACCGGGTCCGAAGCGCTGTGCATAACGTTGGAACGAAACCGAACTGATGTATGACGGAACGCTTTATGCGACCGGCCTGTGTGAGTAACGGCTTCCACCGCTACATCGCTACATTTCTACCCCGCGCCAGGAATGAGACGGGATTTTGGAAAAAACGTCGTTAGAAAGCTATTTCGAATCAATCATCTTGTAACAAACCATTTCCAGCCTTGAAACATCTCAAATTTCCGGACCTGGAAAAAGAACTGGTCAATTTATCCGGCGTATCCACTTAGTTTTTAAATTTGTTTATTTAAACCAGGTAATGAAAATGGAAATTCAAACCGACCCTCAGATCAACCGGACCATTATCTTTTGTTCTGGCCGTTTAGATGCTGCCAGTGCTCCGGATTTCGAAAAAAGAATCCTTGCCATTTTTAAAGATCAAGTGGTAACGACATGTCTCGATTTCTCCGGTGTGAGTTATATGTCAAGTGCAGGAGTACGATCACTCATTTTTCTCTTTAAGGAAGCAAAGGGCCTCAGAAAAAAGGATGGTACGAAGATAGCTCCACTGCCACTGTTACGGCTTATAAATCCTTCAGCGGTTGTACAGAATATACTTGATATGGTTGGATTGAAGGAATCCATGCTCGTAGGAGATGTTGGTACAGTGAAATCTGCCTCCATGGAGACAGAGGAGGTTTCGTACAAGGATCTGCTTCAGAAGGTTCGGGTATTTTTCCCTTCCCCGATATCTGATCCTATTCGCGATGCTTACTTCATCCAATCTGTTGCCAAGGGCTTAAACGCCATTGATAATCTGAAAGGCAGGCAACCTTTTCTTGGGACAAGAACCAAACTGGAATATGATTTGGCCAGATCAGGAAAGCTGTCTGATAAAATGTCTTCACTTGAAGAAACAATCCTTGACATCGCGAATTACATGCAGGGTAATTATATATGGGGTCATCCTCACACACAGGAAAATGTCATTCCCCCGCCGACTATAGCTTCTATTATAGGTCAGTTATTCTGCTCAATATACAATCCGAATGTCATATGGGATGAATATAGTCACAAGCTGGGTCAGGCTGAAATTGAGGTGGCTGGTATATGTGCAGACCTGGTGGGTTATGATCAGAAGACATCAGTTGGTATTTTTACCTTTGGGGGTACAGGAACCATCTTATACGGTGTGAAATTGGGTATTGAAAAAGCTTCTCCCGGAGTTTTCAGGAAAGGCTTACATGAAAAGCTGTATATTGTAGCTTCAGAAGCTGCTCATTATGCTAAGCTTAGCGTTCTTGGATGGCTTGGTATCGGCCTGGAGAACTTTGTTTCGGTGCCGACTGACAGTGACAATTCCATGGACCTTATTGCACTGGAGACGACTTTGCGTAAAATACTGGAGAAAGGGGAGAAGGTCGCATGTATCATCACCACAATGGGAACCACAGATGCTTTCGGAATAGATAACCTTGAATACGTTGTACGCTTACGCGACAAACTGGTGGATGAGTATATGCTCTCCTACCGTCCGCATGTTCACGCAGATGCAGTGATCGGCTGGGCATGGGCAGTATTTAATGATTATGACTTTGAAGGCAATCCGCTGGGATTTCCAATAAGAACACTCCGGTCCTTATGGGATACCTATATCAATTTACGTGCACTTCACCTTGCCGATTCCATTGGGTTGGATTTTCATAAATCCGGATACGGACCGTATGTGTCAAGTATGATCATGTGCAAGGACCGTAAGGATCTTGACCTGATCACAAGGGATAATTCGATTATGCCATATATGTTTCAATTTGGCAACTATCATCCTGGTGTATTCACTTTAGAGGCATCTCGTTCGGCAGGCTCCGTGCTCTCAGCCCTGGCAAACTTAAAACTTCTGGGTAAGGAGGGATACCAGACCATTATCGGTCATATCGTCAGCATGGCTGAAACATTGCGCGCCAGCATTGAAAAAGCACCCAATGCCTGCCTGGTGAATAATTACAACTATGGACCGGTCACCCTTTTCAGGTTGTATCCTGATGGGGTGGATGCAGTTACTTCATTTCTCGAAGAGACCACAGATCCCGGTAAAGTGGACCAATTGAAGAAATATGATGAATACAACCGGAGAATTTTTGACATTCTTTACCGGCACATGGAAGAAGGGGATGGCATCGCCCTGTCGTATACTGACCGATCACGACTGACTTCATATGGGGAACCCGTACTGGCTTTGAAATCATTCGTTATGTCTCCTTTTATAGATGAGGCAGCAATGGATTTCTTAATGACCTGTCTTGAGAATGCCAGGAAGGAATGTACATTTGTTTGATGAACCATTTTATTATCAATGTAATAGAGTGGTCAACGTTTTCAGGGTGGTAATACCATCAGCTTTGTTTCCATCTATTTTACCTTCAGTAATTCATCCAAACCTGCAATCTTGAAGGTCTTCTTGATGACCGGCGAGGCGCTGGTTATGTTGAAACCACCCTCTTCCACCAGGCGTGAAACGACAATACAGGAACGGATAAACGAGGATGCGATGTACGTTACATCCTTCACATCGAAACAGACTTTCAAGCTTGCCGGTTTGCCGACATAGCCGCATTCATTCCGCCTGTTGCCAGGATCAGTGCCAGCTTTGTGTGGGTCATGATGGCATGTGTAAGGTCCCGTGGATGTTCCTGTACGATCTGCAGGCAGTCATCCGGGGCGCCGGCTTCCAGGGCGGCTTCATAACAGATCCTGACCGCTTCCTTTCCGGCGTTGACGGCATTCCTGCCCAGCGGTGCACCATGCGTTTCTTTTAAGATGACGAAAGTTCCGTTATACCTATCATATAACCTCCTGTCAAATAAAAAGTAATCTTAACGGGTGAACGACCATTGACAGGGAAAATTACGTCGCGGATTGAGAATTAATGATACCTGCCGAGGTAAACATTATCTCCGGAGAATCTCATTTTCAAGAATAGGATTATTTTTGATGTTTCTAAAACATGTGATCATGAGAACAAAGGTTGATTTATCGGAAGTATTGTTTGAAACACTGGACAACCTTGGCGGTGACGGAATCTTGCTCGTCGCCGGAAACCCACCCAATCCGATGACCATCGGGTGGAGCACCATCGGACACATCTGGAATAAGCCGATCATGATGGTGATGGTGAGACCTGTGCGATATACGTTTCAATTGATGGAATCCGCCGGAGGTTTCTCTGTGTGCGTTATGCCTGACAGGTACCGCAAGGAATTGAATCTGTGCGGTACCCGGTCGGGACGTGATATCAATAAACTGGAAGTATGCAACCTGCATGTGGAGAAGTGCATGTCGGTGAATGCCTTCTTCATTTCTGAATCAGCCTTCCATTTTGAATGCAGGATCGTTCACAAACACTTTCTTGATCCCGCGACCCTGGATCCGGCCATCATCAAAAGATATTACCCGCAAAAGGATTATCACATGGTCTATTACGGCGAGATCATTGGGATGTACAGAAATTCATGATTCTCAGCGGCTGGTGTATACACCGGACAGATTGGCCACCCTGCACCGGTATCAATACCATCTGCTGAGAGAATTACGTTTCATGAAATCAGGTGAGCTATGTTTTTCGGGAAGGTGGTGTAAAAGAATCTGTTCTGTCAGGTTAAAGGTAATTTCTTTAAAAAAACAAATCTTTCCTTGCACTGACCTGGCATATGTCATATATTTGAAACAGTTTTTTTCATTCACAAAACCATTCCCAATATGATCAGAGGATTAGTTATCGTCATGCTTCTTTCGGCAACAGCGTGGGCATCCGCACAGACCCAGCAGCAACAGCCAGCTCCAAAATCAAAGGAAAAGCAGTCGGTTATGATCGATACTCTGGACCACAAGCTGGATTTCAGCAAGTACCTGATCGATATGCACGGATTCATCCCCTGGCCATCCATTATCAGCGAACCTGCCGTGGGAGACTTCGGGCTTGCCATGGCGCTGGTTTTCATCAGCCCGCAGGAAAGTGCACGGGCTAAAGCTAATTATACCTTTCCCGACATCACGGGCGTTGCCGGTATGTGGACGCTCAATGACAGCTGGGGGGTGGCTGCGTTGCGTCAGGGATCCTTCCCGAAAGCGCGCATGAGGTACAAGATAGCTGGAGGCTATGCGCCACTTAATGTGGAATTCTACAGGACGTTAAATACAAAGCTCACCGGGGAACGGACAAAATCCTTCCTGTTCAACCTGGCCTCTGCTTTCGGCATTGTGGAAGCCAGCGAGAACCTCTGGAAGGACAAGATCTTCCTGGGTCTGAATTATACTTTCGCCAGCACAAAAGTGAAATATGACCTCCATCTTAACGACACCCTGCGCAGGATCATCGAGTATTTCCAGCTGGATACCCTGTTCGAGAACAGGGATATGCGTTCCAATGTGGGCTATGCAGGTCTTTTTGCCGAATGGGACAGCCGGAATTCGATCTTTACACCCGACAAGGGGATACGTTTCAGGGCCACCGGCACGATGGCGAGGAACTGGCTTGGCAGTGACGACGATTACCAGGAACTGGATATCTACACCAACATCTTCTTCCAGCCTTTCAAACCCTGGGTGTGCGGCTTCATGGCCCAATGGCACATGATGTCGGAAGATGCTCCTTTCTATATGCTCCCGTACCTGACCATGCGAGGTCTCCCGGCAGCCAAGTACCAGGGACAAAAAGTGCTGGCATTCGAGACGGAGCAACGTTATGACATCGTGCCCCGATGGAGCGTGGTCGGCTTCGTCGGGACCGGCAGGACCTTCAGTACAAATGAATACCTCGAGGATAAGAACTGGTACTGGGCGGGCGGAGCAGGATTCCGTTACCTCATTTCCCGGCTGTTCAAGCTCAGGATGGGGGTCGACATCGCCCGCGGACCGGATCAGTTCGCCTATTACATCGTTTTCGGGCACTACTGGGACCGCTAGGACTGACACGGATTGCATTATACATATGAACCGGTACATATTGCTGATTGTTTTTCATCTGCTGCTGCTCCTGTCAGCCAGTTCCCAGAACCTATTCCTGATCGAAAGACCGGGAACGGTGAAGAACCTTAAATTTCATGAAGGAGATGACATTCATGTCAGCGTGAAAAATTATGCACCTGCTTCAGACATAAAAGGCTCCCTGACACAGATTGGTGATTCAAGTATTGTGATCGATGATATGTATTTAATTCCGATAAAGGATATTACTGCGGTCTATGTAGAAAGATTCTGGATTAAATTAGCAATACCTGTCTTGTTCATCGCCGGTATCGGATATGGTGTACTGGAAATATTCAACAACGCCATCAACAAGGATTCACCGCTTTTGACAAAAGAAACCGCCATAATCAGTAGCTCGCTGGTCGCAGGAGGACTGGTCCTGATCCCGCTGACAGAGCGAAAGTTCATTGTTGGAGAAAAGTGGCGCGTGAAGTCGCTGGTCTTCGATTATGAAAATTTTCAATAAGTAATGAAAAATGAACAGGACATGATCAAGTACCTTGGGTACAGATCGTCTTCAAACTGATCGTAAATCATTTACCCACTCTATTAAATCCAGTTTGATCAGTTCCCAATGCTTGCCTCTCAGGCAAACGGGATTAAAATCATCATCCGCCTGAGTGAAATCGGTGAGTTTTTCCAGAATTTTAACTGGATCATGGCTGAAGGGATATCTTCTTTGATGTAAATCAAGCATTTGCTGTATTTCCATGCGTTCTTTTAATTCATGGATATCCCAAAAGTCTTTTTTCCTGCCACCCCTGCTTATGACATCCATTTTCATAGCTATAATCTCAGGGATGCTTGCAAGCCGGATCTTGTCAACAACTACCTCATCTTCAACAAAATTGTCGGTATACCACATATCTATTTTGATGCAATCATGTTTATGATTTCCGACATAATAAGTTCTACCCATGCCTGTTTCCTGGCTTTGGTTTGTATCAACATAGGGATAATGATCATGAAAATATTGGTCAAATAGTTTAAAATCAAGGCAACCATATTCCGAATCGGTGAACATGTCAATGTCGGCTGATTTCCTGTGTCCTATCTGTAAACTTAATGCGGTGCCGCCAACCAGTCTGAAATTATCAAAATTACTGTTTGACATCAGTGCGTTCAGTATATCAAGCTGAAGGGGGGTTATTGTATTGTAATATAATTCAATATCCGGCATTTCCTAAAACCGTTTCAATAGTGTCTTTTCCATAATAACGCAGCATTTCACTTTTTTCCTCATCATTTCCTCTTTCAAACACTCTTTTTATGACTGCATTTTTTTGTAATATCCAATTAATGCCTTCCAATTCCGTATCCCAGAATAGGACAAGTCTTATTTTCGACAGGTCGGGTTTTCCCGAATGTTGTTTCTTTTTTTCATTCTCTATGTCGTAAAATACTTGAAGTGTCATTAAGAATCCCTCTTCCAGCCCCATGGCTTCTTCAATCTTAAGTGCCAGCGCTGTGTTCATCCTGCGTTTTCCTTTGATGATGGAAACCAGGGTCTGAGGGTATTCCTGAATGGAGATTGCAAAACGGCCTTTACGCAAATTATGTCGTGTAAGTTCTCGTTCAAGATAAAGACCCGGATGAATCCCTTTAATAATGGATAATTCTTTATTCATATTGCAAAAATAAGCAAAACTATGTAAACAAAATTGTTTATTATTAAGAAATATATAAAAAATTATACTTACCCGGGTCTTATCATGTGTAACCCGTCAGGAATGCGTTAATTACGAAATCCAATGCAAATGTTTAAAGGAGTGAATTTACTCAAAATCAATTCTATCAATCTCCCTCATGATCCTGTCCGTTTCCGTGAGGGCCACGACGATTTTCTGGTAATGCCGGACATCTTCGAACGACAACTGCCGGCCTTTCCGGCCCTTGGGGTAAGGGACCCTTGGAAAGTCGATTAATTTATGGCCTGTCGGGCAAGCAGACCGATATTACAACCTGATAATAGATGAAATCGAGTTCGTCGCTTCAAATCCTCTTACAGGAAAATCCATCGACCATATAAAACAAGGGTATAGATCATCAAAGGTAAAATCCCACCGTGTGTTTTATAAGATGCTGGATGGCGATAATATATTAGTCGTAAGGATACTGCATCAACGAATGGATATAAAAAACCGAATGAAATAAAACCAATCGGTACTCCGGTGTGATGTGTATTGACCGATTGCATTTTGCTGCTTGTTGATAAGGTGTTCAATGTACAAGGGTGTGTCAAAATGAATTTTTTAACTTAACCATGGAGATCACGGAGAAGTACGGAGAACGCAGAGGATTGACAACGAATTATTTAAACTCCGTGCTCTCCATAAATCCTCCGTGCACTCCGTGGTTAAATTAAATTTCGACACAGCCTCGACGGAGGTGGGCTATTAGGTTGATTCTCCGGCGTTTGTTCCGGAAAAAGAGTCCAGTCCCGCATCACGCCAGATCGAAGCGATCAAGGTTCATGACCTTGTGCCAGGTCGCCACAAAATCCCTGACGAATTTTTCACCGGCGTCCGAACTTCCGTAAACCTCGGCTATGGCCCTTAGTTCTGAGTTGGAACCAAAGACAAGATCCACCCTCGTACCCGTCCATTTCAATTCGCCGGTTTTACGGTCGCGTCCCTCAAATTCGTCGTTCGACTTGGATGTTGGTTTCCAAACCGTGCCCATATCGAGCAGGTTCACAAAGAAGTCGTTGGACAGGACTTCCGGACGGTCCGTGAAGACACCGTGCCCGGAGTGGTCTGCGTTGGTGTTCAGCACACGCATACCTCCGATAAGTACGGTCATCTCGGGTGCAGTCAGGGTAAGCAGTTGCGCTTTGTCGATCAGCAGTTCTTCTGCACAGACTGAAAATCTGGCCTTCTGGTAATTGCGGAAACCATCGGCTGCCGGTTCCAGGACGGCAAACGAAGTCACATCGGTTTGCTCCTGCGAAGCATCCATGCGCCCCGGCGTGAAAGGAAGGGTTACCGCATAACCTGCATCCCTGGCAGCTTTTTCAACACCGGTGCAACCTGCCAGTACGATGAGGTCGGCCATTGAGACTTTCTTTCCGCCGGACTGAGCTGCATTGAAGGTTTTCCTGATGCTGTCCAGTGTTTCCAGCACTTTGGCAAGCTGTGCGGGATCATTCACCGCCCAGTCTTTCTGGGGAGCAAGGCGGATCCGTGAACCATTGGCGCCGCCGCGTTTGTCGGAACCGCGGAATGTTGAGGCCGAGGCCCACGCTGTGGCAACCAGCTGGGATACGGACAGCCCGGATTTCAGTACTGCAGCTTTTAGCGCGTCAACATCTTTCTCATCGATCAGCGGATGATCCACTGGAGGGATCGGGTCCTGCCAGATCAGTTCTTCTGCGGGCACTTCAGGTCCCAGGTAGCGGGAGCGTGGCCCCATATCACGGTGGGTCAGCTTGAACCATGCGCGGGCGAAGGCATCCGCGAACTCATCGGGGTTCTCCAGGAAGCGCCGCGAAATTTTTTCGTAAATGGGATCGAACCGCAGGGAGAGGTCCGTGGTCAGCATTCTCGGGGCATGGCGCTTTGATTTGTTGTGGGCATCCGGAACCGTTCCTTCACCCATGCCATGTTTCGGCCGCCACTGATGTGCTCCGGCCGGGCTCTTCTCGAGTTCCCATTCGTAACCGAACAGGTTCCAGAAGAAGTTGTTGGTCCATTTGGTGGGAGTGGTGGTCCAGGTCACTTCCAGGCCGCTGGTGATCGTATCGCCGCCTTTGCCGGTGCCAAACCTGCTTTTCCAGCCCAGGCCCTGCTCTTCAAGGCCGGCAGCTTCGGGCTCAGGTCCGACCAGTGCCGCATCCCCTGCTCCGTGTGTTTTGCCGAAGGTGTGTCCACCGGCAATAAGCGCTACGGTTTCTTCGTCGTTCATGGCCATGCGGGCAAACGTTTCGCGGATATCTTTGGCCGCCGCGAGGGGATCCGGAATGCCGTTGGGCCCTTCGGGATTCACATAGATCAACCCCATCTGCACAGCTGCCAGCGGATTGTCCAGGTCACGCTCACCGGAGTAGCGTTCATCACCCAGCCATTTTGTTTCGGAACCCCAGTACACATCCTCTTCGGGCTCCCATACATCAGCACGGCCGCCGGCGAATCCGAAGGTCTTGAATCCCATTGACTCCAGGGCTACATTACCGGCAAGGATCATGAGGTCGGCCCAGGATATTTTTTTGCCATATTTTTGCTTTATCGGCCAGAGCAGCCTGCGAGCCTTGTCGAGGTTAACATTATCGGGCCAGCTGTTCAGCGGCGCAAAGCGTTCCTGTCCCCTTCCACCACCACCACGGCCGTCACCCGTGCGGTAGGTGCCTGCACTGTGCCAGGCCATACGGATGAAAAACGGTCCGTAGTGACCGAAATCGGCCGGCCACCACTCCTGGGAGTCGGTCATCAGTTTGGTAAGATCTTTTTTTAAAGCGGCATAATCAAGGCTCTTGAATTCTTCAGCATAATTGAATCCTTCTCCCATCGGATCAGATAAGGAAGAGTGCTGGCGGAGTATGTTCAGCTTCAGTTGATTTGGCCACCAGTCGCGGTTCTTCGTACCGCCGGCGCCAACGCTGTGCCTCCCTGTTGCCCCGGTAACAGGGCATTTGCCCATGTCGTCGGATTGATTTTCCATAATTTTTATTTTTTTTTGGTTAATATTCAGTGATTTATGAAGGTTCCTCTGATTTGAAGGACGATCTCCTCAATTTCAAAACCGGCGAGTTTTCCTGATGTAAAGTATTCATTCAACAATTTATCCAGCTCCGGATCGGCATAATCTTCAATTACATTGCTCCCTGAGCAATAGATATGATGATGCGGAGCCATGATCCCATCATACCTCATGGCATCTCCATAGGTTCTGACTTTCCTGATCAGGTGGTTTTCGACCAGTGTATCCAGAACCTTATAAACTGTACCCGAGGCGATGTTGGGATTGGATCTGTGAATATATTCTATGATATTATCAGCAGTGGGATGGTTATTCAGTTTATGAACAGCCTCCAGAACGGCAATGCGCTGAGGAGTAACTTTTAATCCTTTTTCAGATAACTTCTTTCTTATATCCACTAATATCGTCTTCATTTGAAACAATCTTTCATAGGAATGATTCTTTATTAAGAATCAGCAAAAATAAAAATTATTTCATTACGTTCAAAATATAGATTAAAATTCCATCCACTATCCTAATTTTGCTTCGGTTATCCACCCAGGTAATTTTAAAAATCGCTCCTGTGAAAAACAAACCCATATTGCTGATCATCGCGGGCCTTTTGATGGCCACGATTGTCCCCGCCCAGACCGATACGGTTGTCAGAAAGATCATTGAGATAGGGAAAGCCGACAACCAGGTCATGGATCATCTTGACATAGTCTGTAACCGGTTTGGCGGGCGCCCAATTGGCTCTGATGCCTATGAAAATGCTGCGGAGTGGGCCGCTGATAAATTCCGGGAATGGGGCATGCAGGTGATCATGGATAGCGTGGGCGAGCTACCGGTAGGCTTCAACCGCGGTCCCTGGTTTGGACGAATGCTTTCTGAAGAGGGGATGCAGCTTCATTTTGCCACACCTTCGTATACGGCCGGGACCCAGGGGGTACAGCGCGGTCATGTTTTGATCGAACCCCGCACTCAAGCTGAATTCGACAGGATGAAGGGTAAGCTGAAAGGTGCATGGGTGCTGATCAACGGTGAAAACGAAGGGTGGCCAATTGATTTTTCATTGAGTGCCGACAGTATCCGGGACTCCGTCAGGATCGTAAATGATTCCATTGAGAAGGAAAATAACCGGATCAGGCGGGAGAACTGGGAAAACAGGGACAAAGGCCTTCCTGAAAAGGAATTGCTGCCCCTGGTGGAGGAACCTGCGCTTTATTACAGAGAAATGTGCGAAGCCGGAATCCTTGGTATCATTCAGTCGTCGAAAACCCCCATCCGCGTCATGTACGACCGAAAGAACCTCAACAGCCTGACCTTTGATGACCTCCCGACAGTGCCTGATATCAAGCTGGATGAGCATCAATACAGGATTATCCGGCAGATGGCGGAGGAGAGACGTTATTTTTTACTTGAATTCGATATCAGGAATCATTTCAGGCCGGGGCCCATTCCCTATCACAACGTGATCGGTGTCATCCCGGGCACTGAATTTCCGGATGAATACGTCATCATGGGAGGGCACCTGGATTCGTACGATGTGGGCACCGGTGGCGTGGACGATGGTTCGGGGGCCACCCCTGCCATGGAAGCTGCCCGGCTGATCATGGCCGCAGGAGTAAAGCCCAGAAGAACCATTCTGGTCACACTCTGGGCAGGGGAGGAATTCGGACTGCTCGGATCGCAGAGTTGGGTAGACAGAAACGGAGACAAACTGGAAAGGATATCCAACATGTTCAACCGCGACGGAGGCCCAACAATTCCCACGGGGATCAGCGTTTCAGCGGCCATGATGGAAGATTTCAGGCAGATCTGTGCTCCTTTGGACAGCATCAATGCGGATTTCCCGTTTAAAACCGAAGAGCGGAAACCTTCAGAGAAACCCGTTAAAGCCTGGGGGACCGACAGCGGCCCGTTTGCCGTGGCAGGAGTGCCCACCATCACCTTCAACACGGGCGATCCGAAAGGATATGACTTCAGTTACCAGGAGATCTGGCATACCGAACGCGATACCTACGACAAAAGCATCCGGGAATACCAGGAACAAACCGCCGTTGTTACGGCCGTTGTGGTGTATGGTGTCGCCAATCTTGATCATTTGCTTTCCAGGGAAGGGTTCTATATTGAAAAACCACTGGAACCCGAAAAAGAGATGAAGAAGGGAAAGAGAAATTAAACAGGATACGTCAGTCGAGGTGCCTGGCATGGACTACCACGACCCTTGGCTCTAAACAAATCATTTATTCCCGCAAATCCAATCCTTTTTCCTTTAGAAACCGTGACATGAGGTCGGCTATTTCAACATTGTTCAGATCCGAAAACGGGAAATGTGTGTTACCGTCTATGCCAATTTCGGGCAGGTGAACGATGGTCACTTCCCCACCATAATGGTTTACTGCATCCCGCCATTGTTTGGCCATTTCAAACCGAACGCGCCATATGTCCTGCCCCGGATTGTCAGTTGGCATTTCAGGAATATAATCTCCATAATAGATTACAATCGGAATCCGGGTCAATTTCATAAAGTCTTCCATGGGTACTCCAACAGCTTCGAGTACACCTCCCGAACTGGGCATGGGAGGTGGCACTTCTCCTGTCGGAAAGACGAAATTACTGCCTGGCTCATAGGAAATAATGGCACGGACATTCTGATTTTTGAATGCCGTCATCCATCCCGGCCCGCCGCCCTGGGAATGCGTGACGAGAATCCCGGGACCGATCCTGTTAAAGAGTTCCGAAATTGCATCGGAAATCATTTCCAGGTCGAAAGCACCGGTGTTGGGTGTCATCTGGCGAAAATACTGATTCAGGGTTTCCGGGTCTTTTGCGAATTGCACACCCGGAAAATAATCAGGCCAGATGCCGATTCGAAATCTATTGAACCAGAATTGTTCGTCCGGTACTGGTGCAATTGTGATTGAATCCAATCCTCTTCCTGCATTCCCGCGTCTTGGCTGGTCCAACAGGTATACACTAAAATCCCGTCTGAGGAAAATGTTTTGAAAGCCCTCCCTTCCGTCCGGGGTGGTTTCCCAGGTCCTGGAGAACTGTCCTGCCCCGTGCAGGAAAACAAGGGGTAACTTACGGGCTTTTACTGGGATTTGATAAAATACATAAGCATGGTCGCCATGAAATGTCTGGCCAGCAGGAGTGGGGTGGTAAGGATCAAAGGTGCCAGGATTTATAATGACTTTGCCTCCAATGGCAAAACTGCCCTGCTCCTGAATGACCAGAGGTCTATGTTTGTCATTTCCCATACGTTGCTGACAGGATGACAACACAATAACGATTATCAGAAATCCCAGTTTATGCATCATTTTCAGATTTTCTACAGATTTATACTATGACTAAACCATGATCGGCTCATTTTGATGAACATGACAAATGTTGCCCGGCGCTGGAAAATGAACGTTATCAAGAACGCCATAACCAGCCCGGCAATGAAAATCAGGATCATGAAGGATCCTGTATTCATCTCCTTGATCAGACCTTCGTATTGAAGAGTGTTGCATTTCATGAAATTTGTCAGCAAATCGTTGACCTGAACCGATGGCTGCCTTTACTCCCAGAAATCAGGTTCATCCAGCGTCCCGCCGTTTAGTGTGCAATCAAAGCAGGGATCAGAGGCATATCCATATTGACTGTGCTCATCCAATGCAATGTAAATAGGCCAGTATCCCCATGGCATATCATACAATGATCTCAGGTCGACGATCAATTTCCAGATCAGCCGTTTCTTTGTACATAATCTCCGCATACACTGAATCAATACCGACGGAAGTCTGCAGCTGCTGAAAAGGAAAGGAACAGGTCTTACCGCCCGGAATCACGATCTGTATCCCGTATTGCCTGCCAATGACACCCTGGATACCCTTTTGGGAAGTAGTGTAAGTTCCTGGTTCAGTTTCGGTGAGCAGTTCCTGGTTTCCTGCATCATCCATGAGGATGACGGAGCAGCCGGGAAAGGGACGATAGGGTAGAGAGTTGATTTTGGAGGTCGTGGAGATACGAATCGTACAGGGTCCGGGCTTGTCCGTCAGGCTGCCGTCGACCACCAGCAGGCTTTCGTATTTGTCAAGTTCCGGCCAATAATCATCAATGCAGGCGGTGACCAGGATCAGGAAAAACAAATAGCAATATTTTATTTTCATAAGTCCTGGTAAAATTAGTATAAAATCATCTCGTACGGAATTTCCAGGGCTTCGTTGTCACAGGAACATACTTCATTAAATAAGTGGGCACCTTTGTAGATTTAGGTCTAAACACTTCAGATTACTGAGGACACTGCAGGGTTTTCTGTCAAAGCAGGAATCAGTGTTTCACCTGGCAAGGGAAACCCACCGGTCACCAAGCTGGATGGCGGAAAATCTGATGGACAGAGATAAGATGGGCCTTGCGGTTCGGTGTGTGAAAGTATACTCATAGTAAAATCTATTGGTTATATTTGCGCTGCAAATCCATTTTCCATGATCATCGATTCCCACGTACACGCAGATAACAGCAGGAAGGTGCAGAGTCTTCTGAAAAGCATGAAGACCAATGCCATAGATGTCTCCATCATCCTTTATTTTCCGTTGTGGAAAAAGCAGGGATATCTTTCCCTCGAAAAATTGATCCCGGTCGTTGCCGGGCATCCTGGTCTTTACCTGGCCGGTTCGATCCGATTGATCGACAATCCGGATTATGACAGGCATGTTGAGGTTCTGCGGCGGGCAGCTCAAAACCGCGAGATCATAGCCATTAAACTCTATCCCGGATATGAACCGTTCTTTCCCAGCGACAGCATCTGTGATCCCATTTACAGGCTATGTAGTGAAAACAGGATCCCTGTCATCTTTCATTCAGGTGATACCTGGTGGCTGTTCCCCACTTCCAAGGTGAGGTATGCCAATCCGGTATACATTGACGATGTCGCTGCCAGTCATCCGGATCTTAAGATTCTGATTGCCCATCTGGGCAATCCCTGGATCAGGGAAACCGCGGAGGTGGTCAGCAAAAACCGGAACGTGTATACAGACCTCTCCGGGCTGCTGTGCCCTCCCCATCACCAGCATCGGTTTACCAGACGATATACGCAGAAGCTCAGGGAAGAGATCCTTGACCTGGTGGCCTATTACGGTGATACGGATAAACTCCTGTTTGGAACGGATTTCCCCCTGTATGATCAGAAAACCTATCTTGAATTTTTCGACAGCATCAGGGAATTCACGGCTGCCGACAGGGAACGGATTCTGTATAAAAATACCATGGAGTTTTTCGACCTGAATCCGTGATATTCATTGATGTTAACCTTATCGATGAAATTTCCACTGATTTGATGCTGAGCTTTCCATGATTTTAACTGACATTTGCACTTTTTTCAATCCATTACAAAATTTGATTTTATCAGATCATGAAAAGAAGGTTTATTGCCATTAAAGTATGTTCCATCCTGATCATCATCCTGTTCAGTGCAGCCTGCAGCCGTGCGCCGCAAAAGGATGAACTGAAGATCGCCTATGAAAAGTACACCCTGCCGAATGGCCTCCAGGTCATTCTTCACCCGGATCATTCCGATCCGATGATCTCCTATGCCATCATGTACCATGTCGGGTCAAGCCGCGAGGTTCCCGGGAAGACCGGATTTGCACACCTCTTCGAGCATTTGCTTTTCGGAGGATCTGAAAATGTCCCAAGAGGACAATTTGATCTGATCATCGAGGGGTTGGGAGGAATTAACAACGGATTTACAAACCGTGATGTGACAACCTATTTCGAAGTTTTTCCCAAAAACGGACTGGAAAAGATCCTTTGGCTGGAGTCCGACCGCATGGGATTCTTCATCAACTCGGTCAGCCGGCAGATGATGGCCATCCAGCAGAATGTCGTACAGAATGAAAAAAGGCAGTATGAAGACAATTCTCCCTATGGCTTCACGGAGTATGTCATCAATAAAAATCTTTATCCTGCAGGTCATCCCTACAGCTGGGAAGTGATCGGGGAGATGGAAGATCTGAAGAACGCCACGCTTGAAGATGTGAGGGCTTATTACGAAAAATTTTACGGTCCCAACAATGCCACGCTGGTTTTGGCCGGAGATTTCAGTTCCGATTCGGTTAAATTACTGATTGATAAGTATTTTGGTGAGATCAAATCCCACGGCCAGGTGGATGCACGTACAGCTATGATTCCTTCTCTTGACAAGACTGTTAAACTGTACCATGAGGATAATTTTGCCAATGTTCCGGAAATAACGCTCGTATGGCCGGTTGCGCAGGGATACCAGAAAGACGCCTATGCACTGGATTTTCTGGCAAGCATCCTGGGAGATGGGAAGAAAGCCCCCCTGTACAAAGTCCTTGTGAAAGAAAAGAACCTGACTTCAGGGATTACGGCGTATAACAATTCTGGTGAGCTGACTGGAGAGTTTACCGTACAGATCAGGGCCAATGAGGGAAAAACTCTGAAAGAGATTGAAGATGCGCTGCATGAAGCATTGGAACGATTTGAAAAAGAGGGGATTACGGAGAATGACATCGAACGGGTCAAGGCCAAAAGCGAACGCTACTTTTATAACCGGATCGAAAGTGTCCTCGGAAAATCAATCCAGCTGGCTTTTTACAATACGTTCCTGAACGATCCGGGATATATCCGGAAAGACATTGAGAACATCAAGGCGGTAACCCTGGAAGATGTGAAGAGGGTCTATGAAAAATACATCAGAAACAAACCTCATGTGGTGACCAGTTTTATTCCAAAAGGCCAGCCGGGCATGATGGCTGAGCAGTCGGTCCCTGCAGGAGTCAGGGAGGAGAATATTAGTGAGGCGAGCCAGGTTGCCATCGAAAGCTCTGTTGTGGAAGAAATGGTAAAAACGCCCTCTTCCATTGACCGGACGGTCGAACCTTCACTCGGACCTGTATCCGGTGTGAATATTCCGTCAATATGGAAAGAATCACTGGCAAATGGCCTTCGGGTTTATGGGATCCATAATAAGGAACTGCCGCTGGTGGAGATCAGCATGGTGATCAATGGGGGTGTCCTGCAGGATAATATTGCATTGCCCGGCGTGTCGGGCATGGTAGCCAGCGTCCTGCCTCAGGGAACCAAAAACAAAACGCCCGAACAACTGGAAGAGGAAATTGAACTTCTAGGCAGCACAATACGTGTGAATTCGGGAAGGGAGGAGATCACGGTCAGCGCCAGCTGTCTGTCAAGAAACTTTGCAGAAACGATGAGGCTGATCACTGAGATCCTGCTCGAACCGCGCTGGGACTCGGCAGAGTTTTCCATGGCACGTATCAGGACCAGGAACAGCATCATCCAGGCCGAAGCGCAGCCCCGGACCGTGGCCAGACAGGAATTCAACCAGCTGTTGTACGGCACTGAACAGATCTTTGGCTATAATCCTGACGGGACAAAGGAATCCATCGATAATATCACTCTCGATGACCTGAAAGCATACTATGAAAAGAATTTCTCACCATCCATCACCACAGTCCATGTTTCAGGCAATGCCAGCAGAGAGCAGGTCCTCGAGGCATTGAAACCATTGGAGAAGGACTGGAAATCCAAAGAGGTCACAATAAATCAAATAACGGCACTGCCAAATCCCTCCGTCTCGCAGATCTATTTTGTTGACATCCCCGGCTCCAGGCAGTCGGTGATCATGATCGGTTACCTGGCCATGACCAGGGATGATCCTGACTTCGTGAAAGCTGATTTCATCAATTACAGGCTTGGAGGAGCATTCACCAGCATTTTCAACCAGATCCTGCGTGAGGAGAAAGGATATACGTATGGGGCTTCAAGCTACTTCCAGGAAATGAAGAATAAAGCTCCTTTTATTGCATCCACCAGCGTGAGGTCTGATGCCACCTTTGAAACAGTGAAAATATTCAGGGAAGAGATGGAAAAGTATCGAAACGGTGTATCAGAAGAAGATCTTCTGTTCATCAAGAAGTGCATGATCCTGTCGAATGCACTGCGGTTTGAGACCAACGGATCGCTGACCAACATGCTGTTCATGATATCGAAGTACGGATTCCCCGACGATTATATCAGGAATGATGAAAAGATCATCCAGGGAATGACGGTTGAAGAACACAGGGCGATTGCCCAAAAGTATATTGTTCCGGATCAGATGTACTATGTTGTCGTTGGTGATGCCGCCACCCAGATGGCACTCCTCGAAAAGATCGGCTTTGGAAAGCCGGTGCCGGTGAAGCCGGCGTTCTGATATCGGATATCAGATTAACCTATATCTGATATCCGATTTGATTTTTCCCGAACTTGCAGGGCAAAACCGTTCTTCATGAAATCCTATCTTATCAGCTTCTGCATTGCGCTGTTCGTGTTTTTTAAGCCCAGTGTACTGATCGGACAGCCTTTCCGCGTTGGATCGCCTGACAATACGATTCAGGCAGTGATCGACACCAGGGAAAGCATCACCGCAACTGTGTTTTACCAGGGTGAACAG
>JAGONC010000005.1 GCA_017993235.1 Lentimicrobiaceae bacterium
TTTTAACATAGAGCATGATCATGCACTGGATGACTCCCTCGTGGCTTTCCAGATGGAACGAACGGATGTTCAGGTCCAGATGATCGGAGATGATTTCGGTGATCTCTTTGATCAGTCCCTTTTTATCCAGGGCAGTGATCTTCATGCCGGTTAAAAAACCGATGGGTTCGTGGGTTTTCCATTTGGCTTTGATGATCCGGTTACCAAAGTTGGTCATAAAGTGTACTGCGGTCGGGCAGCTGGTTCGGTGAACGTCAATTCTGTGGCCTTCCGTAATAAGGCCGACAATGTCGTCGCCGGGGATGGGATTGCAACAGGAAGCGATTTTGTATAAAATATTTTCCTGGTCCGAATGGATCACGAAAAGCTCTGGCTGCTTGCTGGCCTGTTCCGATAAGGTCTCTGGCAGCACAGGGGGTTCAAGGGTTCTGGTTTTGGTAAAGGGCCGGGTGATGATCCCCAGCAATCCACCTCTTTCATTTGGCTGGCAGCATTCCCTGAGTTCCTTCAGCCCGATTTCCTTGATCGCAATTTGATAATACAGGTCGACCATTCCGGGAAGATTAAAATACTTCTGGAGATAAAGAAGGTTCGCATTGCCCATATCCAGATGCAACTGACGGAAATATTCCTGCAGAAGTTGTTTGCCCTTTTCACTGTATTGCTTTTTTTCCTCCTTCAGTGCCTCTTTGATATTGGATTTCGCTTTTGCCGTGACGACAAAATTGAGCCATTCCTCCTTGGGTTTTTGTTTCCTGGATGCCAGGATCTCCACCTGGTCACCGGTTTTGAGTTCTGACTGCAAAGCGACGAGCCTGTGGTTGACCTTTGCCCCGATACAATGGTTACCAAGCTCAGTATGAATCAAATAGGCAAAGTCCACCGCGGTCGCACCTACCGGTAACGAGCGAAGGTGTCCCTTAGGGGTAAATACGGATATCTCGTCCGAAAAAAGGTCAAGTTTGAAGTTCTCAAGGAAGTCCAGCGTGTTGAGTTCTGGCGATTTGAGCATCCCGGAGATCTTTCCGAGCCATTGTTCCAATCCTGATGTGAAAGAGGTACTATCCTTGTATTTCCAATGGGCAGCATAGCCCTTCTCGGCTACCTCGTCCATTCTTTTTGACCGGATCTGAACCTCGACCCAATCTCCTGAGTCGCTCATCACCGTTGTATGCAATGATTCATACCCGTTCGGCTTGGGTGTGGATATCCAGTCGCGAAGCCGGTTTCGCAGGGGGGGATAGTGGTTGGTGATGAGTGTGTACACTTTCCAGCAGTCAATCTTTTCTGTTTCGATGGCCGTGTCAATGATGATCCGGATAGCGAAAAGGTCATACACTTCCTCGAAGGGTATTTCTTTCTTTTTCATTTTTTTCCAGATCGAGTAAACCGACTTGAGCCTTCCCTCGATTTCAAAGGTGAAATTTTGCTCGCGCAGTTCTTTTTTGATCGGATAAATGAAATGCGTGATGAATCGCTTCCTGTCTTTCTCCGACTCAACGATTTTTTCGCTGATGTTCCAGAATATTTCGGGTTCTGTGTATTTCAGGGCAAGATCTTCCAGTTCACTCTTGATCGTATACAATCCCAGCCGGTGAGCAAGCGGTGCAAACCAGTAGATGGTCTCCGATGCCGTCTTCAATTGTTTCTCCTGGGGCATGGCATCCAGTGTCCGCATATTGTGCAACCGATCGGCCAGTTTGATGAGGATGACCCTGACATCATCGGAAAGGGTCAGCAGGATTTTCTTAAATGTCTCAGCCTGTGCAGAATAGGTAACTGCATCCGTTTTTGAATCAAAGATGTCCTTGATCTTGGTCAATCCATCAATGATGCGGGAAATCTCCTGTCCGAACACTTGCTCAACATCCGACAGGGTGTGCACGGTATCTTCCACTACATCATGCAACAGGGCGCATACAATGGATATCTCTCCCAGCCCGATCTCTCCGGTTACGATGCGGGCAACTTCCAGCGGATGATAGATATAGGGTTCGCCAGTCTGCCTCCGCTTATCTTTATGCGCAACCAGCGCATACCGGAAAGCTTTCTTGATCAGCCTGGTATCCTTTTTCCCCGTACCCGGGCGATAGGCTGACAATAGCTGCCGGTAGCGTCTGAGTATTTCCTTATTCTCAGTATCATAATCGACCTGGAACATGGATGTGGAATTGGATGATTAATGTTTCATACCGTCTAACAAAATTAATAAAAAGCTTCTTTTGCCCGATTACAAGGCTAAAAAACACTTTCAGGCAAGATTTTTGTAATTTTGTCGCAACCCCTTTTGAACTACCACATGGTAAGATCATTGGTCACCTTCCTGTTGATGATTCTTACGCTCATCGCCACTGCCACCCATGAAAGAGCGGGCGAGATCACCTATCGCCATATCAGCGGACTGACCTACGAGGTAAAAATCCTGACCTATACATTTGCACCCAGCCCTGCCGACCGTCCAGAATTAGAGATCCTCTGGGGTGACGGGACTGCCAGCATCCTGGAACGGGTTGAAAAGATCGACCTTGCCAACGATATACGACGGAATGTCTACATCGGGCAACATACGTACAGTGGCGCGTCAACGTATACGATTTCCATGGAAGATCCCAACCGTAACTACGGGATCATCAATATCCCCAACTCGGTCAACGTTCCGTTTTATATTGAAACCAAACTGATCATCAATCCTTTCCTGGGCCCCAACGATTCCCCTGTGCTGCTGAATCCACCCATTGACCAGGGGTGCGTTGGCGTTCCGTTCATTCATAATGCCGGTGCCTTCGACGCCGAGGGTGATAGTCTGTCGTACAAGTTTACCATTTGCAAAACGGTAGGGGGAAGTTACATTCCGGGATATGAGTATCCTAACGTCGCTGATCCGGATAATCCTCCCGGAGCATTTACCATTGATCCTGTCACAGGTGATATCGTATGGGATGCTCCCACTCTTCAGGGAGAGTATAATTTTGCCTTCCTGATCGAGGAATGGAGAAATGGAGTCCTGATCAGCACAGTCACACGGGACATGCAGGTGGAAATTGCCCCCTGCAACAATACGCCTCCGGTAATTCATGTGATTACGGACACCTGTGTAAGGGTTGGGACAACCCTCCGATTTGAGGTGGTGGCGACAGATGCGGATAACGATAACATCACCCTGACAGCAACAGGCGGCCCGCTGATCCTTGAAGATAGCCCTGCCCTGTTTGTACCGCCTGAAGATACCACCGGACTGGTATCCGCTCTCTTTACCTGGACCCCTGTGTGTGCCCATGTCAGGAAACGAGCCTATGCCGTCTATTTTAAAGCTGCGGATGATGGCTATCCGGTTAGGCTGGTCGATATGAAAACGACAAACATTACCGTAAACGCGCCACCTCCGGACAACCTTACTGCCTTACCTTCCGGCAGTACCATCCAGCTAAACTGGGAACGGAGCATTTGCTCCAATGCCACAGGCTATAAAATCTACCGGAGATTAGGATCTTCCGGGTTCATTCCCGGCCCGTGTGAGACAGGAGTACCGGCATACACCGGATACTCCCTGATCGGTTCGCTAAGCTCGGTGGAAACGACATCTTTTATGGACGACAACAACGGAGCCGGACTGCTGCATGGCTTACAGTACTGTTATCTGGTCATTGCATACTTCGCTGACGGTGCCGAAAGCTATGCCTCCAATGAAGCCTGCGCTTCCCTGAAAAAAGACGTACCTGTAATCACAAACGTCAGTGTCGAAGCAACGGGAACCACGGATGGCGCCGTCCGGGTGGTCTGGTCAAAACCCACCGAGATGGATACGGTACAGGCACCAGGCCCGTACCGTTATATTATCAGCTATTCGCCCGACTTCGTCGGATCGGGTCTGATCCAGATCGCCTCCCTGGATGATCTGAATGATACGATATTTCTTCACTCCGGGATCAACACGCGTGACCATCCCTCATCCTACATGATCGATCTGTATAATAACGGGCAGGACGACTATTTCCTGATCGGATCCTCCCAGCTGGCTTCCTCTGTTTACCTCAGCAGTGAACCCTCCGACAACAGTATCCTGCTGAACTGGTCGGAGAATGTGCCCTGGCAGAATGAGAAGTATTTCATCTATAAGTTAAATAAAGAAAGCCAGGCGTACGATTCGATTGGTTTCTCTGAATCCCGGTTCTTTGCCGATACGGGACTTATCAACGGCGTCAGCTACTGTTATTATGTTGAGAGCTTCGGGCATTACTCCTCTCCCGGTGTGATCGATCCCATTCTGAACAGTTCCCAGGTTGTTTGCGACGTCCCCCTCGACAATGTCGCGCCCTGTCCCCCCGAACTGACCGTGGATGTCGATTGTGACCTGGTGACCAATCACCTTGTCTGGACCAATCCCAATCATTTCTGTGCTGATGACGTGATAAAATATTACCTCTACTTCACACCCATTCAGGGGGGTAATTATACCCTGCTGGATTCATTGCTCAGTTCCACCGACACAACCTATTCACATCAGAACCTGTTGTCGATCTCCGGCTGTTACGCCGTTACGGCAATCGATACCATCGGCAACCAGAGTGCTTTCAGCAATGTGGTATGTGTCAGTATCGACAGTTGCTCCCTCTACACGATTCCCAATGTTTTCACACCGAATTCGGATGGATTTAATGATTACCTGGTCCCCTTTCCCTATACTTCAGTAGAAAGTATTGAGCTCAAGATCTTTAACCGCTGGGGAACCGTGGTTTATGAAACGACGGATCCCGGGATCCACTGGGATGGGAAACATAAGGATACGGATCAGGAGTGCAGCGAAGGGGTTTATTTCTATGTCTGCGATGTTCATGAGATTACGCTGGCAGGAAGTCGTGTCAGGTCGCTGCAGGGGGTTGTGCACCTGTATCGGTAGAAAGGCGAAAATTCCAACTCTGGGAATCAGCTCGTCCGTCTTTTTATCAATCTTTTCCGCAAGAACACCAGGATGAAAACGATGAGCAGGAAAAAGAGAACGGCAACCAGAAAGGGGGCAACCAACGATAGTAGTGAAGAGCCGATGGCGGCGGCATGCTCGCCGGTAGCCACGACCGGATTCCCGGCACCGGCGGTCAGCTTGGAGGAGGCAAGTCGCGTAAGAACACTGCCGCCCTGAATGGTGGCAGCGGCACCCCCGCCGACAATCAATCCGGTGATCCATTTGAGAAAATCCTGATCGATTGGCAATACAGAGGTCACCAGCAGAGTCCCTGCACCAATGGCCAGGGGCGTGGTAATGGTATCGAGAAGGTTATCCACAAAAGGAATATAATAGGCAAATATTTCCACAAGGGTTGCAGTTCCGAAACTGATGATGGCAGGCCAGCTGGCCAGCCACGTAAAACTTTCATTCAGGGGAAAGACACCGGTCCGGGCAGCGATGCTTGCCACCAGAAGAGGAATAAAGATCCTGAATCCGCAACTTGCAGCCAGGCCGACACCCAGGGCAACTGCCGTGATGACTTCCTTTTCCATGTCAGAGATAATTTAAAAGGACTGATTTCATTTCTGCGCAACGACCAGCATCTCGAAATCTTCCGTGGTCAGCCGGTCAGAGCGGGTGTACGCACCCAATTTCGCGCCAAAGATATCAATCGTCTTAAAATTAAGGGACTTGAGCAGCCAGGTGATCTCGGATGGTACATAATACCGTTCATTGCACTGCAGCTCCATTTCTGCGCCCGTGTCATCCTTCGTCTTCAGTGTACTATGATCGCGGAATGTCATCAGGTCAAAGGAAATATTCTCTTCCAACGCATTACCTTCCTCCCTGTTGGCATCCATGAAATCCTTCACAGAGTGAAATAAGGGAAAAAGGCCGTTCAATGTGGTGAAGATAAATTTGCCGTTATCCTTAAGTGCATTGGCGGCATTCTGCAGTATAAGGAAATTCATCTCATCGGTTTCCATCAGAGGAAAAGCTCCTTCACAGAGCATGATCACCAGGTCAAATTCATTGCGAAAAGAAAGTTCCCGTGCATCCTGAAGCTGGAAATCTATCTGAAGATTTTCCTGGAACGCTTTTTCCTTTGCCCTTTTCAGCTGAGACTCCGAAAGGTCGATTCCTGTCACCTGATAACCGCGCCGGGTCATTTCAATGGCATGGCGTCCCGTACCGCAGCCGATATCCAGGATCCTGATGTCTTTGTCATACTGGATCTCCTTCTCAATAAAATCACATTCGCCCAGGGTTCCCCGGGTGAAAACCTCCCTATCGTACTGAAATGCGTAATTTTCAAATAAGGATTCGTACCATTGTTTCATGGAAATAGATTTTGTCGGGCAACCTGCTTGCTTTTTTCATGTGCACTATTTCGATCCCTGCATTCTCCTGGTATTGGGATTCATTCGCTTCCCCTGTTTAGCGTATGATGCAGGATTGCTCCCCTTCCCCTTCAGCGGGCCTGAAAAAGAACTTTTTCTGACCCTGGAGGGCTGGGCTTTGTTCTGTCTGTTGCTGATTCCTTTCATGTGGGATGAATTATACAATCCAAATGTACAAAATAAATTGAATGATCCACACGATGTTCCGGCGGGGATCTGCCATCCTACTGTTTTCACCGGGTGTAATTTCTTGAATCCCCCCAATCATCCAGATGGATCCTTGTGCCGTCGGGCAGTGCTGAGCTGATCCTGGCGATAAGCTCCGATGCTTCCAGCAGGACCGGTTTTCCCTGATAGATCAGGTAATCCTCACGATACCGGACAGGGGTAATGTTCGGCATAAGAACGTTGGCCCCTGCCCTGAACGCCATTGACCTGGCATCCGGATTCAGCACATCCAGTGCAGTGGACGCAGCAATATTGATATTTTTCATGATCAGGCGCAGAACAGCGATCATCAGAAGGCTTTTTTCCAACCGTTTTTCTACCGGCCACAAGCTGTCCTTCTCAGCATAGAGCGGTGTCATTTCATGCTCGACATAAGGTCCCATTCCCACCATGTCGACATCGATGTCCCTTAAAAACAGCAGGTCGTAAGCCAGGTCCCCGATGGTTTGACCGGGAAGTCCGATCATCACTCCGGTTCCCACCTGGTATCCGGTTTCTTTCAGAGCTTGAAGGGCATTGAGGCGGTTGTCGTAAAGATGGCTGCCATCGCGGGGATGGATCTTTCGGAACAGATCGCGGTTGGTGGTCTCAATCCTCAGCAGATAGCGATGCGCACCACTGTCGGCCCACCGGCGGTAGGTTTCCCGGTTCTGCTCCCCGCAGGATAAGGTGATCCTCATCCCATTACCGGATATATCCTGAATCTTCTTCAGTAAATGTTCAATGCGCTGGATGAAAACCCGGTCGGTCCGCTCCCCTGACTGGATGACCAGTGAAGTGTAACCTTCTGCCATGGCATGCCCTGCCAGTTCCAGAATTTCAGCATCGGGGATATCGTACCGGTGAACACCGCGGTTGCCTCTCCTGACACCGCAGTACAGGCAATTTTTCCTGCAGATGTTCGATAGTTCGATCAGACCCCTGACATAGATCTTTTCTCCCGCATAAGTTTGTCTTATATCACAGGCTCTGGAAAAGACCTGTTCTTTCTCACGGTCTGTTTCCACTGAGAGTAACCGGATGATCTGATCCAGGGTAAGGTCATGATGATCAATGGTCTCATCCATTGGATCCCTGATGGGTTGTAAAGGGAGCTGTAACCCGGTGGAATATGCCATTCATATAGGCAATGGCCAGACCGTAGTTGGACACCGGTACCCCTGCATCAATGGCTGGTTTCAACCGGTTAAGAAGCTGTTTGCGGGTAACCATACATCCTCCGCACTGGATGATCAGGCTGTACTTCCTGATATCTCCCTGAATCGGTTCAAGCCCGGCCACGACGTCGACCTCAATGTTCTTCCCTGTGTAATCCCGAATCCAACGGGGGAGTTTATAACGGCCAATATCATCGCAATTCACCTGATGCGTACACGACTCCAGGATCAGCACCCGGTCACCGTCTTTCAGTTGATCCAGGTAAGGGGTGCCTTTCAGGTATTGAGTAAAATTCCCCTTCCTGCGTGCCATTAAGATACTGAAACTGGTCAGGGGAACCGTCTCCGGTACCATATCCTTCACTTTGCTGAATACCTGGCTGTCGGTGATGGCCAGTGCAGGTCGGATACCCGATGTCCGAAAGAATTGTTCGACCTGATTTTCCTTCAGCACAATGTTGATGGCATCATGGTCAAGCACGTCCCTGATCACCATTACCTGAGGCAGGATCATCCTGCCGTCAGGCGCTTCCTCGTCAATGGGGGTGATGAGGACAATGTAGTCGTTTTTGTGAATCATATCGCCGATCAGCGTAGATTGCTGATAGGCTGTATCCGGGATGACAGCCCGCAGGGCTTCGATCACCTCCAGCAGGTTGTCGTTGTGAAACGTGCTGAAGCGGATCACCCCTGATCCGGATTGTTCCTTTATCTGCTCCTGCGTCGCCGGGAGGATCGCATCCTTGTCTTCCTTGTTATGCACGATCAGGTAGGGAATTTCCCATTCACCGAACTGGCGGATCAGTTTCATTTCCTCCTCTCCAAACCGGTTCCCGTCGATCAGTAGGACTGCGCAGTCGACGGTCCTGAGCACTTCCATGGTTTTGCTGACCCGTTTACTTCCCAGTTCCCCAACATCGTCGATACCGGCGGTATCGATCACAATGGCGGGCCCGATTCCGAAGATCTCGATGGATTTCCTGACCGGATCGGTTGTAGTCCCTGCCTGATCCGACACAATGGCAATTTGCTGGTTTACCAGCGCGTTGATGAAGGAACTCTTACCCGTGTTCCGCCGCCCGAAGATCCCGATATGGGGTTTCGTTTCTCTGCCTCTGGTCATCTCAAATCCTTAATATCAAATTGTTAAATTGTCAAATTGTTATTCTGCTGACTGTTGACTGCTGACTGTTGACTGTTGACTGCTGACTGCTGACTATTAAAAGTAAAGATCCCTCTCTCCCTGCCTTATCCTTTCCATCCGTTCTTCCAGTTCCTTCTTCCCCTCTGATGCTTCCATGCCATCCAGGTTCTTTTGGATCAGCGCCCAGCCTTTTTCGCGGGTAGCGGGCGGAGCATAGTCGGACAGGTATTCGGCCAGGGTAAGCAGGGCATTGGGCGTACAGAAACGTTTGATGAACCCGGGCACCGAGAATTCCATAAAATGCTCACCGGTACGTCCTTTCCTGTAACAGGCCGTACAAAAGGAAGGGATATAATCCTTATGGATCAGCTCATTGATCACCTGGTTGAGCGAACGGTCGTCGTTGATCAGGAATTGCTCCAGGTTCAGGTTCTGTATGTTTTTACGCTCCTCTTCTGCATAGGCGCCCAGTTCGAGGCGTGTACCGCCGTCGATCTGGGAGCATCCGAACTGGAGCACCTCATCCCTTACATGGGCAGGTTCCCTCGCTGTGAGGATCATCCCGGTATAGGGCACTGCCAGCCGGAGAATGGCAATGAGCCGTACAAACTCCTCGTTAGATACCCTGAACCTTTCATCTATCTGATAATCCGATGCATCCTGCACTCTTGGGAAAGAAATGGTATGAGGCCCCACATTGAAACAGGCTTCCAGGTGGCTGGTATGCCGAACCAGTGCCATCACTTCAAAACGCCAGTCATAGAGCCCCAGCAATGCGCCGATACCCACGTCATCAATGCCGGCCTCCTGGGCGCGGTCAAGAGATACCAGCCGGTAGGTATAGTCCTTCTTCCTTCCGCTGGGATGGTACCAGGTGTATGCCTCCGGATGGTAGGTTTCCTGAAAGATCTGGTAGGTTCCGATCCCTGCCTGTTTGATCGTCCGGAATCCCTCAACATCCATCGGTGCTGCATTGATATTCACTCTGCGGATCTCACCGTTACCCTTTTTCACCTGGTAAACGGTCCGAACCGTGCTTGCAATATATTCCGGTGTGTAGGAAGGATGCTCTCCATAAACCAGGATCAGCCGTTTCTGTCCTTCATCTTCCAGGGCCTTCACATTTTCAATCAGCTCATCCTGGGTGAGGGTTCGCCTTACCGCTTGCCGGTTCGATGCCTTGAAACCGCAGTATTTGCAGTTGTTGATGCAGGAATTGCCCACATACAATGGGGCAAAGAGTACGATGCGCTGACCGTACACCATCTCCTTGAGCCTCCTTGCGCCTTCCTTGATGGCACCGATCATCTCAGGATCCTCTGCCTTGATGAGGAGGGCAACTTCTTCCAGGGATAAACGGTTCTTGCTCAGCGACCGGTCAATGATGTGCCTGACCTTTTCCAGGGTTGGCTGAGCTTGGTTGATATATTCCCAGATCTCATCGGGATCAATGAAAGGTTTCCCTGATATATCCTCGATACGGTATTTTTCCGGAGTGAATTTCATTGGAGGAGGATTATGTCCGTTGTTTCTGCATTTTTCATCAACGTAACGGTAAAAGAGGTCCCCACATCGGGTTTACTGGTCACCTGGACTTCCCCGGCGTACAGATCCGCAAGCCTTTTCACGATCGATAAGCCCAGGCCGCTTCCTGTGATGTTCTTGGTTTTTACATTCTTGATCCTGACAAACTCCTGGAACAGTTTTTCCTGGTCCTCTTCCGACATCCCGATGCCGGTGTCTTCCACCTTGATCATGACCCTGTCGTCCGTTCCTTTAACATGAACATACACCTGCCCTCCCTCTTTGTTATATTTAACGGCATTGGAAAGGAGGTTGTTCAGGATGATCTCAATCTCAGCACTATCTCCATTAAGGTAACAGGGTTCTCCATTATCATAGTAGATCCTGACGTTTTTCTGGATCGCCATGGGCTCCATGGAATGAATGGCCATTTTGGTTATTTCCGACACATCGATCTTTTTGATTTCCCGCTGCTTCTTTCCAGATTCGAGTTTGGTCAGATCCAGCAGGTCCATGATCAGGGTCCGCATCCCTTTCAATCGCTCGATGCTCCGGTTGATCATGACCTCATAATCATCGATCCTGTCGCCCACCTGCTTTTCCTTCATGATCTGAAGGTACCCTTCGATCGCATTGATCGGTGACTTGAGCTCGTGGGAAAGCACGGACAGGAACTGAAACCTGACCTCTTTTCCCTCTTTGTGCAACTGACGGGTCATCCGCTTGAGGAACAGGTGCTTGGTGATCCCTTCCATGGCCACCTTTAATTCATCAGGAGTAAAGGGTTTAGGGATAAAATTATAGGCTCCGATATTAGTGGCCTTCACGGCCAGATCCAGAGAGGCATATGATGTGATCATCATGACCTGCACATCGTATTGCTTCTTGTTGATATATTCCAGCACATCAATGCCGTTGATACCCGGCAGTTTATTATCCAGCAGGATGATATCCACCGGCATGGATTCGATGATCTCAATGGCCTTTTCACCCGTTTCGGCATCGATGAGCTCAAACTGGAAATCCTCTTCCATGAAAGGGTACCCGACAGAAAAATTCCGCAGGATCCTGTTGATTCCCGAACGGATTCCGGGTTCATCATCAACGACCAGTACTTTTAACTTTTCCATGGTAAAACATATTTATTTCCGGATCACAGCTGCAATAATTTATTGATCTCACGGTGGAGCTGGTCAGGCCTGATGCCTTTCTCCAGGTAAAGATCCGCCTTGATCCAGTTCTTTTCCTCTTCTGTGTCCAGTCCGAAGATCATTCCGGTCTCTGCCGTAACGGCAGTGGCAATGATGACCGGCACATCAGGGTATTTCATCTTGAATTTATAGCTCAGGATGAATCCGCTGTCTTTATTCTCCATCATCAGGTCGAAGATGGCAAGGTCAGGTTTCATCTGCTGGATGATCTCCTCTCCTTCCTTCTGACTTTCAGCGGTTATGGTTTCAAATCCAAAACTTTCCACATGGAATTTCATCAGGTTCAGTGAATCGGGATCATCATCCACGATCAATACTTTTTTGGTCATGATAGGTTAATTTAATTGGTTTAACACGCGTGGTAACCGGATGGTAAAAGTGGTTCCTGTGGGGCCTTGGGCCGGGTCCGCATTGGATGCCACGGTGATCTGCCCACGGTGCATTTTTATGATTCCGTAAATCAAGGGTAAACCCAATCCTGTTCCTTTACCCAGTTTTTTTGTAGTAAAGAAAGGAGTAAAGATCTTCTCCATATTTTCCCGGGTGATTCCGGCGCCTGTGTCACTCACTTTAATTTCGATGGTTTCCTGGTCGCCCGACAGGACGATATTCAGCATCCCGCCATCGGGCATGGCTTCCACGGCATTCTTTTCCAGGTTGGTGAGTACCTGCATCATCTGATCCTGATCGATCATGGATTCCGTGTCTTTTGCAGTGCATTCGAACGTAACTGTAATTCCGTCGGACTTGATGATGGACTGGATGCTTCGGTTAATGAAGTCCTTCATGTTGGTAGGCTCCAGTTTGACCTGGTTTTTCCGGGCAAAATTGAGCAATCCGCCAACGATGCTCTTGCATCGGCTGGCCTGTTCAGCGATCAGTTCAAGATCCTTACGGATCGGATCGTCGGGTCTTGACTCATCGATCAGGATATTGCTGTACATAGTAATCACACCCAGGGGATTATTGAGTTCGTGGGCGATTCCTGCCGACAGTTGCCCCATAGTTGCCATTTTCTCGGACTGTTTCAGTGCCTGCTGCGCTGTCGCGAGCTTTTCGTTGGAGAAATTCAGTTCTTCGATCGACTTGTGCAATTTCTCAATGGTGTAGGGCAGGCACATTTCGGTCTCTGCCAGTCCTTCCAGGATCGCAATAGCGTGTTCTTCACAGGTATCATAGCCACAGGCTCCGCAATTCAGGTGATCGGCCGGGTCCTTTTTCCCCATGCGAAGGAGCACATTGTCGATTTCTTCCAGGTTGGGGAGAGGAATACGCCGGTCGGCCGGTTTGAAGGATTTGCTCAGATCGATCCCGCTGAACTCGTCCATATCTTTCATCCATTGTGCGTGTCGGATATCCGACATCTTTTTGCTGGCATACCGGCTGATCTCCTTTCGTCGGATATATCGCTGACCGTTTCGTGACATACCGGGTCCCATGATGCATCCTTCACAGCAAAGCAGCTGGAGGTGGTGGGTTTCCTTGAGCTCTTTCCCGAACTGGCGTATGGCATCCTTGAACTGAGGTTTTCCTTCGGCGATGAGTATGTTCCCGTTGCACAGGTCATCCTCCTTATTCATCGACTGGAGCAGTCCCCTGCTCAAGGGGAAAATGGCTCCCTTTCCGGCATGGGGAGGATCAAAATCGGAGGCAGCAGCCTGCTGAAGTTCATCCGGGTGAAGGTCAAAAAGCTTTCTGAGTTCCTCGAAGGTTATCACTTCATCCACTTCTGAAGTTTCTGCTTTTTTTGCGATACAGGGCCCGATAAAGACCAGTTTGATATGCTCTCTGAATTTCTTTCTGGCCACACGGACCGTGGCGACCATGGGTGAGACAACAGGTGCCAGGTAAGGTACCAATTCCGGATTATAGTGTCGGATGTAGTAAACAATGGCAGGGCAATCGGAACTGATCATCATCGGGGTATCCTTCCTGTCGATCAATCGTGCATATTCCCGGGCAACGAGATCAGCCCCGAAAGCCACTTCCATTACGTGGTCAAAGCCCAGTGCCCGAAGTCTCCCCACAAATTGCCTGTGGTCGCTGAATTCGGTGAACTCAGCCGGAAAACTGGGAGCCACAAGGGCAACCACGGTTTCAGAAGAAGAAAGAAGATCCTGTACCTGACGGACCTGGTTCACATACACCTTTGCCTGCTGGCTGCACACCACAACACAGTTCCCACAACCGATGCAGCGCTCACTGATCACTTCCGCCTGTCCGTTGATGATCCGGATCGCCTTCACAGGACATTCCCTTACGCACGTATAGCACACCCTGCACCTGTCCTTGACCGTATAGACCAACTTATCCCTCACCGGAGCACTCATAGGTAATATGGTTTCTTTCCCTTCCTTCATGGTTACAACATCACATCACGTTTATTATAGCTTGTATGAAGCAATTCATGACTTTTATGTCCGAGGGGTTCTCCAAGGAACTCCTGGTATAATTCGATCACTTCAGGATTCTTGTGCGACATTTTGATGGTTTCCTGGTCGTCGATGGCATAGAGCGACCTCATACGGGCAAGGATATCCGACTCTCCGCAGCCGACACGCTGACCTCCTCCGGCCACGCATCCACCCGGACAGGCCATCACTTCAATGAAATGAATGTCGTTCCGGCCGCCGTGGATCTCCTCCAGTAAAAGATGAGCATTCTTCAGACCGCTGACCACCGCCACACCCAGCTCCAGATCACCGATACGGATACGGGTTTCCTTCCTTCCCCTGAATCCCCTTATTTCAGGGATCCGGAAACTGACCAGGTCCTTTCCCGTAAGCTTAAAATAGGCTGTGCGGATGGCAGCTTCCATCACACCGCCCGTGTTGCCGAAAAGTTTCCCGGCAGAGCTTCTCACCCCCAGGGGCGAGTCGGCGGTTTCGGGATTCAGCTTCTCGATCTCTATCCCATAAAGCCTGATCAGCCGGATGAGCTCCCGCGTCGACAATACGGCGTCAACGTCGGTGATCCCGCGGTGTGTCATATTCTCCCGCTGTGCCTCGAATTTCTTGGCCACGCACGGCATGATCGACACCGAATAGATCTGATGGGGATCCTTTTGTTCCTTTTCGCTGATATAGCTCTTGACCACGGCTCCCAGCATCTGCTGCGGCGATTTGCACGTCGAAAGGTTGGGGAGCATGTCATGGGCAAATTCCTCTGCATACTTGATCCAGGCAGGGCAGCAGCTGGTGATCATCGGCAATACACCGTTGTTCTGAATGCGGTGGATCAGTTCAGCCGATTCTTCCATGATCGTAAGGTCAGCCGAGAAAGAAGTATCATACACCCTGTCGAACCCTATCTTGCGGAGCGCTGCATTGAGCAGGCCGTTGAGGTCGGCACCTGGTTCCAGACCAAACGCCTCTGCAATCGAAACCGTTACCGCCGGGGCATACTGCACGATCACCATCTTATCCTTATCATTCAACGCCATCTGGACTTCATTGATGTGCGGTTTTTCCGACAGGGCTCCCGTCGGGCATACCAGGATGCACTGCCCGCAGTTCACGCAGCTGGAAACGTTCAATCCCTTGTTGAAAGCCGTGCCGATGACCGACCGGCTTCCCCGGTTGATGTAATCAATGGCCGAGACATCCATCACTTCTTCGCAGACTCTTACACATCTGCCGCAAAGGATGCATTTGTCAGGATCGCGGACAATGCTGAGGCTGGAAAGGTCTTTGTGGTGATCATTTTTCTTTCCGCTGATCCTGCGTTCCACCACATTATGTTCACCGGCAAGATCCTGAAGGGTGCACTTTCCGTTTCGTACGCAGTAAAGACAATCATCAGGATGATTCGATAAAAGCAGTTCCACGATCACCTTCCTGGATTCCACCACCCGGGGTGAGTTTGTCTGTATTTTCATCCCTTCTTCCACAGGATAGGAGCAGGAGGTAATCAATTTTCCGTTCGACTGGTTTTCCACCACGCACATCCGGCAGGAGCCGGATGGCAGATAATTCTTCATATGGCACAGTGTGGGTACCCTGATCCCATTCCTGGAAAGGACGTCGATCAGCAGTTCGCCCTTACTCGCCTCTATCTTCTTGTTGTTGATTTCAATTGTGCAATCCATAGTTCCATTGTATTAATTGATGGAGCATTATTCCCTGATAAAAATAGCACCGAATTTACAGGCTTCCTCGCAGCTGCCGCAACCGATGCATTTCTCCTCCACGATGAAATGAGCTGTTTTTTTAGCACCGATGATGGCGCCTGTGGGACATTTCTTCGAACATACGGTACACCCGGTGCATTTATCCACATCAATCCAGAAGGTCCGCAGGTCAGTGCAGACTCCTGCCGGGCATTTGCGTTCATAGATATGGGATTCATACTCATCCCTGAACCAGCGCAGTGTGCTCAGTACGGGATTGGGAGCCGTTTGGCCCAGTCCGCAGAGAGAGGTTTCCCGGATCACCTTCCCCAGCTTTTCCAGCTGGATGATGCCACGAAACCGCGTCAGTGGCTGGTTGCCCGAGTTGACTGGTTTGGAGGTGATGCTTTCCAGGATCTCCAGCATACGGCGAGTCCCTTCACGACAGGGAATGCATTTCCCGCAGCTTTCGCGCTGGATAAAATCCATAAAAAACTTGGCCACATCCACCATGCATGTATCTTCATCCATAACCACCAAGCCCCCGCTTCCCATCATAGCTCCGGCACGGATCAGCGATTCGTAGTCGATCTCGATGTCGAGGTTGGCCTCCGTGATACAACCACCCGAAGGACCCCCTATCTGAACAGCTTTGAATTTCTTTCCGTTGCGAACGCCACCGGCGATCGTATAAATAATATCGCGTAGCTTCGTCCCCATCGGTATCTCCACAAGTCCGGTACGACTAATCTTCCCCGACAGGGCGAACACCTTGGTTCCCTTGCTGGTAGTGGTACCCATTGAACTAAACCATTCCTCTCCCTTCTCTATAAGGGTGGACAGGTTGGCCAGGGTTTCCACGTTGTTGATCACAGTAGGCTTTCCGAAGAGGCCGCTGACAGCCGGGAAGGGAGGTCTGGGACGTGGCATCCCGCGCTTGCCTTCGATGCTGTGCATCAGTGCTGTTTCTTCTCCGCAAACAAAAGCCCCCGCACCCATCTTGATGATGATGTCAAAATCGAATCCTGTACCGGCAATGTCCTTACCCAGCAATCCATACTGGCGGGCATGGTCCAAGGCGATTCGCAGCCTTTGGATGGCCAGCGGGTATTCGGCACGGATGTACACATACCCTTTGGAAGCGCCGATACCGTATGCAGCTATGGCCATCCCTTCGATCAACCGGTAAGGATCCCCCTCGATCACTGCTCTGTCCATGAAAGCACCGGGGTCTCCTTCATCCGCGTTGCAGATCAGGTACTTCTGATCCGCCTGGGTCTTGTTGGCAAACTTCCACTTTCTGCCGGTGGGGAAACCACCACCGCCACGTCCACGCAAGCCGCTGATCTCCACCTTGTTGCATACCTCCAGCGGTGTATACGTATGCAGAACCTTCAGCAGGCTCTGATATCCGCCGTGGGCAATGTATTCCTTGATGCTGACCGGGTCAATGACGCCGCAATTCTTCAGTACAACCCGTGTCTGATGTGCAAAGAACGGATGCTCATCCAGGTAAGGGACGCTATCCCATTCTCCGGCCGACTCGCCCCTGAATTGCCCCAGGATATCATCTTCCACAGGCTCTCCGTTCCAAACGGAATCAAGCAGAGGATTTACCTTATCGGCAGTGACCTTCTGAAAGCACAGACGGTTCCTGCCAGGCAGCTGAACATCCAGCAGAGGCTCCGCCGAGCACATGCCAATACAGCCTACCTGTACAATGTCCGCATCGATTTCTTTTTCCTTTATATATTGTCGAACCGCCTGCAGGGTCTTACCAGCTCCCGCACCCAGCCCGCACGTCCCCGAACCGATGAAGATCACCGGCTTAAGAAGGTGTTCCCTCCGCAAGGAACCGAATAGTTCCTTCCCGGGAACGGAATGAAGAGCCGGTTCCTGGCTCAGCAGCCTGTCCAGCAACAATTGCCGGACATCTGTTATTGTTTCGCTGATCATATCGTTTCCTCCCTTTTTCTGTACTGCTCAATAATTTCCGCCACTTTGGCCTCGCTGACCTGTGCATGGAATTCGCCGCTGACATTGATTACCGGCGCCAGTCCGCAGGCACCGATGCAGGCGACGATCTCTATGCTGAACAGGCCATCACGTGTGGTCTGCCCTGCCTTGATGTGCAATAATTTTTCCAGGTGCTCAAGAACCGTGGCGGAACCCAGCACGTGGCAGGCGGTTCCGCGGCAGACCTGGATGTGATACCTGCCGGTGGGCTGAAACCTGAACTGATTATAAAATGTTGCAACACCATAAATGCGGCTCGATGGAATACCCAGGTGCCTTCCTACTTCCACAACGGCTTCTTCCGATAGATACCCCTCTTTCTCCTGGATCTCCTGGAGAATCGGGATCAGGCTGTCATGCCTTCCTTTTTCATGAATTTCCAGTACTTCTGCAATTCCGGGTTTCATGGATTTGTTGATTTATTGATTGATTAATTGGAAAAGATTTCGTCCGGCCGGATCCTGCCATATCATGACTTAGCTATCTGTCTGCCCATGTGCAGTTTAATCTCACTGAGGAGTTTCTTGGCATCGACCGGTTTCCTGAGAAATCCGCTGACCGGCAGCCAGATCGACCTTCCGTCTTTTGCACGGTAATCCACTCCCGCTTTCCCGCTGATCACATCCCTGAGTAGGATCACCTGCAGTTCCCTGTACCGTGCATCCGATCTGAACTCGCGTGCCATTTCCCTGACACTCTCCTTGGTGGTCTCCAGTACATCAATGGAAGTCTGCATCAACACCGGGATCTTCTTCAGCGCTTCATCCTCACTCAGTTCCTTGGCTAACTCAAAACCTTCGTAATGCGTGGTCATCATCACATCCAGGATCGCCATATCGGGTTTTTCGTTATGGGCCAGCTTCAGGCCTTCCTTTTTATCAAAGGCCGACAGAACCTCATACCCTTCATTTTCCAGAATGGTGGTAAGAACATTGATCACATCGATATCATCATCGACGATTAAAATTTTTTGTGCTTTCATGGCTTGTTCCGTTTAAAAATTCATTTGTACCTGGTTCAAAATTTAGACGACAAAAGTATCCCTGCAAAACAACAGCGACAAGAGTGTATTGCTCCCGTGTAAAACAGGTAAAAACACCTGTTTTATTAAAGAAAAGTGTTGATTATCAGCTATCTAATAAGAAAGCCGGTAAGAAAAAATTTTTACTCATGAACCACAAGAGACTGAAAATCAACTGTATTGAACCAGAAAAAGATTAAAAAAAAGGAATCTTTTTTTTCAGACAGGTGTTTTCCACACGCTGATCCTACTCACCCTGCCAGCGTAAATCCCCCAACATTCCAGCGTTTGGAATTTGAATTTTGTGATTTGTTTGGATTTTGGATCCAGGAATTTGGATTTTGCGCAGGATTATGTCCTGACCAGTCCATTCTTCACCGCATAAAGCACCAGATTCGGTGCATTCTTAGCTCCTGTTTTTTCAAAGAGGTGCGCGCGGTGTCCATCCACAGTACGCTGACTGACTCCCAGAAATCTGGCGATTTCTACATTGGAATAGCCCTTGCAGATCAGGTCAAGAACTTCCAGTTCCCGTTCCGACAGCCTTACATCAGGATCCTTTGGCCTGGTCTTCTGGTATTTGGTGGCGGAGGCGATGAATTCCTCCGAAAAATAGGTATCATCATTCAGGACGGTTTCAATGGCCCTTTTCAGCTCCTCTGTGGTGGTTTTTTTGAGCAGGAAGCCTGCCGCTCCGGCCTCGATCATCTCATTGAAATAGGTCACCTCCTCGAACATGGTCAGTGCGATGATCTTAATGGCAGGATATTTTTCGGTCACTTTTTTGGTGGCTTCGATGCCATCCATCACGGGCATACGGATATCCATAAAAATGATGTCCGTTTGCACCCTTTTGAGCAGATCCAGCAGCTCATTACCGTTGGAGGCTTCTGCCACAACCTTCACTTCATCGATCTCATTCAGGATGGTGCGGAGTCCCTTGCGGAAGATGATGTGATCATCCACGATCATTACTTTGACGATTTCCATGCTACCGATTATTGTCCGGGATCCTTACCGATGCGATCAGGAACATTCCCTTGCCCGGCTCTGAATTAATGTCGCAGGATCCCTTGATGGTTTTCATTTTGTTGATGATGTTGTTAAGACCGTACCCGGCATTTCTCTTTAACTCGGCGTTCAGGTCAAATCCTATACCGTTATCACGGTAATAAAGGATGATCTGATTGTCGAAGCTCTTCAGGTCGATCTTGATATGATCGGCCCTGGAATGCTTCAGTGTGTTGTTGATCAATTCCTGGACTGACTGGTAGAGGATGGTTTCCTCAAGGCCGCGGTGATCGATGGTGTATTGCTGGGTATTCACTTCGATCTCAACGGCATTCGTTGCTCTGATATACGAAGTGAATTCATGGATAGCGGCGGCCAGCCCGAAATCCTGCAATAATGAAGGCCGGATGTTGTTGGAGATCTCCCGTGTAGATTTAATGGCCATGTCCACCAGCTCTTCCACATTACCGATGGCCTCTTCATTGCTGATTTTCTTAAAATTAGCTTTTTTCAGGATATCGGTGTACAGTTTTATGGTGGACAGGATGGGGGCCAGCCCGTCGTGCAGGTCAGCCGCGAAACGCTTGCGCTCCCTCTCTTCCGTCTGGACGATCGCACGCAGGATCTTTTCTTCGATCTCCTTTCGTTCAGAGATATCCCGGGCAATGGTAAGGATAGCCTTTTCCCCCCTGTATTCGATGATCCGGCTCTTCATTTCCACCGGGATCACCTTGCCGTTTTTCGCCACATTCTCCGACTCATAACGGTACCTGCCCAGCATGCGTATGGTCTCCAGGTTTCGTTCAACCTTATCCAGGTATTTTGGAGTCTTGATATCCCTGAAATTCATCTCCTTGAATTCCGCTGGGCAATAGCCAAGGTTATCGCAGGCTACCTGATTCACTTCCAGGAAGTTACCCTCCATGTCGATGACGAATATATCATCGCTGCTGTTGTTGAACAGGGTTTTGAAATGTTGTTCCGACTGAGCCAGGGCGCTTCTGGTGCTGTCGAGCTGGGCCTGGGATGTATCCAGTTTTGCCAGGAATTTTTTGACATTTTCAATGGTAAGATAATAGACAAAGATGGAAAAGGCAATGATGATGGTGAAGGAGAGGATCAGCGAGTTGAGGATGATCTTGTTAAGGACCTGTGCGGTCTCTTCTTTTACAGGTAAGCTGGCTCCCACATAGAATTTGAAGTCCTCATAGTAATCAAAGGCGGTCATATATTTCGACCGGTCAGGATTGTCCCTGTCGACGATAAGCCCTTCCTTCAGACGGGTAATCCTGTCAAACCATTCCTTGTTGCTGCATTTTTCTCCCTGAAGCGAAGGATGGATGATATAGTTTCCCTGTTCATCCATCACGAATGGAAATCCGGATTTGCCGATTTTCAGGCTCAGCAGAATGTCACGCAGTTTATCCAGATCTTTCTCCTTATCTCCCACGTACAGCATGCCAATGACTTCACCGTGGGCGATGATGGGCTCATAGGCAGTGATGTACCAGTCGTGCACCACAAATGACCTTCCGAAATAGATTCTTTGGTTGCGGATCGTGTCGGCCACGCTGGAATCAAGGGGGATATAGGTCCCCACAGCCCTTGTGCCATCCGACTGAAGAACGTTGGTGGCGATCCTTACGAATCCGCTGTCGATTTTCTGGAAAAGGGTCACGGTGGCGTCTGTCAGCAAATGCACGCGGTCGATGAAAGCGTCGTTCTGAAACAGCTCCTGACCATCGAGTGACCATTTCTGAAGCTTGGCCTGATGGATGGCATGGGTAACCTGGTTGGTGACAGGGATCACAGATTCCTCAGGGCTTATCTCCAGCGAGTCCCGGTAAAACAACTCATGGGCAACCTTCAGGTCGCGGTAAACCTTATCCAGCTTCAGGGCGCGCTCGCGTTCAAACATCCTGACGATGGTCTGTACCTCGGTGGTCAGATTGCGTTCCAGGGAGCGGTACATGTTGCGCCGTGTCATCCCGACCGTGATGAGGGTGATGACCATCGCCATAAGGATGATACCTGTCACAATTGGAACATAAAAACGGGTCTTGACCGGTATACGGTTCCACAGAAAAGACATAGGACATTCAGCTTTGCGGATGCAAAGCTACGCATAATTTAAATAACCAACATACGAACATACGAAGGCGAAGTAGAAGGGTAAGTTGAATGCGAATTACGATTGGAAAGAAGAATTCAGACTTCTTCCATCGAATCTAAAATCACCTTCGCCTTTCACTTCTACTTCGCCTTCGTATGCTCGTATGTTGGATATTCAGTTAAAACGCTCTCTCGATGAGATCAACGACTCTGACGGAGTATCCCCATTCGTTGTCGTACCAGGAAAGGATCTTGGCGGTTTTGCCCATGACCATTGTGCTCTGAGCATCGAAAATGGAGGAATGGGGATTATGGATGACATCAACCGAAACGATCGGGTCTTCCGTATATTCAAGGATCCCTTTCATGGGGCCTTCAGCTGCTTCTTTGATGGCCTTGTTGATCTCATCTCTGGTGACTTCCACCTTCAGGTTGACGACCAGGTCGACGACGGATCCGGTGGGGGTGGGCACGCGGATGGCCATACCGTCGAGTTTGCCCTTCAATGCCGGTAATACCTTGCCCACCGCCCTGGCAGCGCCAGTGGTGGTAGGAATCTGCGAGATGGCGGCCGAGCGGGCGCGACGCAGGTCTGAATGGGGCCCGTCAAGGATCACCTGGTCATTGGTATAGGAATGGATCGTGGTCATGAAACCATTCTCTATGCCGAAATGGTCGTTGAGTACCTTGGCGACCGGCGCCAGGCAGTTGGTGGTGCAGGAAGCGTTGGATATGCACTGATCGGTCTCTTTCAGGTCATTGTCGTTCACACCCAGCACGATCATCCGGTCAATATCATCTTTCGCCGGAACAGTGAGGATCACTTTCTTTGCTCCATTCTTCAGGTGGTCACCATATCCTCCCTTTGCACTCTCTTTGGAGCGGAAAACACCCGTGGACTCCACCACCACATCCGGTGCCGTGGCCCAGCGTATGTCAATTGGGTTTCGCTCAGCCGTTACTGGAACCTTTACTCCGTTAATGATCAGGTTTGTATCATCAAAGGAGACCGTTCCGTTGAACTTCCCCTGTGTGGAATCATATTTTAACAGGTGGGCCAGCACGCTGGTGCTGGTCAGGTCATTGATGCCGATGATCTCGATATTGTCGCGCTCCAGTGCGATTTTCATTACATTTCTGCCAATTCTCCCAAAACCGTTAATACCAACTTTAATCTTATTCATGGTTTTAATATTTTGGTTTACAATTACTTGATTTAAAATTTATGTCTTCAAACTTAGCGGGTGCAAAAATAGGGTTTATTTTAGATACATAACGCAGGAAAGTGAATTTTATGAAGCCAGCAGTCAGTAGTCATGGAATTTAAATTCTGGAATTTGTTTGGGATTTGAATCATGGGATTTAGTATTTGTTTGGAATTTGGTGCTTGGGATTTGGAATTTGCCTCCCCCCTGTGGCAAAATCGCTTACTTTTGCATTAATAATTTACCCTATGGACCAGCAATTCGTATCCAAAGCCCTGGAGGCCAACCTGGCAGAAACACGGTATAAGAACATCGTGATTCCGGAAGATCACCAGTACTTCATCCAGCTATCATCATCCTATTACGGCATCCATAAAAGGGCAAGCGAGTGCCTGATTGAGTACTCCCACCCTTTCTCAAACCGCAAGTTCGTAGTCGAGGAGCTGCGCCAGATCCTGCTTGGCGATCTGTGGTTCTATTCAGGCCTCTCCGAAGCGGAGAAAGCATGGGATATCATCCTGTCGGTGATGGACACCCTGTTGGTCGCTGATCTGAAAAAGGACCTGGATGTCCAGATCGTACAGACCATGGCCGAGTTCATCGAACAGCTCAACAAGCAGCAGACAAAGCCGGTCAATACCCTCCGCAAGACCCTGGAGATCCTTGACCTCAACCTTGCGCAGAACGAGGAAAGCTATATCGAATGCTCCAGGTTCCTGATCCGACATCTGACCGATACTTCCCATGATTTGGCGTTCCAGCAACAAATCTTTCAATTGCTCCGCGATGTGCTGGGCCGAACGGTCAACTTCTGGGAACGAACATCCCGTATCGAGGACTGGTACCATGGCAGACAGAATGCCTTTAACAGGGACTACAGCAGCGATGTGGATACGATCGGGCATACCTATTACGCCGATCTGAAGACCAAACTGCAGCAGATCACCACCTTACAGGAGCTCACCGACCAGATCCCGACCTATGATGACATCGCTGACCGCTTTATCCGGTTCATAGATCAGTGGGAAACTTTCATTGCAAAATTCTATTATTCGTTCTACCTGCTCAACCTCCCGGGGATGGCACAGCAGAAAGAACGCCTGATCTGGAACATCAACAAGCTGCTGCGCAGTGCCATTGATGAGGTACCCTTCCATGACCTGAGGGATTTTACCGATAACATCTTCGAACTTTCCCAACAGCTCAGGAAAGAACATATTTCATCGGTTCTGGATTGCCTGCTGACCCTTGGTAAACGGCTGATCGATATCGACAATACAGAAGATCAGCACCTGGTAAGCAACTTTGAAACACACCTGATCCATTTCGGATTTGAAAATCCGGGGATGGTCTTTGTCGACCAGGACTGGCAGATCAATGTGAACGAAAACCACATCAAGAACATCCGCGTGTGGCTTGAGCTGATCGAATACCCGCACACCATTCTCGAGAACCTGCTGTCGACCCTGATCGTCAACCTGCGGCTGGGGGGAATATTCATCAACGATACCGACCTGTTTCAGCGCGACATCACCCGGATCCTCAACTCCAACATCTCCCCTTTCTTTAAAAAAGTAAAACAGCTCACCCGCATTTTTCCCGTGTACTTCAATGAGATTGGCGCGGAAGGAGAGATCCGTAACGTGACCACCTCCATGGATGAACTCACCAAACGGCAGGACCGCCTGATCCATTTTTTAAGAAAACAGGTACATACCGAAAGCAACAATACACTCATCGAACTGGCCCATAAGATCTTTAATTTCTGGTACGACGGTGAACTGAAAGCCCTTGAGCCCATCCTTCCCGGGGATGTATATGAATCCATCGATCTGCAGGGTGAATATTTTGCTCCGGTCCATCAGATCATCCAAAAAGCATGTGCCATCGTCTCCTGTGATTACCATGACCTGCTGGATATTGAGACCAGCCGCTTCTACCAGCTGATTGATGAAGCGGCAGGCGACAACCAGCGGGATAAGGAACGGATCAAGTACCTCCACCAGCTTTATTTTTTACTCAAGGAAAAATATTCGTTCGATACGGTGGATATTGTCGCCATCCTGAAACGTTATTCCTTCCTTGAAGCCAAGGAAATTGAAAAATTCGGCAAGGCACTGAAGAGCACCAACGTTGAACGGTCACTCAAGATGATCTACGGCTTCATGGAGAAACTCAAACAGATCATCTTCAACCCTGAGCCAAGCGAAGGCTGGGAAAACATCTACCACAAACGCCATATTGCCATTGGCATCCCTTCGATGTACGGAGTGTACCGCGAAAGCAAATTCGAAGCGCTGGGGCTCACCTTCCGGCTGGAAAAAGTGGCCACACGACTCATGGAAAAAGTGGTGAACAACATCAACCTGGATTATATTTCTGCCACCACCCTCTTGCGCATTCATGACATCCTGGAATATTTCCGGGAGGGAATGGAACTGGACGGTGTCCATAGCCAGGGATTCAACTCCAACCTCCAGATGCTGAAGTACAGCCTCACTTCCCGAAGTTTTTCCCTGGATCAGTATATCAATATCTTCCAGTTTATTGCCGAGGATGTCAAGGGTAGTATTGACAAATATTTCATTAAATCTTACGAACAGTCCCTGGAGATCGTCATCCGCCAGTTGTATGATCCCAAAGGAAAGCTGGGTGAGAAGGAGTTTCAGCACCTGGTGAATAAAAAGTCGGAGGAGTTCTTCAGGGATATCATTGCTTCGGCCTTCCTGGTACAACCCCTGGATAACCTGATCACCAAGGTGCTGAATTCTTTGAGGAACATGGTAGATAACCTGCCGCAAAATATGATCAGCGATGTCATGTCGTATAACTCCGATCTGGTCATCAGCCCGGTCTATGATGAAACCGTGGAGATGGACAACCAGGTCTTCCTTGGCTCAAAAGGGTATTTCCTTAAAAAGCTTTTCCTTTCGGGATTTCCTGTACCGGAAGGATTTGTGCTGACGACGGAGGTTTTCCGCAGAAGGTTTACGATTTCCAACCATCCTGAAATAAGCCAGGAATTCGATAAAATGATGATGGATCAGATCCGTCGCATCGAGAAGATGTCGGGGCGACAGTTCGGCAATCCCAAAAATCCCCTGTTGCTTTCCGTGCGTTCAGGAACAGCCATTTCCATGCCGGGAGCCATGAACACATTCCTGGATGTAGGCATGAACGATGAGCTTACCGAAGAACTGAGCAAGCAATTCAACTACGGGTGGACATCCTGGGATTCCTACCGCCGGTTGGTTCAATGCTGGGGAATGGCCCATGGGGTAAGCCGTGATGTGTTTGATCAGACCATGCAGGACTATAAAAAGAAATACAACGTCGACCAGAAAGCCAATTTTGAGCCCTGGCACATGAAACAGATTGCCATGGCGTACAAGAAGATCCTGGAGGACAATCAGATCGTTTTCGAACAGGATCTGTTTCAACAGCTCAAGAAAACCATCCAGTTTGTCTTTGATTCCTGGTACTCGGAAAGGGCCAAAGTGTACCGCGAGCATCTGCAAATCGCCGATGAATGGGGCACGGCCGTTATCGTACAGCGGATGATCCTGGGGAACCTCCATAAGCATGCAGGCACCGGGGTGGTATTCACGCATGATCCAAAATCACAAAAACCCGGAGTCAGCCTCTATGGCGATTTTACTTTCTGCAGTCAGGGAGAAGACATCGTTTCCGGTCTTGTGAATACTCTGCCGATTTCGGAAAATCAACGCAAGCTGGCACGATTGAAAAAACGTTCCCTTGAAGCTTCCATGCCACAGATTTACAAGCGCATCCGTCAGATAGCCGAAGATATGATCGAAAACCACGGGTACAGTCCTCAGGAAATTGAGTTTACCTTTGAATCGGACAGGCCGGAGGATGTTTATCTTTTACAGACCAGGGAGCTCTTTGTCAAAAAGCGCCATAAGGTGAATGTTTTCACTACCCCTCCCCATCAGATGCAGCTTGTGGGAAGAGGCATCGGCATCGGTGGTGGAGCCATCAACGGCCTGCTGGCTTTCGACATGGAAGACCTGAACGCACTGGCAAAAAGTAATCCGGATGATAACCATATCCTCGTCAGACCCGACACGGTACCGGATGATATCGGGATGATCTTTGAGTGCCATGGATTGATCACGGCCAAGGGAGGTGCTACATCCCATGCGGCGGTCACTGCAGCGCGCCTGGGAAAGGTCTGCGTGGTGAACTGCTCGGAGCTCAGGGTGAATGAAGCCCGAAAAACCTGCCTGATCAACGGGGTCAGTTTCAAAACGGGCGACAAAATAGCCATTGATGGTCACCTGGGCAATATTTACATCGGCAATTACCTCATCGAACTGTCGGAGACCGTACCTGGGACGTAAGTGCTTAAAAAGTAAGATTTATTACTATTTTTGCCGCATGGAATCGATCCGTAATTTCTGCATCATCGCCCATATTGACCACGGAAAGAGCACCCTGGCCGACCGGTTGCTTCAATTCACCGATACCCTCTCCGACCGGGAATTCCAAAACCAAGTTCTGGATAACATGGATCTTGAGCGTGAACGGGGCATTACCATTAAAAGCCACGCCATACAGATGCGGCACATGTTCGAGGGAAAAACCTATAAACTGAACCTGATCGACACACCGGGACATGTTGACTTCTCCTATGAAGTCTCACGTGCCATCGCGGCCTGCGAAGGTGCATTGCTGGTGATTGACGCCACACAGGGAATCCAGGCCCAGACCATCTCCAACCTCTACCAGGCGCTGGATCATGACCTGGAAGTGATCCCCGTGCTGAATAAAATGGACATGGACAATGCCATGCCGGACGAAGTGAAAGAGCAGATCGTGGACCTGATCGGATGCAGGGAGGAAGACATCATCGAAGCAAGCGCCAAGACCGGTTACGGAGTTGACAGGATCATTGAGGAGATCATCCGTCGCATTCCCCCTCCGAAAGGAGATTCCACAGCACCCCTGCAGGCACTTATCTTTGATTCTGTCTTTAACTCTTTCCGGGGTATCTACGCCTATTTCCGGATCCTCAACGGACAGTTGAGAAAAGGGGATCATGTCAAGTTCATATCGACAGGAAGTGATTATATCGCTGACGAGATTGGCGTACTGAAAATGAAATTTGAACCTGTCGACATGCTGGAAGCCGGTGATGTAGGGTATATCATTTCCGGCATCAAGTCTTCCAAAGAGGTGAAAGTGGGCGACACCATTACAGGATACGATCGTCCAAGCCTAACGGCCATCGAAGGATTTAAAAATGTCAAACCGATGGTCTTTGCCGGTGTTTACCCGGTGGATGCGGATGAGTACGAGGAATTAAGGGCTTCCCTCGAGAAACTACAGCTGAACGATGCTTCTCTTTTTTATGAGCCTGAATCCTCTGCGGCCCTGGGTTTTGGTTTCCGGTGCGGTTTTCTGGGATTGCTGCATATGGAAATTGTGCAGGAGCGTCTCGACAGGGAGTTTGACATGGATGTGATCACCACCGTTCCCAATGTCTCCTTTAAAGTGATCACGCCCAAGGGCGATACGATCGAAGTGCACAATCCATCAGGGATGCCGGAACAGAAGTATATACACCATGTGGAAGAACCTTACATCACAGCGCAGGTCATTTCCAAGACGGAATACACAGGCGCAATCATGAAATTATGCATCGATAAGCGGGGTACACTCAAAAACCAGGTCTACCTGACCACCGACCGTGTGGAGATCACGTTTGAAATGCCCCTGAGCGAGATTGTTTTTGATTTTTACGATAAGCTGAAAAGCATCTCAAAAGGCTATGCTTCGTTCGATTATTACATGTCGGGATATAAACCTGCAGAACTGATCAAACTGGATATCCTGCTCAACGGGGAGCCGGTAGACGCCCTGTCGACATTGATCCACCGCGACCATGGCTATGATTTCGGGCGCAAAATGTGTGAAAAACTGAAAGAACTCATCCCGCGGCAGCAGTATGATGTCGCCATCCAGGCAGCCATTGGTGCAAAGATTATCGCCAGGGAAACCGTGAAGGCCTTCCGTAAGGATGTGACCGCCAAATGCTATGGGGGTGATATCACCCGTAAACGAAAGCTCCTGGAAAAACAGAAAAAAGGCAAAAAACGAATGCGCCAGGTGGGGAACGTTGAAGTGCCGCAGAGTGCCTTCCTGGCCATATTGAAAATGGATTGATTTTTTGCCGGCGCTGTAACATTTACCTTCACCGGTCGTCTTAGGATCAGTACTCATCTGAATGATTCCGCAACCCACTGATACGGATTGAATGACCATCTCAGAATATAACCGGTGCGTTGACCAATATGCGGATGGCATCTTTCGTTTTATCCTGAAGAACTTCAGGGATGAAGATGCTTCGAAGGATATTGTTCAGGACTCCTTTATGAAATTATGGGAAAAGGTATCAGAGGTAAGCTTCGAGAAGGCGAAATCCTATCTTTTCACCTCGGCTTACCATTCCCTGATCGACTGGATCCGGAAAGAAAAATACAGGGAGGAGTTCCGGCCTTCCTTCCATCCGGGACAAATCGTTGAGACCGGTTTCAGTGACCTGAAGGAGGTGCTCGATCAGGCGATTCGACTGCTTCCTGAAATTCAGCGAACGGTGATCCTGCTCAGGGACTATGAAGGATATTCCTATCAGGAGATTGGGGATATAACGCAACTGAATGAATCCCAGGTGAAAGTATATATTTACCGGGCAAGGGTTTTTTTGAAAAATTATATCGGCAAACCCGAAAACGTGATTTAAGGATTCTACCAGACCATGAAAATAAACCGTGACAACTACGAAGCCTATTTCATCGATTATCTCGATGGGAACCTGTCGCAGGCAATGGTCAGCGAGTTGTTGCTGTTTCTTGACAACAACCCGGACCTCCAGGAAGAACTCGACGATCTGGATGCTGCTCCTCTCATGGCAGACATGACGATCCGGTACACCGGCAAATCCTTGCTGAAAAAGAATACCATCGTCTCGGTCGGCCCAATCCAGGAACTGAACTACCAGGACTACCTGATCGGATTCATTGAAGGCGACCTATCCGTACCGGAGAAGAGGTTGCTGGAACGTTTCCTTCTGAGAAATCCACAGGCAAACCAGGAACTGGAAAAATTCCGTGCGGCCAGGCTCTACCCCGACCCTGAAGTGGTCTTCCCAGGGAAAAATAAACTCAAAAAATATCCTTTCGGGATTCAGGCTAAAAAAGCAATGTATTATATCTCCGGAGCTGCTGCGATCATTTTCATCGCCTTCATGGTGATCAGACCTTTCCGTGGAGAAGAACCTGCCATGGTGGAATCAAAACAGCATGTACCGCAAATGATCCAGGATACTTTACCCCCAGGGGATCCTATGCCTGAGCCATTGTATGCTGCTTCACTGCCACAAATTCCGCGGGAAAAAAAGATTCAACCTTCAGGCGGAACCCATACAGCAGTTGCTTTTTCAATGACTCCCTCCGATGGGGCGATCTCTGCGATCCGGCCCATTCACAGGGGCATCCAGTACCAGCTCATCAATACCGATTTCCAGCCTGGGGGTGAAATCGGATTGACCAAAGAACGGAACCTGTACTCCCAGGCTCTGCCCTATCTGACGGAAAGCGACCGATACCTCCTGTCACCCCATTCCTCCGGTAAAAAGAAATCCAACAACGCTTTCGGTGCAGTTGCCCTGGGTAAAATCAAGGAGATCTTTTCGGGGAATCCGTCCAATATGAAAGGCTTACAAAACATAACCCTGTGGACATTTGCCGATCTGGGAGTGGCAGGGCTCAACCAGATTACCAACAGTGACCTTCATATCCAACGGATAAAAAATGAAGAAGGCACAATCATTGCCTATGCGCTGGTCAATGAAAAACATGAGATCACCCGGATGAGGATGAAAAATAACACCATCAGGGCAGAAAACCTCAAATAAGCTACCTCAACGACACCCCGGCTGTAACAAATATCTCCTTTTATTCGTCCTACTGTCGATTCACAAAACCTTTTATCCATTTTATCCTTAATACCATGAAACGAGTTGACCTGATATCCGTAATGTTATGCGTTGCAGTACTGACTGCGGGATGTGCTTTTCCGACGTTTGCCCAGTGGCAGAAAGGCAGTGGGAATGTTATTCAGGAAGCCAGAGAACTGCCTGCTTTTGATAAAATTAAAGTCGGGGGGATCCTCGAGTTACAACTTAGCCAGGGCTCTGTGCAAAAGGTCATGGTTGAAGTGGACGATAACCTGTTGTCCAATATAAAGACCGTTGTCGAAGATCAGACCCTGACCATTTCCACAGAAAAGATCCATGATTTTTCGAAGCTGCTCGTTCATGTCACCCTACCCGATCTGACTTACCTTAACGCTTCAGGGGCTTCTCAGGTCAGTGGTGCTACACCCCTTGAAGTTCAATACCTGATGATCGATGGGAGCGGAGCTGCTGAGATCGATCTGGAGCTGTTGGTTCAGGTGCTGGAATCCAAACTTTCAGGAGCTGCTCAAATGCATCTCACCGGCTCAGCCGACAGTCATAAAAGCGACCTGAGCGGAGCTGCTTCCCTGGAAGCTTTCGACCTGGAAACACAGACGACGATCATTACTGCATCGGGGGCCACCACCGGAGAAGTGTCGGGTATCAAGGAACTGACCATCGATACCAGTGGTGCCGGGGAGGTAAAGTACAACAAGGAACCCGAAACTCTCATCACCAATCCATCGAAAGGGATCGTGAAAGAGCCTTCTTCCAAAGGGGTGGTCATCATTCGTGCCGATGACTGGAACGAAACGACCGAAGTGAAGGTGGGCGGTATTTCCGTGGATGTCAGGGAAGATGATACCGTTAGGATCACGCTCGGGGACAGGGAACTGGTCATTAGTGATGACGGGCACGTCGAACTCCTGAAAGAGGAAAAAGAAAGATTCAGGGGGCATTGGGGCGGACTTCATTTAGGGATCAACGGGTACGTAGATCGTGACTTCAGCACGCAGGTGCCGAAGGAATACGATTTTTTGGATCTGAAGTACGAAAAATCCTTCAATGTCCAGCTGAATATTTACGAACAGAATTTCAACCTTTATCGAAACCACCTGGGATTGATCACCGGGATCGGATTCAACTGGAGCATATATAATTATGCCAAAGACCTTCATTTTGTGGCCGATTCAGCTGAAATCTACGCCTATCACGGCAAGGAAGGCAACGAGTATGCGCAGCCCCACCCGGAAAGGAATTATATAAAAAGCAAACTGATGATTCCCTACCTTACGATTCCCCTTTTGCTTGAATATCAGACCAATCATTACTGCAAAACCAACAGTTTCCATCTGACTGCCGGTGTAGTGGGAGGAGTACGGTTAGGAACAAAAGCCAGGGTTAAATGGGATGATTCCGGTAAAAGCAAGGAAAAACACTGGGATAGTTATCACATGAATCCTTTCCGCTGGGATGCCTATGCCGGTATGGGCTGGGGGATCATCAACCTCTATGCTACCTATTCGCTCAACCCGTTGTTCCAAAAGGACGAAGGTCCCGAAGAGTATCCTTTTACACTGGGCATTACGCTGCTTCCCTGGTAACCGGATCAGCAATCTGAATTATATCATATTTCCTGGATCCTTTCACACCTCTCTTTCTACTTCTCCTTCCACCTCTACCTGAGTAATCAGCTATCGTTATTCATTTTTTTTGCGTCCCTGCCCCGTGAAATCCGTCTCATTTTATATCTTTGTACCCCCAAAAAAAATTGAATATCCATCAAAACAGAACCTTATGTCAGGTCATAGCAAATGGTCGACCATCAAACGGAAAAAGGGAGCTGCCGATGCAAAGCGGTCCAAGATCTTCTCCAAGATCATCAAGGAAATCACCGTAGCGGTGAAAGAAAGCGGTTCCGATCCCGACGGCAATCCCAGGCTGCGGCTGGCCATCTCCAATGCAAAAGGAGCCCACATGCCGAAGGAAAACATCATGAGGGCCATCAACAAAGGTGCAGACAAGGATGCTGCCGCATTTGTGGAAACCACCTATGAAGGGTATGCTCCCCATGGAATCGCTGTCTTTATTGAAGCGACGACCGATAACCAGCAAAGAACGATCAGCAATGTGCGCTCTATTTTTAACAAATACGGAGGTGCACTGAGCACAAACGGATCGTTGAGCTTTGTATTCGACCGGAAAGGGATCTTCGAAATCCCGCAGGGTACGCTGGATCCGGATGAGTTTCAAATGGAGATCATCGATGCAGGAGCCGAGGACATTGAACTGGAGGAGGGATATTTTACCATCTCTACAGCCATGGAGGATTTTGGTCCGATGATGAAAAAACTCGAAGAACTGAAAGTCCAGCCTGAAAGTGCTGAATTGCAGCGCTTACCCAGAACGACGGTCAAGCTGGAGAAAGAAGCGGCCCAGAAAGTCCTGAGGCTTATCGAGATCTTTGAAGAGGATGACGATGTGCAAAATGTATATCACAACCTGGAAATGACCGATGAGCTGATGGCTGACATGTAGATCACGATCCCCCGGATCCTACCAGCCTATAGGTTTCACTGGCAATGACAAGCTCTTCGTTGGTTGGGATCACCATGACCCGGGTTTTTGAATTTTTTGCAGAGATCACTCCCTCCCTTCCCTTGAGTCTGTTGTTTTCTTCATGGTCAAGCTCAATTCCCAGAAAAGTGAGATCCGTCAGGATACGTTCCCGCGTTTGTGTATCATTTTCGCCAATCCCTCCCGTAAAAACGACCAGGTCAAGGCCATCCATCGCAGCTGCATAGGCTCCAATATATTTTTTTACACGATAGGCGAACATGTTCAGCGCCAGTTCGGCCTGATGGTTACCCTGGGCAGCGGCGTGCCCAACATCCCTCATATCCGATGAAATGCCGGAAATGCCCAGCATGCCGCTTTTTTTATTGATCAGGTCATTTACCTGGCCGATGCTCAGATCCTCCTTATCGGCTATCTTCAGCAAAACACCCGGATCGAGATCACCGCTGCGGGTTCCCATCATCAGCCCTTCAGCAGGTGTCATCCCCATGGAGGTATCCACCGAAACACCGTGGCGGATGGCGGCCAGGGATGAGCCGTTTCCCAGATGACAGGTGATGATCTTCATCTGGCCGATATCTTCCCCAAAGAGGTTGCAGGCACGCTGGGAAACATACCGGTGGCTGGTGCCATGAAAGCCGTAACGTCTGATCCGGTATTTTTCATAGTATTCAAAGGGCAGCCCGTAAAGATAGGCATGAGCAGGCATGGTCTGATGAAAAGCCGTATCAAAGACACCGGCCTGAGGTACCTGTGGAAGGTACTGACTGATGGCGTCGATTCCCGCAAGGTTAGGTGGATTATGCAACGGCGCCAGGTCAGTGCAAACCTGCAGCGCTTCGATCACATCATGGTCAATCAGCACACTCCCGGTAAAGAATTCGCCTCCATGTACAACGCGATGGCCCACAGCATCAATGGTTTCAATCGATGGAATGATAGCCAGGGATGGTCGTGTCAATATCTCAAACATCGCTTGTATCCCCTCGCCGTGAGTGGAAATCTCCTTTTTTTCTTCCACCTCCATACCCGACGGCAGGATAAGCTTCAGCCTCCCCCCCTGCAGACCAACCTTCTCAATCAGTCCCCTTACCAGAACGTTATGCTCGGGCATCCCGAACAATTGAAACTTAATCGAGGAACTGCCACAATTCAATACCAGTATGATCATATGTGAAGAATTTTTCAGAAAATCAGCTTTGTAGCGCTGCAAATGTCGCAATCTTTTTTGAATGTTTAGATTTAATATAAATTAACCTGGTGAATATTCAAAAGAGGGGATACCATGCCTTGTATTCAGGAGAAAATTTTAAATTTGCGCTTTTTGGAGATGGCGGGTTAACGCGTTAATAATCACCGATTTTCGTATGAGTATACTTACTGTCTAACGTATGATCTACAAAAGATTCAGTTTACTGTTCATTATCCTGCTGCCTGCCATGGTCATTGCCCAGGATTTTGGGATTAAATTGTCAGGATATGTTAAAAATGACATCCTTTACGATTCCCGGCAAACCATATCCCTCAGGCAGGGTCATTACCTTCTGTATCCCGACAAGGTATTGCCCGATAAGAATGGTGAGGATATCAATGCCAAATCCAGCTTTCATATCCTTTCGATTCAAACCAGGATCAAGGCTGACATAACGGCTCCTGAAGTGCTGGGGGCAAAACCGACAGGGCTGATCGAAGCCGAGTTCTTTGGCAACATCGAACAAAACATTAATTCGTTCCGTCTGCGTCATGCCTACATCATGCTAAGCTGGCCGACGACAGAGCTGATGATCGGCCAGTACTGGCATGCCATGTTCATCACCGAGTGTTTTCCGAATGTGGTGTCCTTCAATACGGGAGCCCCTTTTCAGCCCTTTGCCCGTAATCCGCAGATCCGTCTGACGCAGAAGATCGGTAACCTCAGGGTGATCGGAACAGCCATGTCGGAGATCGATTTTATGGATAACGGTCCTGACGGAGCCAGTTCCAAATACATCCGCAATGCCGCGTTTCCGGAACTGAACCTGAAGCTGACCTATTCCCGGAAGAATGAAACCACGGGGCATGAAATCTTTGCCGGCATTGGCGGTGATTACAAAAAGATCATGCCCCGGCTGGTGACATCGACTCAATATAAAGACAATGAGATGGTTTCAAGCCTGGCATGGATGGCTTTTTTTAAATACAGGATCCCGGCTGTAACCTTCAGCCTTGAATATGTTTACGGCGAAAATTTCCACAGCCTGACCATGCTGGGTGGATATGCCGTGGAGGAAGTGACCGATACGGAAAAGGATTTCCGAACCTATACTCCTGTCCGGACGTTATCGCTTTGGGGTGATATCCAGACCAATGGCAAAACCTGGCAGGTGGGTCTGTTTGGAGGCTATTCCCGTAACGCGGGCTCACCGGATATCATTAATCCCATCGAACAGCCGGGTACTGACAGTCCAAAGCCGATCTACTACAGCAGGGGATCTGATATTGATTATCTGTACCGTGTTGCTCCTCGTTTACTGTTCAATTCAGGTCGGTTCCGGGTGGCTGCAGAGATCGAATACACGGTGGCTGCCTATGGTCAGCCCGATCTCAGAGGCCAGGTACAGAATGCCGAAGAAGTGGGAAATTTCAGATTTTTACTGGGAACTTATCTTTTCTTTTAATGAAGCTTCATTTCAATTAATCACCTTAATTTCAACTACTATGACCAAGCAGATCAACAGTTTTAGAGAGTACCTGGAGACCTACGAAAGAAGTATTACCGATCCGGAAGGTTTCTGGGGAGAACAGGCAGATACCTTCTTTTGGAGAAAGAAATGGGATAAAGTATTAGAATGGAATTTTAAAGATCCGGATATTAAGTTTTTCATGAACGGGAAACTCAATATTACCGAGAATATCTTTGAGCGGCATCTTCCGCAAAGAAAAGATCAAATCGCTCTTATCTGGGAACCCAATCATCCCTCCTCGCCCAACCGCACCCTTACCTACGGTGAACTTTTCGAAGAAGTAGGCCGGTTTGCCAATGCATTGCTGAAGCTGGGCATCAGGAAGGGCGATCGGGTGGCCATCTATCTTCCTATGGTTCCCGAACTGCCCATCGCCATGCTGGCGTGCGCCCGCATCGGAGCCATCCATTCCATCGTTTTTGCAGGCTTTTCCTCTTCGTCGCTTGCCGACCGTATCATCGACGCCAAATCGAACCTGGTGATCACCTCCGACGGAGCATACCGTGGCTCCAAGGACATTAACCTTAAGAACATCGTGGATGAGGCACTGCAATCCTGCCCGACAATCGAGCATGTGGTCGTGCTGAAACACACCGGTGTTCATATCAATATGGTTCCCGGCAGGGATATCTGGTGGGATGACTTCCTTGCAGGTGTTCCCTGCGAAAATACGGCTGAGGTCATGGATGCAGAAGATACGCTCTTTATCCTTTATACCTCCGGTTCGACCGGCAAACCCAAGGGGGTGCTCCACACCATCGGCGGCTACATGGTCTTTGCCGAGTATACATTCCTCAACGTATTCCAGTATAAGGAGGGAGATATTTTCTGGTGCACGGCCGATATCGGTTGGGTAACCGGTCACACCTACATCGTATACGGCCCGCTGCTTGCCGGGGCCACCTCGGTCATGTTCGAAGGCGTGCCTACATTTCCCGATGCAGGACGTTTCTGGGATGTGGTCGACAAATACAAGGTAAAACAATTCTACACTGCACCGACAGCCATCCGGGCACTGCTGGCTCAGGGCAACGAGCATGTCACCAGCCGTGACCTGAGCTCGCTCAGGGTGCTGGGTTCGGTGGGCGAGCCTATCAATGAGGAAGCCTGGAGATGGTATCACGATGTGGTAGGAAAAGGAAAATGCCCGGTGGTGGATACCTGGTGGCAGACCGAGACCGGAGGCATCCTGATCACACCGCTGGCAGGGATCACACCCACCAAACCATCCTTCGCCACCCTTCCTTTTCCTGGCGTCCAACCCATACTGGTTGACAACGAAGGCAATGTTCTGGAAGGTAATAATGTTCAGGGAAATCTTTGCATCAAATTCCCCTGGCCGGGAATGATCCGCACTACCTACGGAGATCATGAGCGCTGCAGATTGAATTACTTCAGCACCTACCGGGGCTATTATTTTACGGGCGACGGAGCGAAACGGGATGAAGAAGGCTACTACCGCATCATGGGTCGGGTCGACGATGTGATCAATGTATCCGGACACCGCCTGGGAACCGCCGAGATCGAGGATGCCATCAACCAGCATCCGAAGGTAAACGAATCAGCTGTTGTCGGGTATCCTCATAATATCAAGGGACAGGGGATCTATGCCTACGTTACCTGTGATGAACTGACCGAATTGGAAGAAAGGACCATCGAGAACGATATCAAGGACATGGTGGCAAGGATCATCGGGCCCATTGCCCGACCTGACATGGTACAGATCGTCAGCGGATTGCCCAAGACGCGGTCAGGTAAGATCATGCGCCGTATCCTCCGTAAGATCGGTGAAGGGGATGCGACCAGCCTGGGCGATACCTCCACCCTGCTGGATCCCGGTGTGGTTGATGAGATCATCCGCGGGGCAAAGGTCGAAGTGAAACGTTAAGAAAATCAACAAAGATTAAGATGAAAAAAGAAAAAGCTCAACACAGAAGCCTTGTCATTGTAGGAGCCATTTTGATCCAGCTGGCACTGGGTGCCATATACGCATGGTCAGTGTACACCAAACCTCTGGTGGATGAAGGCTGGACGAAAACACAGACGCAGATGGTATTTTCTGCCGGTCTGGCCTTCTTTGCTGTCGTTATGGTCATTGCAGGACGGCTCCTGCCAAAAGTCGGGCCACGCAAACTCGCCATAGCAAGCGGATTTACTTTAGGATTGGGCTATATCCTCGCCGGTTTGCTGGGTGCAAAAGACTTCATTACCACCTTCATTTGCATCGGCATCATTGGCGGTAGCGGTATCGGACTTGGATATGTAGTACCCATTGCTGTGGGGATGCGCTGGTACCCTGATAAAAAGGGATTGGTTACCGGACTTGCGGTTGCAGGATTTGGTTTTGGCGCTACCATCTGGATGGCACTGGCCCATTCACTTGGATCCCTGGGTGGAGGGCAGTTACTGAAGCATATAGGGATTTCAAACACCTTTATTACGTTTGGTATTGTCTATCTGGTCCTTATCCTCATTGGAAGCATCTGGATGATCTTTCCTCCGGAAGGATGGAAACCCGCCGGATGGAATCCTGCTGTGGCAAAAGGTAAAAAATCCACCCCCATTGCTGTGGAATTAACGTCAGGTGAGATGCTTAAAACATGGCAATTCTACCTGATTCTCCTCACGTTTGCCTTTGGAGCAAGTGCCGGATTGATGAGCATTGGACTGATGAAGCTATGGCCTATGCATGCTTTACAATCGAAAGGAGTCTCTGAAGAAGTGGCCAGTGCTGCTGCAACACTGGCAATGGCCGTGTTCTTCGCCCTTTTCAACGGGCTGGGACGTATTCTGTGGGGTACGATCAGCGACAGGATCGGGCGTAAACTATCGATCATCATCATGATGGCCACTCAGGGTGTTTTTGTTATCCTTTTCCAATGGATGGCAGGGAGCCAGGCGACACTCTTTCTGTTTGCGATGCTGATCGGGTTTGACTTTGGTGGAAACTTTGCACTTTTCCCGACGATGACAGCCGATACTTTTGGTCCAAAACACATCGGCCAGAATTATGGCTGGGTATTTCTGGCATATGCGATCGGAGGGATCTTCGGCCCGATCCTGGGTGGTAAACTGGGTGATCTGGGCAATTTCCCGCTGGCATTTACTATCTGTGGAATTTTGTGTCTTATTGCAGTATTGACTATCGCGTTTGTGCGGGCTCCACACAAAGCCACAGCCTGATAGGGGGAGGTGAAGGAGAAGGTGACGGGCCGGTAGAAGGATGAAATAAGCGATCTGACTTAAGATTAAATCTTACTCCTGCCATTAGTCCCATCCCTTCAATTGATCAGAAATAACAAGCGTATTTGTATCAGCAGCCATGTATTCAGGTAATGCACATCCGGGAGGCAAGAATATGGCTGCTTTTCGTCCCTTTCGCATCATATCCCTGTACTGCTCCTCAGAAGGAACAAAATTATAAGCAGGGAATCCGGTGTGGAACATGGCTTCAATGTAGTGCCTGCCTTTAACATTGAACAGCACGGTACCGGGCGGAAGTTCAAGGCTTTCAAATACCTGCCGGTTGTGGGTCAGCCACTGGGTGTAGATATTGTCCTGCTTCCGCAGGGTATGCTTATCCCGGATGGTTTGTAAATCAAACCTCCAAACGATGATGACCAGAAAAGCTGCAAGGATGAAACACTGATAAAGGATAACGGGCATGTTGATCTTTTTCAGTAAATCCAGGCAAAGATCGATCAAACCTGCCAGGACAATGAAGACCAGCATGCCGGTTATCAGTGTGAAAGACGGCATCTTGGTGGTGGCAAACGAAAAAAACAAATAAACCGCAATGACCATGATCAGAATGGCAATACATAGTTTCCTGTTTCCTGAACGGAAAAATAAAACGACCCAGGCAGGGACCATCAGGTACGGGGTAAGCCGGCCGTAGATCGTTCCGATCTGCCGGAAATGGTACCCGAAATCACCCCGATGTCCATCAATGGATTCGAAAAAATGACGGGAATTCATCCCCAGTGCTGTTCTGGCCTCTTCCGGGAATTGTATCAACGCAAAAACCTGCCACGGTAATGCAACGATCACGGTTACCAGCAGTGCCTGCAGTAGAAGTATCCATTGCCTGTACCCTGATTTCCATTCCTGGAGAATAAGGATCATCCATCCCAGGTAAACCAGCAGTCCTGTAAGCCATTTGCACAGAACAGCCATCCCGCTGAAAAGCCCTATAAGCCATATCCATCCTTTTCTGCGCGAACTGTGGTATTCCATGAGTGCCCAGATGCTCAGGGAAACATAGGTGACGAATGAAACATCATTGTGGTCAACCTCCTGCCGGCCGGCAATCAGTTCCATCCAGTACGGGCAAGTCATGATCAGCAAACCGGTAATGAATCCTGCCCTTTTACTGACCAATAACCGGCCGCTTCGATACCCGGCCAGTACAAGGAATGCCCCCAGAATGACTGAGGGAATGCGAAGCGTAAATTCCGATACCCCGAAGATCTTAAAACTCAGGGCAATCTGCCAGAGAAATAGAGGCTGCTTGTGAAGCCAGATGTTATACCGGTCCCACCGGTCATACGCCATGTCAACTACCGGATCATCGTATAGCGTGGGCCTGAAAGGGTGATTCATCAGGTTTTTGGCCACCAGTGCATGGAAACGTTCATCCCACAGGTTCAGGAAAGGATCCAGGGTGGCCGAGAAAAGGTTGACGAAAAGTGCAGCAATAACCAATAATAGAACAGCTACTTTCTCCCTTTCCTTTATGTGAAAAAACATGCTGATGATCAAACAGATGCCTCCGGACATCAGCAGTAAAAGTTGCAGGGTGTTGAAATCGTTTTTATCCATACAGGATCTTTCAGGCATTAAAATTAGCAGAAAAAAGAATGAGATACCGGATCGAAGGTTAGCCTTTGGTTAAGTTTTTCATTATAAAATCTTATGATATAGCTATAACTTTAATACCTTTGCACCGTCATTTTAAAAATCCAAAAAATTCATTTCATTTTCTAATCCATAAAATCTTAGCATCATGGGAGTCAGTCATTTAAGCAGTATCTTCAAACCACAGCGGATTGCCCTGATCGGTGTGAAGAACGACCCAAACAGTGTGGGTGGAATTACGTTGAAAAATTTAGTGGGTGGCGGATTCAACGGGGTCGTTTATCCTGTCAATCCAAAACATGAAGCTGTTCTTGGTATTCAGTGCTATCCGAATGTCAGGAGCCTTCCTAAGACCCCGGATCTGGCCGTGATCACCACCGGTGCCCAGTTGGTGCCGGGGCTGGTGCAGGAATGCGGGGAAGCGGGAATCAACGGTATCATCATCATGACCGCCGGATTCAAGGAAACAGGAGCTGCTGGCAAGGTTCTGGAGGATGAATTGAAAAAAGTGGTGGCCAGTTTTCCGGAAATGCGGGTCATCGGGCCCAACTGCCTCGGAGTCATTGTTCCCAGGCTGAAAATGAATGTAAGCTTTGCTTCCGGGATGCCAAAAGACGGACACGTAGCCTTCATTTCCCAGTCAGGAGCCCTGTGCACGTCGATCCTTGACTGGTCGTACGAGGAAAATATCGGATTCTCCTATTTTGTTTCCATCGGTAACAGCATGGATGTTGAGTTTGGTGACCTGATCGACTATTTCGGGATGGATCCCCAGACCAAATCGATCGTGCTCTATGTTGAATCCATCAGCCAGGCCCGCAAGTTCATGACCGCTGCGCGTGCGTTTGCCCGTAAAAAACCCATCATTGTTTACAAAGCGGGTCGTTTCCCCGAATCAGCCAAAGCGGCTGCATCCCATACGGGTGCCATGGCATCGGAAGACTCCATTTACGACGCAGTCTTCCAGAGAGCAGGCATCGCCCGCGTCTACAATATCGGTGACATCTTCGATTTCACGGATCTCATCTCCCGCCGTCGTATCCCCAAAGGGGCCAACCTGGCTATCGTAACCAATGCAGGGGGGCCAGGGGTTATGGCAACCGATACACTGATCGCCAGCAAGGGAGAACTGGTCAAGCTCACAGAGGATACGATGAAAAAACTGAACGACTATCTGCCTCCCTTCTGGTCACACGGCAACCCGGTTGATGTTCTCGGAGACGCCACTCCTGAACGGTATGCGGTTGCGACTGAAATTGTCCTGCAGGATCCGGGTGTTGACGCCGTGCTGGCCATCCTGACCCCTCAGGCTATGACCGATCCTACATCCATCGCCATTGAGATCAGCAAGCTTACGGAAAAAACGACCAAGCCGATCCTGACTGCATGGCTGGGAGGAAAAGAGATGCGCGAAGGCATTCAGATCTTCAACAAGCATAACATCGCTAATTATGCGACACCTGAACAGGCGATCTCAGCCTTTATGACTCTGGCAGATTATTCGCATAACCTGGATGCATTGTTTGAAACCCCGCAGGATATTCCCGTGTCATTCGCCTACGACCGCAATACCACCCGGGAACAGGTCACTGCACGTCTCCGCCATGAACTGGAACACACCGACCTGGGAAAAAGCCGGACCATGTCGGAAGATGCCTCCAAGGAACTGCTGGAGATTTACGGTATACCCACCACACGGCCCATCCTTGCCAAAAACAAGGACGAAGCGGTCAAAATCGCCGAAGAGCTGGGTTATCCCGTTGTACTCAAGATCCATTCACCCGATATCACACACAAGACCGATGTAGGTGGCGTATCGCTGAACAACCGTACCAAGGAATCCCTGCTGGGAAGCTGGGACAGGATGATGGCGCGCGTGAAGGAAAAAATGCCCCAGGCCCGCATCGACGGGATCACCGTTCAGAAAATGATCCAGGAAAAGGACGCGGTGGAACTCATCCTGGGCATCAAAAAAGACCCGATCTTCGGGACCTGTATCCTGATCGGCATGGGAGGCGTGGTGGCTGAACTGTTCAAGGACAAAGCCCTGGGATTCCCGCCGCTGAACGAAGCCCTGGCCGATAACATGCTCAAATCACTGAAAATCTATCCGCTGCTGACCGGTTACCGCGGAGCATCCCCCAGGAATATCAAGAAACTGATCGAAATCATGATCCGCATGTCGTACCTTTCAGCCGATTACCCCGAAATCACCGAGCTGGACATCAATCCTCTGCTGGTGGGTCAGGAAAATGTGATCGCACTGGATGCACGCATCGTGATTGATGAAGAGATCGTTAAAAATCCCATTCCCAAATACTCGCACCTGATCCTGCACCCTTACCCGGAAGAATACGTCACTCCGCTGACACTGGCCGATGGTTCTACCATCACGCTGCGCCCGATCAAGCCGGAAGACGAGCCGTTATGGCTGGATATGCTGGGAAGCTGCTCCAAAGAATCGATCTATTCGCGGTTCCGTTATGATTTCCACTATGCTGCCCACGAAATTGCCACTCAGTTCTGCGTGATCGACTATTCCAGGGAGATCGCCATCGTTGCGGAAGTTATCGAGGAAGGCACTAAAAAGCTCGTTGGAGTCGGCAGGCTGATTGCCAACCTGGATCTGGATACCGTGGAATATGCCATCCTGATCAGGGATGCCTGGCAGCGGAAGGACCTGGGGAATATCCTGACGAAATACTCCATGGATGTTGCCAAACACTGGGGATTAAACCGTATTGTGGCTGAAACCACCGTGGATAACAAACCCATGATTGCTGTTTTCAAGAAATATGGATTCAACATTCATTTCAATTCCGATGGATCTGTCCATGTCACGAAAGATATGGCAGATTATGAACAGACCTACTTTTTTGATTCTAAATAGACGTTCAGAAGGCGCTAATCCTGATTAGCATGCATTCAACCTATGCCTGAGGAAGTTCAAGATACCCTATGGAAGGATGACATTGAAAAAGCGGTAGCCATTCTTCGGAATGCGAAGTATGGTGTTGTCTTTACGGGTGCAGGCATTTCGGTCGAAAGCGGAATACCACCCTTCCGGGGTGAGAATGGGATATGGAACTATGTGGATCCTGTTTATCTTGAGCTGGGTTTTTTTCTTAAGAAACCACTTGCCTCCTGGCAGAAAATAAAGGAGATCTTTTACGATACCTTTGGCCAGGCTGAGCCGAACTATGCACACTATTTTATTTCCAGACTTGAAAAACGGGGTATCATCGAAACGGTGATCACCCAGAATATCGACAACCTGCATCAGATTGCCGGCAGCAAAAAAGTCCTCGAGCTGCACGGCACATCCAAAACACTGGTGTGCACCGATTGTGGCTCTGAATACGATATCAGTTTCACCGACCTGAATTTTTTACCCCCGACCTGTTACATCTGCAAGGGTATCCTCAAACCGAAGATCGTTTTCTTCAATGAGGAGCCGCCCCTTGGGGAGTTGGAACAATCCTTCCGGGAAGCTGAAAAAGCCGATGTTATGCTGATCATTGGCGCTGACGGTGAAGTGCTGCCAGCATCACAGATCCCTTTTACTGCCAGGGAAAACCAAGCCACGATCATTGAAATCAATATCGCCCGATCGCGCTATACGGATACCATCACGGATATTTTCCTTCAGGGAAGTGCGGTGGAGATGTCTAAAAAAATGGGTAAATTACTGATGATTGAATGAACCAGGACAGCCTTTTAATCCCATTTCTGCCTGATTCCGTGCCGGTACAACCGGTCACCCACCCTATGGATGAGGTCCATATCGCAAAGGACTTCCCTGATCTGATCCGCTACCATACTGCTGTCCTGACAGCCCAGGGAATACAGCCTGCATCGAAGGCAACCACTTCCTATTTCCAGACGCAACCCTTTGCGAAAAAAGAATTCACTCCGGAAGTCAGGTTGGAGGTCCTTAACGACTGGATCTTTCCGGTTTTACTGATCTGCTTCGCTATTTTTGCCTGGATCAGGACCTCCTACCGCAAAAGGTTTACTCAGCTGGTGCAGGCATCTTACTCCAAACAGTATATGAACCTGCTCATGCGTGAAGGGGGAGGCGGGTACGACCTGATCAATCTATCGCTCGGATTTATCTTCATCTGTGCGACTGCTCTCCTGATCTTTCAATTCAGCGAATCCCTTTCCGGTCCTTCTGCATCCGGCTCCCTTCGATTCCTTCTTTTTCTGGCTATCGCCGGAGGCATTGTCCTGTGGCTGCTGTTCAGGTTATTCCTGATTCGAATGCTGGGCTGGACTTTCCGGAATTTTGAGGTTACTTCCCAGTACCTTATGAGTTCAATGGCGTATAATTTCCTGACCGGAATTATCCTTCTGCCATTCCTGGTGATCAACGCCTATTCCCGCTCCTCGTTTTTTCTTTACATCAGCCTGGGAATCATTGGCATATTTTTCCTTCTGCGACTCTTCAGAGGCATTGTCATTGGACTGTCAGATACAAAGTTTTCAATATTTTATTTATTTTTTTATCTTTGCACCGTCGAAATTTTACCCATACTGACCATCGTAAAACTAGCTAAAGACAACCTTTAATCATTGAATATCAGGCTTTTTGTACATTGTCGAACTTTTAAAACTATACGATTTGAAAGTCAAGAACATTCTCGTATCACAACCTCCACCACCCGAGCTGGATAAATCACCATACGGACAATTAGCTAAAAAGCACAATGTGACCATCGATTTTTATAATTTCATCCAGATTGAAGGAGTAAGTGCAAAAGAATTCCGGCAATCCAAAGTGCATATTCTGGATTATTCTGCCATCATTCTGACCAGCAGGAATGCTGTGGATCATTTTTTCAGGCTGGCAAAGGATCTCAGGGTGGAAATCCCCGACGACATGAAGTATTTCTGCATCAGCGAAGCCACGGCTTTTTACCTCCAAAAATACATACAGTACCGTAAAAGGAAAATTTTCTACAGCAAGCAGAATTTTGCCGATTTACTCGAAATAATAAAAAAACACCGGGAGGAAAAGTTCCTGCTGCCCTGCTCTAGTATTCATAAACACGAAATAACAAAGCTGCTTCAGGAAAATAACATTCAGTATACAAAGGCGGTAATCTATAAAACACTGGCAAGTGATCTTCAAGACATTTGCATCGAAAAATATGATCTGCTGGTTTTTTTCAGTCCCGCCGGCATCAAGTCACTGATGAAAAACTTTCCTGACTTTCAACAGGGAGAAAAACTGATTGGTGCCTTTGGTCCAACCACCTCCAAAGCCGTTAAAGATGCCGGACTCATGCTCAATATCAGTGCTCCCACCAAAACCGCCCCTTCAATGACCATGGCCATTGAAGAATTCCTGGAGAAAAACAATAGAAAAAAATAAGAGGCATTGTCCGGAATCAATCCGCTCCTCAGAAAGACGTTCTCCAAACAGGAACGTCTGTGTAACCGCAAACTGATCGATGCCCTGTTCACCCGGGGCCATCGTTTCACGATCTATCCCATCCGCGTATACTGGATAGCCGAAGCTGCAGAACAGTCCTCTGATGTGCAGGTGGTCATTCAGGTTCAGCGAAAACGCATTGTCCATGCTGTGAAGCGAAACCTGCTGAAAAGGCGCATCCGGGAAGCCTATCGCCAGCATAAGGTGTTATTATCTGAAAACCTGAAAAAACAAAAGGGCAGGCTAATGTTTGCTATGGTTTACTATGGTGATTCAATTCTGCCGTACCGGCAACTGGAAGCGATAATAATACTAATTTTACAGCGTTTAAGCAGAGAATATGACAAAAGTACTGGGTAAATTCATGATCCTCCTGATTCGTTTCTATCAGGCAGCCATCTCACCCTACCTGTTACCTTCCTGCAGATATACGCCCACCTGTTCGGCATACGGGGTGGAAGCGATCAGGAAATACGGACCCTTCAAAGGTGGTTGGCTGACCCTGAAAAGAGTTCTGTCGTGCCACCCCTGGGGTGGAAGCGGATATGACCCGGTACCCTGAAATTTTTAAACTGACGAATTCGACCCCGATCCAAATAACTCAACCCTTTACCTGAAATGAAAATATTGCAAAACACTGTTGTTTTCTGTATGATGGTCTTCCTGACGACGACCTCTTTTTTACTGAAGGGTCAGAACGGCAAAGACTTTGAAATATCAAGGAACCTTGATATTTATGTCACCCTGTTCAGGGAACTGAACCTTAATTATGTTGATGAACTTAAACCGGGTGACCTGATGAAGACCGGTATTACTGCAATGCTTGAATCACTGGATCCTTATACAAATTATATCCCGGAATCCGACATAGAGGATTATGAATTCATGACAACCGGACAGTACGGGGGGATCGGAGCCCTGATCCACAGGCAGGGTGAGTACGTCGTCATTTCTGAGCCCTATGAAAATTCACCTGCAGATAAGACGGGACTGAAAGCAGGTGATAAAATTCTGTCAATCAACGGTCAATCCGCACTGGGTAAAACTACCGATGAGGTCAGTACGATCCTGAAAGGCCAACCCAACACGACCCTTAACCTGATGATTGAACGAACCGGCAATCCGCAGCCATTACCCTTTTCCATCACCCGTGAACAGATTACAGTTGCCAACATACCCTATTACGGCATACTGGATAGCGGAGCCGGTTATATAAAACTGAGCGGATTTACACAAAATGCCGGCGCTGAAGTGCGTAATGCTTTTGTTGAAATGAGAGAAAAACAGCCATTGAACGGTTTAATCCTCGATCTGCGGGGTAATGGAGGAGGCCTTCTCCAGGAAGCCGTCAATATCACGAATATTTTTGTGGATAAAGGAGAACTGGTCGTCAGTACGAAAGGGAAACTTCCGGACCGGAACCGTTCCTACAGCACTGAAAATACAGCAATCGACACACAAATTCCCCTCATCGTGCTGGTCGACAATACCAGTGCATCCGCCTCTGAAATCGTGGCAGGTGCCATCCAGGATATTGACCGCGGGATCATCATCGGACAAAGAACCTTTGGTAAAGGCCTGGTTCAAAATGTCGTCCCCCTTTCTTATAATTCAAAAATGAAAGTCACGGTTGCCAAGTATTACATTCCCAGCGGAAGGTGTATCCAGGCGATCGATTATTCCCACAAGGATGAAAACGGACGGTTTACCAAAATTCCCGATTCCCTTATCTCCGAGTTTAAGACCAGGAATGGCAGATCGGTTTATGACGGAGGCGGAATTGAACCCGACATCGAAATCGACATCCCTCAACTCAGCAGTATCAGTTATGCCCTTTATACCAAATTCCTGATTTTTGACTATGCCACTCACTATTTCTGGAGCCATCCGTCGATTCCTCCTGCAAATCAGTTTGAGATCAATGATTCCATTTATCAGGATTTCCTGTCTTTCCTTTCCGGTAAGGATTACACCTATACAACCAGTAGCGAAAAGGTGATGAATGACTTGAAGGCGATAGCTGAAAAAGAGGAAGTTTATGATGACATTACAGCAGAATACGAGGCGCTTGAGGCTAAGATCCAGAAAAGCAAACTGGATGACCTCCAGGAAAGCAGAAATGAGCTGGAAACCATCCTCAGACAGGAGATCGTAACGCGGTATTACTATGAAGTGGGCAGGATCATTTCTTCCCTGAAAGACGATCCTGAGATCAAAAAAGCAAACGAGCTCCTTCTCAGGGGTGAGATCTACAGGTCTATCCTGGATGGCACCTATACCGGCCAGGATCAAACCGACGAATAACAAAATACGTACATCATGACCAATGAATCAGCCTGGTCACTTTTTGTAAAGTACACGTGCTATTTTGGTCTGGCGTTGATGTTGGCCGCCCTTCCGTTATCCCGATTTTTCATGAGTATCGCCCAGTTTATCCTGGCGGGTGTTTTTATTGTGGATGGAATAAAAACACAGGATATTTCATCCTGCTATAAAAAGAACAGGGGTTCAGCCAGGATCCTGATGCTGATCCCCATCACACTCAAAGAAACATTCCTGAACCTGACCGCGAAATTTGGCCGTTTCTTTCAAAACAAACCTGCCCTGGTCTTCAGTTCCCTTTTGATGATTGATGTCATCGGACTTGTCTATACACATGATCTACATTATGGATTTAAAGTATTGCGGAATAACCTGCCCTTATTCTTATTGCCGCTTTTTTTATCTTCAATCGGGAAAATCCCGGTTAAACTGTTCAGGCTTTTTCTGTTCATTTTTGTTGCCGCAGTGTTCGCTGGCTCGTTAAACAGCACCTATCTGCTTATCAATCAAGACATAACAGATCCACGCCAGATTTCTTCCTTCATTCACCATATCCGTTTCAGCCTGATGACCTGCATGGGGATCTTTATTCTGGCCTATTATGGTTTCCGTAAAGACGAATTTCCATTGCGGATCCGCCTGGCCATAATCCCCCTGCTGCTTTGGCTGCTGATCTTTCTGTTCCTGCTCCGTTCCCTTTCCGGTATTCTTGCCTTCTTCATTACCCTGGGTGTAATCCTTCTCTGGTTATCCCTCCAATCATCCGTCAAACAGCTTAAAGTACTGTTCATTACGCTGTTGATCGCTATTCCGGCCGTGATGGTCATCTATGTTCACCAAACCGTTAAGAATTACCTGAATGTCGCACCGCTCCATGTCGAACAATTAGATCCGTACACCTCAAGAGGGTCTGCATACATCCATGACACGACCCTGGGCATTGAAAACGGCAACTATGTAGGCATATACCTGTGCTGGTCCGAGCTGGAACAGGGATGGAATGCCAGGAGCAGCATACCGTTCAACAGCCTTGACATGAAAGGGCAGGAGATCAGGTATACGCTGATACGCTACCTAGGATCGAAAAACCTGAGGAAAGATTATGACGGCGTCGCCCGTCTGACCGATGCGGATGTTCATTATATCGAACATGGGGTGGCCAATATCCATGATCTTAAGAAGTTCAGCCTGAAGAACCGCATTCATCACATCATCATGGCGTACCAGGCTTACCGCAGATCAGGGATCCATTCGGGATCGTCAGCCATGGAACGTATTGAACAGGCCAAAGCTGCGATCAACATCATCCGGGATCAGGGAATCATGGGAGTGGGGACAGGAGATGTGCATGCCCGTTTCCGGGAAGAGCTGAACCGGATGAATTCACCGCTGCAGACGGCAAAAGAAGGGATGTTCAGTGCCCACAACCAGTTCCTGACCTACCTGGTTGCCTATGGATGGCCGGGATTGCTCTGGTTTCTTTTTGCAATCCTCTACCCTGCCCTGAAGAACAGATCTTTTCATAATTACTTCTTTATCATCTTCTTTACCATTTCCGTCGTTTCCTTCCTGGGCGACGACACCCTGAATACCCAGGCAGGGGTGACCTTTTTTGCATTTTTCTATTCGCTGTTTGTGCTCAATAAACCCATAACCACGCATGAAACAATTTGAAATCATCAATCGCTTCAGGGAATTCAATACACTGGAAGAACTCGGTGAAGATGACAGGATCCTGCTTGAACAGGCAATCGAGTCAGGGAAGGATGCCTATGCTCCCTACTCTCAATATTATGTGGGTGCGGCTGTCCGTTTGGCCAATGGCAGCATCGTGAAAGGGAATAACCAGGAAAATGTGGCCTACCCATCGGGGCTCTGCGCTGAAAGGGTGGCGCTTTTCGCTGCCTCCGCCCTGTACCCAGGCGTACCCGTCACAGCCATCGCTATTGCCGGACATGCGAAGCATTTCCTGATCACTGACCCGGTGACCCCCTGCGGAGCCTGCCGGCAGGTGATCGCAGAATATGAACAGCTATATGATCACCCGGTGCGACTGGTCATGAAGGGTGAAAAAAGCAAGATCTGGATCGCCGAGAGTATCACCCACCTGCTGCCGATGATGTTCCGCGCAGATGAATTACGAAAAAAACGTTAATGACTTTATCCCTGGAAAGTAAAAAAATAGTTGGCCAGAAAATTCCAGATCATCACCACAGCGACTGCAAAAAGTTTTGACACGTAAAAGCGACCGTGATACTTGCTGACCAGTATCCAGAGTACCAGGGTATTGATGCCGAGGCCGATCAGTGAAATCATCAGAAACTTTGAATATTGCAGGAAAATAGCAGGGTCGGTACTCTCAAAAGTCCAGATCCGGTTAAGGATATAATTTGTGGAAGCCGCCGTCGTAAATCCTATTGCATTGGATACATATTTCTGAATCTTCAGGATCTCTTTGCACAGGTAGGTGATGCCAAAATCAACGGCTATACCGGATACCCCAACCACACCAAACTTGATGAATTTTAGCAGACCCTCCCATTTCAGCAATTCAGACATGATCTCAGTCTTACGAATTCGTTCCCGAATCCGGATTATCTTTTTGTTAAAGCTGGACCAGCAGGATCAGCCTTATCCCCTCGCGAATCACCTCAACAGCAGCCACCTGTCCGGTTTCCAGCTCCTTCAGTCGCGCCATGTAATCATAGATATTGGTGACCGTTTTTCCGTTGAGGGCAACGATCCTGTCGCCTTTCAGCAGTCCTCCCTGATCAGCCGGGCCGCCCTTCCGGACAGCATCGATGCGTAAACCTGTGTTGTCGGTCGAAGCAAAATCGGGTAAAATGCCCAGGGTCACCTTGAAACCGCGTCCGGAGCGTGGAGGTTCTTTGGGGCCTGCTTCCTGGAAAGTCAAAGCGGATTCCCTTTCATCCATGACCATCATCAGATCGTACAGGAACGCAACGATCTGCTGAATTCCTGCATAGTGAATCCGGTCGGCATCATCCTCAGGCATATGATAATCATCATGGGCTCCGCTGGTGATGAAAAAGACCGGTATATCCACGGCATAAAAGCTCGAATGATCCGATGCGCCATAACCTTCCGGAGAGTATGCCAGCTTGAAATCCAGGTCCGCAGCAACCTGATCCAGCAGGGTCTCCGACTCGGCGGATGTACCGGTCCCGCTGATCAGCAGCGGTTTTTCTTCAGGATAGAACCTGCCGATCATATCCATATTGATCATGGCATCCGTTTTATCCATCATCTCTTTTGACTGATCCACAAAATATTTTGATCCCAGCAAGCCCATTTCTTCGGCATCAAATGCCACAAACAGTACGCTCCGCCTGATTTTATCCCTGTTCAGCGTCAACTCTTCAGCCAGTCCGAGCATCCCGGCCACACCCGATGCATTATCATCGGCACCGTTATGGACGGCCACCGTGTCCAGGGCCCGGGAGTTCGATCCGGGTCCTCCCATGCCCAGATGATCGTAATGGGCTCCAACAACAATGTACTCCCCGGCCAGGGCGGGATCCGAGCCCCTGAGGATGGCCACGACATTCTGGGTTCGCGCTTTCTGATAGATGACATTCACCGTGGCGCTCACTTTGACCGGTATCCGGAAAGAACCGGGTTGATGGCCTGCGTTCAGCCCGCTCTCGAGTTCCCCGATGGTCTTTCCCATGGATGAGAGCATCCGGTCGGCTGTTTTTCGCGACAAGTGGATCACGGGGATTCCTGCCCGGGATGTGCTTCTTTCCAACTGCAACCCGGTGAGTATATCGTTCTTTTCCATCTTTACCGGTGTGACGAAAAAGATGCCGGCCGCACCATGATCCCTGGCTTTCAGGATCTTCCCCCAGGTGTCACCGTAGGATGCGAACACACTTCCGGGATTGTCCGTTTCGGGATCGCTCAGCAAAATCATGACCCATTGACCACTGACATCCATACCCTCATAATCATCCCACACAACGGAATCGGCAGAAAAATCAAATCCATATCCCACAAAATTAACGGTCGATGTCAAGGTACCATTCCCCGAATAGCTAAAAGGTATGAAATCGATCCCCGGCTCACCGGTAACAGATTCAAAGGAAAGTGTGTTGGGCGTGCCCAATTTTGCGTCCGTAACGATCTCAAAGTACTGAAATCCCTCATCCCCCATCAATTCAAGACCATAACTCCTGAACTGATCCCTGATATAGGTTGCGGCCATCCATCCACCCGTTGTTCCGGATCGTCGCCCCTGAAGCGAATCAGAGGCCAGGTAATCAACATGCTGTTTCAGCTCTGGAATGGTGATATCCTGTGCAATCGCCCAGAAAGGAAAGATATTCAGGATGATGAAGATCAGGTGGTATTTCATGGGATGCAAAAGTAAAAGATATTATGATTTGTTTCTTCATGAACCGGACCGTTTAGCGGAAATTAGTAACTTTGAGTTCATACATCCATGAAATGCCAGGGACCATCCACATACGTTTTTACGAAGAATTAAATGATTTCTTACCGTGTGAAAGGAGGAAAACAACGTTTAACCATTCATTCTCCGGGCAACCCACGATAAAGGATATCATCGAATCTCTCGGCATCCCCCACGTTGAAGTGGACCTGATCCTGGCCAATGGGCAGTCGGTGGACTTCAATTTCAAACCCGGCGCCAATGACCTGATCTCGGTCTACCCTGTCTTTGAAAGTCTCGATATCAGCCAGGTGACCAGGTTACGCCCCAAGCCATTGCGGAACATCCGGCTTATCCTGGATGTGCATCTGGGTAAACTGGCTCGCTACCTGCGGCTTCTTGGTTTTGATTCGCTGTATGAAACTGACCTGAAGGATGAACAGATCGTTACCATCTCTTCAAAAGAAAAACGGATCGTGCTGACAAGAGACATCCAGTTGCTGAAGAATGGCCTTGTTACCCATGGATACTGGATCCGGTCACAAAATCCGGTTGAGCAGTTGAAAGAGGTGATCCAGCGTCTGGATCTGTCAAAAAAGGTCCGGCCTTTCCACCGCTGCATGGAATGCAACGGGATCATCCGGCATGTCGACAAAACGGAGATCATTGATGATCTGCAGCCTAAAACAAAGGCTCATTACAAGGACTTCTACCGGTGCGGACAATGCCGGCACATTTACTGGAACGGAAGCCACTACCAGCGGATGGTCTCCATGCTTGAAACCCTCGATATCATCATATCAGCTCCCAAATAACCATGAATGACTATGAATGACCCCATAGCAATCCCTTACCCAAGGAAAGCCTCATCACACAAACAACAACAGGCTCACCGCCATAACAGCCATTCCAGCCACAAGTCCGTAAATGGACAGATGATGTTCACCATATTCCTCAGCAGCAGGCAGGAGTTCATCCAGTGAAATAAAGACCATGATCCCTGCTACGCCAGCGAAAAGAATTCCGAATAAAACCGGGGACAGGAACGGCATGAGGATCAGGTATCCGATCAGTGCCCCGACAGGTTCTGAAAATCCGGACAGGAAAGAGTGCAGGAAGGCTTTCCGCCTGCTCCCTGTCGCAAAATATATCGGAACCGAAACCGCAATCCCCTCCGGGATGTTGTGGATGGCGATGGCGACAGCAATGGCGATGCCAAGTTTTGGCTCTGTCAGCGCTGCCATGAACGTGGCCAGACCTTCCGGGAAATTGTGGATTCCGATGGCCAGTGCCGTCAGGATCCCCATTCGCATCAACTTCTGGTTCCTGTCGGCATGATCCTGCTGAATCTCTTCTATTCTTCGAAATTCATGCGGATTCTCAAACGATGGAATCAGCTTGTCGATCACGGCGATCAGCAGCATGCCGGCAAAAAAAGCCGCTACTGTGAGCCAGTAACCGGGCCGCGTACCCAGGTCAGCCACCAGCTGTTCTTTTGCCTTGGCAAAGATCTCCACCAGGGAAATATAGATCATGACCCCTGCCGAAAAGCCCAGGGCCACCGAAAGGAATTTGGTGTTGGTCCGCTTCGTAAAGAAGGCAAGCGCACTTCCAATACCGGTTGATAACCCCGCAAAAAGGGTCATCGCGAATGCAAACAATAGCGTCCCGTTATCCATTATCCTGTTTTAACAATCCACCCTCCTTCAATTAATTTCTCCTTTCTCCTTTCTCCTCTCTCCTCTCTCCTCTCTATGAATCATCTCTTTGTCATCACAGCTACGGTATTCGAACTGAACGGTCAGATGCGAAATCCTGAATTTTTCCCATAGGATTTGCTCCATTTGTTTCCGGATAGTTCCGGTTTGTTCAACCGTCAGATTCTCCTGAAGTTCCACGTGGCCTTCAAAATGGATCTGCTGATCCGTAAGGTTCCAGATATGGACATGGTGAATGTTATTGACGGAAGGTAGCGACTCCAGCAGGCGGCATAATTCGGCAAGGTGGATGTTCCTGGGGCCTGACTGCATGAGTATGTCAACGGCTTCCCGCAGGATCATCCAGGCATGCTTCAGGATGTAAACACCTACGATCATGGTGACAACCGGGTCAATCCAGTACAGTTTGAAGAAATAGATAAGGATACTGCCTGCAATAACTGCAACAGAAGATAAAGAATCTCCCAGCAGGTGCAGGTAAGCAGCCCTGACATTCATATTCTGCCCCGCGTCCCTCCTGAGGATAAAGACGGCTACCACGTTGGCCAGCAATCCGATGACAGCCGTGAGGAACATCACCGATCCCGTTACAGGCGCTGGTTCACGGAGCCGCTGGTATGCAGCATAAAACAGGTATATGGTAACAACTATCAGGATCAGCGCATTGATGAGTGCTGCAAGGATCTCAGCTCTCTTAAAGCCAAAGGTCATCCTGTGGTCAGGCTGCTTGCTGCTGATGTTACCCGCAATATAGGCGATCAACACTGCAACCGCATCGCTCAGATTATGCAGGGCATCGGAAAGTAGTGCAAGGCTGCCCGAAATAAAGCCACCGGCGATCTCAACAGTTGAGATAATAAAATTTAACAGTGTGGTAATCAATAGATTACGCTGTCTACGGTCTTTATGGTGAGTTGATTCCACTCCTTTACGACTGCTTTTATCCCTGTAAAAGTACAAAACGGGGTGCAGATATCGGATATCTGATTAACGGTATTCGATATTTGATTTTTGCTTTTTGATATTCTGTTCGGTATTGTACATTTTTGTAGGAAAGTGAACACTTTCACAGTTTCTTGCAAGAAACAAATAACTCATAAATTATTGATTAGAAATTAGTTGAGAATCATGGCATGCATTTCGCAGAATGGTTTCCATATTTTGATCAACTTTTTAAGTACAACGTGCCATGAAAACAGTAAGGATTTTAATGCTTGCCTTGTTGATGATGACAGGTATGCTTGTGAAGGCCGAGAACAAGCCGTTGAATTTTAACCTGACAGAAGAAGCTTACATTGACGACATTCCATTTGATACAGAACAGATTGCGGGAACCGCCTCTCCTGCAGCTGACCTCACACAGTTTGCACTGAAGGAAGAGGAATACATTGATGATATACCCTTTAATACCGAAGAAATCGTACAGTCACTCCAGCAGGGTGTTGATCAGGATAGAGCCATGGCTGAGATCTTTCCGCTTGATGATGAACCGTATATTGACGACATTTCTTTCAATACCGGACAGATCGCAATGGCAGCCGTCCAGATCAGGGAGGCAGCAGGGAACGAAACCGCCAGATCAGCCATAACACCGCTACCAGCCAGGGAAAATTCCATTGTCGGAGTCCTTGAAATTCTTATTCCGGTCATGGTCATTCTGGGTACACTTACCTATGCGGTTTATGAGTACATATTAAACTGAAAGCCTCATTTTTTATATAGTTTTAGGTTAGTACAACAAAAAGAGGCTGTCTCATACTTCGAGGCAGCCTTCTTTTTGTAGCTCCTTCCGCAGAACCTCAAATAATACTCTGCGGGGAATAAAAGCCTTTTTTGGTTAGGGGGCAAGATGCATCAGGCCGAAGGCTTACCTTTAATCATCACTTCTACCCGGTAAAAGCTTTTTCGTGTCATTCCCTATATGTTTATAATAACCCGGCCCATCCGGCCCAGTTTCATTAAAGTCTTTACTTGGACTTACCCAGTAGTTTTCTCCTGTATCAGGGTCGTGAACATATTCCATACCGAGCTGCATATTATAACCTGATTCAACTTCTTTATCTTCGAAACTCTCTGGATTATTACTGCCACTTGATTGAAATTGCACAACACTACGAATTGAAAGACATACAGAAACCACCTGTGCTCCTTTGCTCCTCCAGAATTGTTTTACTGTTTTAGCAATACGGATAGCAATAATATATCCATATGGATCACCTGAAACAGCCCAGACTTTATAAAAAACAACACCTGTAACAGCAGGTGATCCTTCAATTTCGAATGGAAGCATAGTGTATCCATAGACGTCTCGGACCGGTTCCCCATATGATACAGCTTTTTCCCCATTTTCTGAAATAATGTAGCTGAGATATGTTTCAGGCGTGGCATATATTTGACTATAATACCCGGTAGCTAAACTGCCTTGTACACCAAGAATCAGGTAACCTGCACACATATTCCTGTCTGCGCTGCAAATATCTAGAGCATCTCCTTCACGCCTGCATCCGGTAATTTCCCAATTAGCCGGAGCAAATGCATAACAATTTCCGTATTGAGTAAAATATTTCTGGACAGGCTGAATACCCTCCGAATATGAGGAAATGCCCAGTGTGGTTGAAATTTTCATCTCCGAGTTGTCATAGTATTGTGCTGATGTTGAAATAAAAAATGAAATAAGAAAAATTGTCAATATAAGAAATCTAAATTGAAGTATTTTTACTTTCATAATCCCTCTATATTTTTAGAATTTTTATTTAGTGAAATTACTTAACATTACCCTAAAACCAATAACTGTAAATTCTGGTGATATTGCCCCCCGTTATTGATGATACTGACCCCTCCCCGAAGGGCCCTTTTCTGTTTTTATGTTTTTGTCAATCCGCATGGGAGTTTGTTCAAAATTATAACTTTTTTCTCATGGACTCTCCTTTGAGATTTATTTTATGAGATCCGTTGATCAACCGGTCAAGGATCGCATCAGCCAGTGTATTTTCCCCGATGATATCATACGATAATACTCCCCTAAATTCAGACCACTGGTTAAGTTGAAAAATACCTTTAAATTTACCAGTGTCAATGAAAATTAATGGATTATTAGCCACATACGCATAAGTCGAGATGTTTGGATAGTCTTCCGCCATCGGGTCCACCATGTGCCACCTCCCAATTTGCGGGTCATAGAACCTTGCGCCGTAATCATACCACTGCAGATCAGCTTCCGTATGCAGTTCCTTCCGCCCCCTCCCGACCTCCCCCACCCGGGGGAGGAGTGGTGGCTCAGCGTGATTGCATGAGTTCATGTACTGCGGATAGGCCTCTCCCCCACTCATTTTAACCATATCATCCCATTTTATCTTCGAAATTAATGAAATAAATCATCCATCATATATCCTGAATCGTTAATCACTCTATCAAGACTCCTCCCCCGAATGGGGGAGGTTGGGAGGGGGCGGATCATACTTCCTGAAAGCAGAAGCTTTCAGGAAGTATCCGTCATCCCGGACCACTCCATCCAGCAGCTGGAAGAACTCCTTCCTCAGAACCACAAATGATACTCTGCGGGGAATAAGAGCCTTTTTGGTTAGGGAGCAAGATGCATCAGGTCGAAGGCTTACCATCACACTGAAGGCTTACGTATTTATTTTCTGTCCAGTTTTTTAAGACCTCTGCATGAAGGCCGCTGTAAATTTTCTTCTGGTCTTTTTCATAATGGACAGGTTTACGTTTTTATTCAACTTAGTTACCTGTCCTAATTTCTCAGACCACCTCACTGGGCTTGGTGACCTCTCACGTTCATATTATCATTATACCATAGTTAAGATGCCGAACGCTTTCATTCGTAATTTATAAACTGCTTAAATACTTTACTTGAGAAAAATAAATATATCCCTGTCCCTATTATACCGAAAAATAAAAGGATAAATAATAAAAACCGGTCCGCAAAATTGTATTGATAATTCTCGACAAAAAACCTATAAATATCAATACAATCAGATATCCATGCTAATGGGATGATTATATACAATAATTTCAGTGCTTTATGACTTCTAATTAATAATAGAATAGATATGCAAATCATCGTAATAGCAATAACTAGAGTGATGAAATAGGAAGAAATGTTGATGATAGGAGTTAGTCTTCCAAGTTCAATATATAATTTTTCACTGAATGAATTATAATTATGAATTATCCATAAGATCTTTTTATAAAGAATATTGAAATGATATTCAAAAAGTGCAAAACAAATTATCGGATTAAGAATTTTCACTAAAGTATTCCTTGATTGATCTCTTCGATAATTTATTTTGAGAATAGGAATAATAATTAAAATAAATAGAAAAAAGGATATAATATTGTGGATCAATGGATTAAAATTTTTATGATTATATGTTATAAATAGAAAATCTGTAATTAAGAAAATCTTAAGAACTAGTTATGTTACTGCATTTTTAATCTATTCAACCTTCTTAGGCGACAGCTCACTTTACAAATTATCACTGAACATCATAACATGCAACAGTTAATTAATTATTATATGGCCACTTAGGAGCCCAAGGTACTGGTTCTGGTTTGGGAATTGGTACTGGTATTGGATCAGGTTCAGGATTGGGATATGGTTCCTGGTTTGGATCAGGTTCAGGATTGGGTTCTGGTTCAGGTTTTGAACTTGGGTCAGGATTCGGATTTTGATCAAGCTCTTTTTTTTGTGAAGACTCAGATCCACAAGGAACAGTTTTAGCAGATTCAACCCCCTTAAGATTCAATAGAATAAAAAATAATTCGATTAGACTTTCTTCTGATGTTGTTGGTAATTTGGGATCAGCACCAGGGGGATATAATAATTTTGATGCAATTAAGGAAGTGAATAGAAATGTCCTAGGAAATTTTATTGATGCATATTTCAACATTTCAGGTGTTAGGGCTAAGGAAGTCATCAGTTCAAAATTACCTTCTGCAAGAACAGTACTATAAGTCAATGCAGTAGTTGTGATTACCGATGAACTCAGAATCGCTATACTTAAATATCCTCCTATATCTTGCGTTTTACTATAAGCAGCCCAAAATTCTTCTTTTTCTGCTTGGGTATTTCCTTTTAATGATGTTCTTAAAATTTGATACTCCCAACCATCACGTCCATCAAGATCAATAAATAAAATTGGATTATTAAGGACATAAGAATACGGTGTGTAATCAAAGTGTTTCTCCGCCATCGGGTCCACCACATGCCACCTCCCTATCTGCGGGTCATAGAACCGTGCCCCGTAATCATACCACTTCAAACCAGCATCCGTTTGCAGCTCCTTCCGCCCCCTCCCGACCTCCCCCACCCGGGGGAGGAGTGGTGGCTCAGCATGATTGCCTGAGTTCATGTACTGCGGATAGTCCTCTCCTCCACTCATTTTAATCATATCATCCCATTTTATCCTCGAAATTAATGAAATAAATCATCCATCATATATCCTGAATCGTTAATCACTCTATCAAGACTCCTCCCCCGAGTGGGGGAGGTTGGGAGGGGGCTGATCATATTTCCTGAAAGCAGGAGCTTTCAGGAAGTATCCGTCATCCCGGATCACACTATCCAACAGTTGGAGGAACTCCTTCCTCAGAACCACAAATAATACTCTGCGGGGAATAAAAGCCCTTTTTTGGTTAGGAAGCAAGATGCATCAGGCCGCAAATTACTGGCATGCGTTTATCGTTCTGAAAGATACTCCCGAAGGCCGACAAATGGGACTGACCTTCGATTCGCTGATCGTGCTGGACCGTATCGCCCAGTTTAAAAAAATCAGGCTGGTTGCCTGCATTGGCTCATGCCCCGAATCGGTTATTGATAAAATCGAGGAGCTGTTGCAGAAAATGAAAGAGGATGGGGTAATTGTTTAGATCCATTGAATTATTCAATAAATTGAAATTGCTGTATTCCCTCCAAGAAAGAATCGAGCTTTTTCGGATAAATGTTAACTAATAGAATCGTTGCGGTCCCTCTTTGCATTATAATATGCTTCCTATTGTCAAGTACTGGAATTTCTATTAAATTATAGCGTCGGTCATTGCTAGTTTGAGCATGATCAAGAACTTCCAATATTTGTTCTCGAGTAGGCTGATAAATTGTATCTGCAACAGGCATCTTATTTTCTAAATCAATTTTGATAAAAATAATCTGTTTCCCCCTGTAGTAAAATCCAAAATCAGAAGAATTAATTGATTCATAATATTTTATGTTGCATGGAACTCGTATCCAAAAATGTTTTGGAATGAGTGTTTCATTATCTCGAGTCAATTGAATGTTAGAATTATATGTATAAATAAAGTCCTTATTAATAGGTTTAAAATTATTTTCCGCGACTTGGGGGGAGCGTGCAAAATCATGATTGCATGAACAGGAGTACATTACAATCGAGACAAAATATAGGAAACATAAGTTCAGGGTCTTCATATCTAATTCCCATTTGCTTTATTAATCTTCTTAACAGTTTGAACGAATTTATTGAAATTGATAGATCCTTTATGAATTGGTCCTGATGTATTATAAAATCCGATACTTCGGACATATTCAATATTTCGTTGTCCTCCGATAGTGTTAAAATCTGTTTTATCAATTGCAGTATAGCCCCCAACAATAGAAGGTTGGGAATATCCAATATTATTTTTTGGATCTTTATCGGCATCAGATGGCTGTGGTAGTCCGTAGCTAGTCACATTACCATCAGCATCTTTGTGTAACGGATGAATATGGGCGTCACTTACAGGTTGATCTCCTTTTGAAGCTAAATCAGCACTGGCATCTGCCCATTCTTTTGGGCCAATATTTCCCTCAGTTCCTTCAACAATCTTAGAGTTCTCCCCATTTTTGCCCATCATAAAACCATGTTCATTGCCTTTTTTTTCACTCTCTGAGAAGGATTGAGTTAATAAATCAACGGTTTCATTAGATGGTACATCAACTACACTTCCACCATCAATTGCTTTTTGAATAGCAGCGTCGGTGTTATTAGAAGTTAATACTAGCTTTTGGTCCATTTTTCCGTCTTCAACATGAGTTTTTTTACCATTTAAATTCCAATAATCCGTCATTGCCATCCCATCCGGATCGATAAACCGGATCGGGTTGTTCATACAGTAGGTATAGGGTGACCATTTGCGGGATTTCTCCGCCATCGGGTCCAGCACATGCCACCTGCCTATCTGCGGGTCATAGAACCTTGCCCCGTAATCATACCACTTCAGACCAGCTTCCGTTTGCAGCTCCTTCCGCCCCCTCCCGACCTCCCCCACCCGGGGGAGGAGTGGTGGCTCAGCGTGATTGCATAAGTTCATGTACTGCGGATAGTCCTCTCCTCCACTCATTTTAATCATATCATCCCATTTTATCCTCGAAATTAATGAAATAAATCATCCATCATATATCCTGAATCGTTAATCACCCTATCAAGACTCCTCCCCCGAGTGGGGGAGGTTGGGAGGGGGCGGATCATACTTCCTGAAAGCAGGAGCTTTCAGGAAGTATCCGTCATCCCGGACCACTCCATCCAGCAGCTGGAAGAACTCCTTCCTCAGAACCTCAAATAAACTCTGCGGGGAATAAAAGCCTTTTTGGGTTACAAAGCAAGATGCATCAGGCCGAAGGCTTACCATCACACTGAAGGCTTACGTATTTATTTTCTGTCCAGTTTTTCAAGACCTCTGCAAAAGTGATTCTTTTTCAGATTATTGATATTAAAAGTTAATACGATTTATAAATTTTAATATTGTCAAGAATATTATCAAATAACTTTATATTAGGACATGAAACGTTTTCATATAAGATTGATAAATTATATCTTGAATAACTCTCCTCTCTAAAATAGTATACATTTTTCAAATGTTTTGCAGTATTTGTACAAATACCTTTTATTATTTTTATTTCTTCATCTAGAACAAATTCACTTAATATTTGACATGAATCTGTTGAAGTTAACGGTTTCTGGACCATTGGACCATATTGAATTGTTATAATAGAACTGTCAAGAAATGAAAAAGTTATAAAAAATCCTTCCTCATAACTAGTAAAAGTTTTTGTATTTGGCTCAAATATCTTAATTAACAAGTAGTAATTTCCAAAGAAAATAGTGTCAACTTTTTCTTGGGCAAAGGAATACATTGAATAACAAACACATGTAATTATAAATACTAACCGTTTCATTTTATTTTTCTTTTTCGTAAGTTTATTTTTGTTTCATCTCGCACTGTTTTTATTTGTTTGTCAAGCTTTATATTTTGATCTTCTCTGCCAAAATTTGGAACCATAACTTCAAATTCCGAATCCCACTCATATCCTAAAAAAACAGTCTTATAATCATGGAAGGGACTAAAATCCTTATTTCCTGCCTGATTTATATCATAAAAAAAGGCATGTCCATATGCTTCCTCAGCTAAATTTTGCGCTTGTCTTTCTTCACTCAGTTCATTACTTGTAATTATATAAACATTATCATCTGGGGAAGGTGAGTCCTCAGCACCAGGTATCATTGTTACTCCTTTCGTTCCATTTTCATCATCGCCGACCAATGGCTCAGATTTTCCCTTATCAGTATATTCCGAAGCTGTTGAAATAAAATAAATTATTTCGCTGTTAGCTAATGTTTTCAACGCAGTAAAGTTTGCCGATGAACCCTTGTACCTATTTAGTTTTGATACCCTAATTTCACCATTCCGGTTGAATTTAATATATCTGGATTCTTTTTCTGTAAGTGTATTATTAATATTTCTTTTAGAGTCATCATCTTTAGCGATAACTCTCATCCCATCCGGATCGATAAACCGGATCGGGTTGTTCATGCAGTACGTGTAAGGAGACCATCTGCGGGATTTCTCCACCATTGGATCCACCACATGCCACCTCCCAATCTGCGGATCATAGAACCTTGCCCCGTAATCGTACCACTTCAAACCAGCTTCCGTTTGCAGCTCCTTCCGCCCCCTCCCGACCTCCCCCACCCGGGGGAGGAGTGGTGGCTCAGCGTGATTGCGTGAGTTCATGTACTGCGGATAGTCCTCTCCTCCACTCATTTCAATCATATCATCCCATTTTATCCTCGAAATTAATGAAATAAATCATCCATCATATATCCTGAATTGTTTATCACTCTATCAAAACTCCTCCCCCGAGTGGGGGAGGTTGGGAGGGGGCGGATCATATTTCCTGAAAGCTTCTGCTTTCAGGAAGTATCCATCATCCCGGACCACTCAATCCAGCAGCTGGAAGAACTCCTTCCTCAGAACCTCAAATGATACTCTGCGGGGAATAAAAGCCTTTTTGGTTAGGGGTCAGGATGGATCACCCCAGAGGCTTACGTATTAATTTTCTGTCCGGTTTTTCAAAACCATTGAACCCACTGCCTTATTTTACGAAGAGACCGCTTCGCGTCGTGATGGCTTTGCAGTGAAAATTGACTTTAACTGCAGCCTTTTTAATTATTGATTTTACTACCTTTGAACCCCGTTAAAAAATAAATCCATGAAAAAAATACTGATGTTGATGATGATCCATGGTTTATGGCTTCAGCCCCTCTTCGCCCAGCATATCAACCAGACCATCATGGATACCACCCTTCAACAGGAGGTACTGATCGATACATGCGACAGGATTGGCTTGTCAGGACCGGTATTCGGCGCATTCTTCCAGCAGGAATATGCGACCTACTCACCCTCGGAAGAGGTCATACAGCAAATTGGCCAGCAACTGAATGTGTATCGCATCACCATCGTGATGGGTTCCTGGTGCGGCGACAGCCAGGAACAGGTGCCCAGGTTTCTTAAAATACTCGACCAGCTGCATTTCCCGGAGGATCAGGTAACCGTCATATGCGTCGACAGAAAAAAGAAAACCATCCATGCCGATATTCAGCCGCTGGCTGTCCAGTTAGTCCCCACTTTTATATTTTATAAAGACAACACTGAAGCAGGCCGTATCATCGAAACTCCCTCCGAAACCCTCGAAAAAGACCTGCTGCATATCCTTCTTAATAACCTTAACTTCAATAACCACAAATAACCACACATCACCACAAATGACCACGAATGACTATAAATAACCATTAATAACAGCGAAGCGTAATAACAATAAATAACCTTACCCATCCCTATCCCCTCTCATGCTAATCCTCCGCACCATCGTTCAAACAAAGCAGCAGTTGGCTTCTGTCCGTTCCGCCGGGAAAACGGTGGGCTTCGTTCCCACCATGGGTGCCCTGCACGAAGGACACCTTACCTTGATCCGCACGGCCAAAAAGCAAACGGATTATGTTACGGCGAGTATCTTTGTCAATCCCATCCAATTCAACAACCCCGAAGATCTTTTAAAATACCCAAGGGAAGAGGAATCGGACATTCGGAAACTGAAGGAAGCTGGTTGCGATATGGTGTTCATTCCCCCCGTTGAAGAAATGTATCCCGAACCCGATACAACCCTCTTCGATTTTGGAGACCTTGGCAGGGTCATGGAAGGCAAATTTCGACCGGGACATTTTAATGGTGTGGCCATTGTTGTGAAAAAGCTTTTTGAGATCATACAACCCCATCAGGCCTTCTTTGGTGAAAAGGATTATCAGCAGCTTGCCATCATCCGGCGCATGGTCAAACAGCTTCACCTGCCCGTCAGGATCATACCCTGCAAAACGGTCAGGGAGCCCGACGGATTGGCCATGAGCTCAAGGAACAAGCGGCTCTCCCCGGAAGAACGGACTATTGCCCCTGTGATCTATCAGATCTTAAAAAAGGCGAAAAAAATGAAAAAAAAGCTGACGGTTCAACAGGTGACCGAATGGGCAAGATCTGAATTTCTGAAGCATCCGGCTTTTTCACTGGAGTACTTCGAAATCGTGGATGCAGATACGCTTCTGCCGGTTGAAAGCTGGGAAAGCCATGAAAGAGTCGTCGCCTGCACTGCCGCATACCTGGGAAAGGTGCGGCTGATCGATAATATCCAATTTTATTAGTATTTTTGCGACCACTATGCAAATACATATCCTAAAATCCAAGATTCATCGGGCCACCATTACTGATTCCAACCTGAACTACATGGGCAGTGTGACCATCGATGAGGACTTGCTGGATGCAGCCCATATCCTTGAGAACGAACAGGTCCATATATTAAACGTCAATAACGGTGAACGCTTTATCACCTATGTCATAAAGGGCAGACGTGGCTCGGGCGAAGTGGTGATGAATGGAGCAGCAGCCCGCAAAGTCGAGATCGGCGACATTATCCTGATCGTATCCTATGCAGTCATGGATCTGGAAGAGGCAAAGCACTACTCCCCCATTATCCTTTTCCCGGATAAGGATAACAAAATAAAATAACGGTTGAAGAAAACGCTTGCAACGATCGGGAAACTCATTTTTTTCCTGAGTCTCGGGGTGTTTTTCATCTGGCTCTTTGTGCGAAACCTGACCCCCGGAGAAAAGGAAGAAATATGGGAATCGTTCAGGCAGGCGGATTATACCTGGATACTTCTTTCCCTGATCCTAGGCATCATAAGCCATATCAGCCGCTCCATCCGCTGGAAAATGCTTTTGGAGCCTATGGGGTATCATCCCAGATTCAGCAATGTCATTTTTGCGGTCTTCATCGGTTATTTTGCCAATCTTGCCTTACCCCGGCTGGGAGAGGTAAGCCGGTGCGGCGTACTGTCGAAGTACGAGAAAATTCCCTTTCAGAAGTCGTTTGGTACCGTGGTCACCGAACGGGCGATCGATCTTCTCATTTTCGCACTCCTGTTCCTGCTTAACCTGGCCATACAATTCGGCAGGGTATCGGATTATATCTCTCAAAAGATCATTCACCCCATACAGGGAAAACTGGAGGTTTTCAATGGCACGAATTACCTGATCTACCTGTTGATTGGAGGCCTGGTCTTTTTCTTTGCACTGCTGTATTTCCTGCGAAAGAATTTCAATCAGACAGGGGTATACAAAAAAATTAAAGAGGTGATCATGGGTTTTCTCGAAGGTCTGAAATCCCTCGCACATATTAAAAAGCCCTTCTGGTTCATCTTTCATTCCGTGTTGATCTGGATGCTTTATTATGCCATGACGATGGTGGTCTTTAACTGTCTTCCCGAAACAAAGGGAATATCGCTGACCGCCGGCTTTGCGGTCTATATCTTTGCCACGATCGGTGTAATGATCGTACAGGGAGGCATCGGGATCTATCCCGCCATTGTGGCTGAAACCCTGTTTCTTTATCATATACCGGAAACCAAAGGGTATGCAATGGGCTGGCTGTTATGGTCAGGGCAGACCGTGATGATCATACTGGCTGGAATTATTTCGTTAATTTTGTTACCCTTAATGAACAAAACTTCCCATGGGAAAGATCGACCTCATCCGGTCCAGGATCCTTGATATGCCTTCGCTGGAACGCAGATTGGCCATCTGGAGGTTCCGGGGCGAAAAGATCGTATTCACAAACGGGTGCTTTGATATCCTGCACCTGGGACATATTGACTATCTATCCAGGGCAGCGGATCTGGGAGATGTACTGATCGTGGGATTGAATGCTGATGATTCGGTCAGGCGGCTGAAGGGAGCCACAAGACCCGTAAATGATGAGCATGCCCGCGCAATGGTCTTATCTTCCCTCAGCTTTGTCACTGCGGTCGTTCTTTTCAGCAGCGACACACCCTACGAGCTCATACAGACCATCCAGCCGGATGTGCTTGTCAAAGGCGCTGATTACAGCGTTGAGGAAATTGCAGGGCATGATATCGTTATTTCCAGGGGAGGGCAGGTGGTGACCATTGATCTCCTGCCGGGGTATTCTTCAACCGATATCATCCGAAAAACAAGTATTCACTGATGCATCACGATTAATACCTCATTTGCCTTGTCAAAAGCCAAAACTGTTTTTTTCTGCCAGAATTGTGGTGCACAGTCGGTCAAATGGATCGGACGGTGCCCTTCCTGTGGTGAATGGAATTCCTATCTGGAGGAGGTCATCCATCCGGAACGCCGTGATGATCGTTCAACGGCTGGCAGGGAAAAGGAACCCAGGCTGATCACCGAAATCGACTGGTCGGACCAGCAGCGGGTCAGCACGGCCGATCAGGAGCTTGACAGGGTGCTGGGAGGCGGTCTTGTTCCCGGTTCGCTGGTACTGGTGGGGGGAGAACCGGGCATTGGAAAATCCACCCTGATGATGCAGGTTGCCCTGAAGATGGAAGGAAAGCGGATCCTTTACGTCTCGGGAGAAGAAAGCGATCAGCAGCTGCGCATGCGCGGTAACCGGCTGGGTATCCGGAACAGGAGCCTTTATATTCTTACGGAAACCTCCCTGCAAACCATTCTCCATCAGCTTGAAAAAGTCAAACCCGACCTGGTGATCGTTGACTCCATCCAGACACTGCAGACCGATGTGGTGGATTCCTCCCAGGGTTCTGTCAGCCAGGTGCGCGAATGCACTGCCGAACTGCAGAAACTGGCCAAGGTCAGCGGCATGCCGGTGATCCTCATCGGACATATCACCAAAGAAGGGTACCTGGCCGGGCCAAAAGTGCTGGAACATATGGTCGATACTGTACTCCAGTTTGAAGGTGACCGCCATCATGTTTACCGGATCCTCCGTGCGACAAAGAACCGGTTCGGATCGGTGTCGGAACTGGGTATTTACGAAATGCAGGGCAATGGACTGAGGGAAGTTTCCAATCCCTCGGAGATCCTGTTGTCACAGCGCGACGACCAGTTGAGCGGAGTGGTGATCGCTGCGACCATTGAAGGATTGCGCCCGATGCTCATCGAGACCCAGGCACTGGTCAGCACGGCGGCGTACGGTACGCCCCAGCGCTCTGCCACGGGCTTTGATGTGCGCCGCATGAACATGCTACTGGCCGTTCTTGAAAAAAGAAGCGGCTTCCGGCTGGGAATGAAAGATGTATTCCTCAACATTGCAGGAGGAATCAAAGTGGACGATCCGGCCATCGACCTTGCCGTGATCTGTGCGATCCTCTCTTCCAATGCCGATATACCGGTGAACAAAAATATCTGCTTCGCTGCCGAGGTGGGGCTGTCAGGAGAAATACGCGCGGTGAACCGTATCGAGTCCAGGATCCTGGAAGCCGAAAAGCTGGGATTTGAAAAGATCTTCATTTCCGGCTATAACCGTAAGAATCTTGATATAAAGAAATTCTCCATCCAGATCATACCGGCCCGGAGAATCGAGGAAGTTTATGCAATGCTGTTTGGTTAGCGATTCCCTCCCTTGTAAAGGAAAAGAAAGATCAGGGGTATGATGATCCCCGCCAGGGTTATCCATGCGCCACGCCGCGTAATTCCGTTCTTCCCCCTTAAAACGAACAATCCGGTGATCGCCAGCAGGGTGAGTGCGCCTGCATAGATATCCGAAAACCAGGTCCACCACCTCGATGGATTATAATGCAGGAAATTTACCTGGTGGAACAGCGGCCGCCGCCGGAGGGTCTCAATCGTTCCGGTACCCGTTTCCAGATCAAAGGTGGCGGTTCCGTGATCAAGAAATACCTTAAGTGTCTGACTGTCAGGAAAATAATGTTTCTTGTATTCTTTTTTCAGCCCTGCCTGACCCAGCATATCCATGACCTGTTCCTCAGAAAGAATGTTGGTGGTTTCAGGTATTTTTACGATTACCTGCCAGTTTCTAATAATATAATTCGGATTCCAATCCCTGATATGGTTCAGTGCAATGCCCGACAGGGCATAGATGATGGTCATCCCAAAAAAGAAATATCCAAAATCACGGTGGATTGCATTATTCCACCTTCTCCACCTGAAAGCAGCCATCCGTGAAAAAATTAATTACTCTTTTGGGTGTATTCAGAGCAGATGACGGATAAGAAAGAGAGGTATCCTTTATCGCTTGCTGCAATCTGGGCGCGGTAACCGGCAATCTGATCCCAGGCCTCCGTATGGGTTCCCTGGTCGGCCTGTTCGCCCATTCCGGCATGAACGCCTTCGGCAGGTGCCTCCTGCTGGGAGGATTCAGGTTCGGCAGTCTCCTGTGCTTCAGCTGCTTCCTGGTCCTTTAGTTCTTTTTCCCATTCCGCAAGGTATTGCTCATCCACCTTTAATTCATCTACAATGCCCCTGACGATCACATCCGTGCCTTCCAGCGCAACATCAAAAACGGAAATGTTTTCGCCGGTGACGACCTTAACACGCCCTGCTCCGTCCGGTTGCACCAGAAACATCCGTTTACCGCTGTGACGGCAGACATGATCCACCAGTCCTTCGATCTGGATTTCCTTCCCGATATATTGCCCGGCAAGCGAATCAAAGTTTGCCACCGTGAGAACCGGAGTTCCTGTATTTTCATTCTGCTGTTCCTGCCCGGAACGGGTTCCGCATGAAGCCAGCATAAGGGAAAAAGCGATAAAAAAGAACAAACGACTCTTCATAGTTACCTCCGTAATAAATGATTGATGGTTTCGTTTACAAAAATACGAAATCCGGTAATACAGAAGAGATTTTCCGGTGAAATGAACATTCAATACCTTTGCGGTATGAGAACCCGATGTTTTTCATTCTACCCGATCCTTTTCCATATAGGTTGGATTCTGCTTCTGTTGCTTTGCCTGCCGGTCTTTTCACAGGATACGGCATTGATCAGGCTGATCCAGGCTGATGAGATCAGCTATGACAGGCGCGCCAATGCCAATGTACAGGTTTTGACGGGCAATATCATCATGGAGCACGACAACATTTATCTCTACTGTGACACGGCATACCTGAATGAAGTGGAGAACCGTGTGGAGGCCATGGGCAGTATTCACGTGGAATCCCGGGATACGCTTCATCTTTACGGAAAACACATGTGGTACGATGGGAATACGAAGATCGGCGAGATTGAACGGGAAGTCAGGTTGATCGATAACGAGACCACCCTTTTCACGGAATTCCTGCTTTATAATCGTGCAACGCAGGTAAGTCATTACCAGCATGGGGGAAGGATCATATCCGAAGATAATGAACTGCTGAGCGAAACCGGATACTATTATGTCCGCACAAAGGATTTCGCCTTCAGCAGGGATGTGGTGCTCAGGGATCCGGATTACACCGTGCATGCTGATACCATGCGTTATAATACGGAAACGGAGATCGCCTATTTTATCGGGCCGACACACATCGAGGGCGAAGATTTTTACATTTACTGCACGACAGGCTGGTTTGATACGCAAAACGATAAATCCTATCTCGGGAAGGGCTCGTTGATCCGTACAGGCGATCAGATCCTGACAGCCGACAGCATCTATTACGAGCAACCTACGGGACTGGGAAGGGCCTATCATAACATTACCGTTACGGATACGGTTCAGGATATTGTGCTTAAAGGGAATTATTCGCTGTACGGCAAGGAGAGCCGTTTCAGCATGATCACCGACAGCGCCGTGGCCATGATTGCCGACAGGGAAGATACGCTGTTCATGCATGCCGACACGCTGATCGCACGTTTTGATTCAGCACAGAAAGCCACGGACCTGTTTGCGTACCATAAGGTTAAATTCTATCGGACCGACATTCAGGGAATGTGCGATTCGTTGCACAATAACATCGCCGACTCGGTTCTCACCCTGTACAGGGAGCCTGTCCTCTGGTCGGATGAAAACCAGCTCACCGCCGACTCGATCCGGATCTGGTTTCGGAATAAACAGATCGACCGGATGGACCTTCATAACACCTCACTGATCATTTCAATGGATGATTCCCTGCGGTTCAACCAGATCCGGGGTCTGGACATGACCGGTTATTTCACCGACAACGAACTGAAAAGGATCCGGGTGGAATCCAACTCAGAGACGATCTACTACGTCAGGGATGAAGATGAATCACTCATTGGGATCAACAAAGCCGTTTCGGGTTCAATGTGGATCTCCGTCAATGAAAATAAAATTGAACGGATCGTCTATATTGAACATCCAACGGCAATTCTCTATCCGGAAAAAGACATACCCGAGGAGGAGAAGACACTGAGAGGATTCACCTGGCGGGAAAGTCAGCGGCCAAAGAATAAAAATGAGATCTTTCAGTGGTAAAGAACAGCGGGGGTCATTATTTCTCTTTCTGGGATCCTTCCTTTCCGGATGGAGAATAGGCATGCTTCTCCGGGTTTTTGCCGAAGACAGATACCGAAACATAACGACTGGGATTTAACCTGAGATCTTCGAGCAGTAAATTGAGTTCTGATGAAGAGGTCACCAGGTTTTGATAAAGTTTCTCATCATTGATCAGCAATCCCAGTGATCCTTCCCCCCTGCTGATCTTGTCGACGATCACTGAAATGTCGGCCAGTGACTGGTTCAGATCACCGAAGGTTTTTGAGATCTTCAAACCCGTAACCGTATCGCTGATTGCCGAAAAATTACTCAGTATATTGGTTATTTCCTCATTGCTGTTCTGAAGATTGCTGGTGATGGATTCAATATGTCCGATGATTTCGATCAACCGCTGCTGCTGGGTGAGTACCAGTTGGTCAAGGGTTGTGGTCGTGTTCGAAAGGTTGGCAAATGTAGTCTTGAGGTTTGACGCACTTTTAAGGAGGTCATCCTGCATATTTTCATTGAAAACATATTGGATCACGGTGACGATCGAATCAATGGAAGAGATCAGGTTTTCAGCTTTACGCCGGATCGGTTCCACCTGCCGGTTGACCTCCTCGCGAAGCGATTTTTCAATTGAAGATGTGAGTGTATCACCCGGTTTGCAGTACGCTTTTGAATCGCCAAGGACCAGGTCAATGGATTTTCCTCCCAGCAGGTCCTCCGAATAAATCCGGGCAACCGAATTTTCAGGTATCTGGATCTTTTTATCCAGCATGAATTCTACGATGATACGGGGAGACGTTTCACTTTCAAAGGAAATATCGGTTACCTGGCCTACGGCAAATCCATTGATATTGACGGGATTGGCCACAATCAGGCCGTCAATGTGCTCATAAACAGCGAAAAAATTCCGTTCGGTCTTGAAAAGTGTCTTCCCTTTCAGGAAGTTCAATCCCCAGATAAGGAGAGTCAGGGCAATGACGAATACCAGTCCGATCTTTGTTTCGCGGGATAATTTCACCAGTTACCTGTTATTGGATACGCAAAGATAATGAAATATGGCAATCATACCGATGATTTTATGTTAAAACCGGATCGCTCCCGGTGTTGAAATCAGGGAGTGGATTTTTCCAGCTGCCTTGCTTTCTGAATATCAATCCGTGTCTCACCCTGAAAGGCGACCACGAATGCCTCATTGAATCCTTTTGCACGGATGGTTTTGCAAAGCCGGGATGCCTCCTCATAAGAGGATACATTGCCGGAGGTATATTTGTAGAGTCCCCCGTGATTGTATTCCCTGACTTCCTGAAGATCAAGGAATTGCTTGGAATTCAGGGAAATCCTTTTGGGAGAGGTACATACCTGCACACGGAAAAAGACCTTATCGCCGGATGGAGCCTGTGGATCTGCTGATTTGGGGACGACTTTAGCAGGGACAGGGGCCGGGCTGGGAGTGGTATTGGATTTCCTGGCTGGTTCTTCGGCGGGTACATTCACAGGTTTATCCGTATCGGGAGGTTTATCACTGGATGTCAGCTGACCGGCCACATTCCCTTCCACCTCAAGCTTATAATCCTTGAAGGCCCTGTAAATTGCCGATGCCAGGTAAACCTGCCCTTCTTCTGACATCAGATAGCTTTCTTCGGATGCATTACTTAAAAAACCCGTTTCGATCAGCACTCCGGGCATGGTGGTACGGTACAGGACCAGAAAACCTGCCTGCTTGACTCCCCTGTCATGCCTTCCGACTCTTTCCCTGAACTGATCCTGAACGCGGACTGCCATTCCCAGGCTTTGCTCCAGAAAAATATTCTGATACATGGTGAAAACGATGTAAGCTTCATCCGAATTGGGATCAAAACCTTCGTAGTTGGCGGTATAGTCGCTTTCAAGCAAAATGGCGGCATTTTCAAGTTTGGCTACTTCCAGGTTGTCCTCACTCTTATGCAAACCCATCACATACGTCTCGGCACCGTATGGAGCGGACTTTGGATTCGAATTGCAATGGATGGAAATGAACAGGTCGGCGTGACTTTCATTGGCGATCTGGGCGCGTTTATACAACTCGATGAACCTGTCCGTTTTGCGTGTGTAGATCACCCTGACATCCGGGAGGTTTTTCTCTATATACTCACCCGTTTTCAGAGCAATTGCCAGGACGATATCTTTTTCCCGGGAGCGTTTTCCCAGCGCACCCGGATCTTCACCTCCGTGACCTGCATCGATGACCACCCTGTCAATTTTATTGACGTTGTTCTGAGCGTGAACCAAAAAAGGGATCGTTAGCAGGATGCAGAGTATACCAAAAATAACGCCTGATCGTTTCACCTATGGCAGATTTTAAGTAGTTTTGACTGGCGGTTCACAAAAATAGTCATTTCACCTTGTCAGAATTCGATACCTTGCGTGACTTATTAACAAATAAACGGTGGGTAACTTATTCTGGTATCCTATGGGTCATATTTATGGGTTTTTTCGAACTTCGGGCCCAGGACACGATCAAACTACTGCCTGTTACCGACACCCTGTTTCCGATACGGTTTGATACAACCGCCAGGGACACCGTACAGGCTTCCGTAAGCAAATTCAAGCTGGAAGGAAAAATTGACTACAAATCTGCTGATTCGCTGATCTTTGAATTAAAGCAGCAGAAAGCCTATCTTTACCGTGATGCCGAATTGAATTATCAGAAGACCAATCTGAAAGCAGGTTATGTGGAAATCGATTTTGATAAAAGTGAATTATATGCCACCTCTCAGGCCGATTCGCTGAATAACCGGACCGGGAAACCCATTTTTAAGGAAGACGAACAGGAGTTCACGGCCGAGGAAATGCGGTATAACTTCCAGACAGAGAAAGGACTGATCAAGGGGGTGGTCACTCAGGAAGGGGATGGGTATATTCACGGGACGACCATCAAACGCATGGAGGGGAATATCATCAATATCAAGTCGGGACAATATACCACCTGCAGTGATCCACACCCGCATTTTTCCATGCAGTTCAAAAAGGCCAAGGTGATCCCTGACAATAAGATCGTCACAGGCCCTGCCTGGCTCACGGTGGCAGATGTTCCCCTGCCCCTGGCGGTTCCTTTCGGTTTATTCCCCATTTTCAAAGGCAGAACTTCAGGCATTATCTTTCCAACATACGGTGAATCAAAAGACCGTGGTTTTTTCCTGGAGAACGGAGGGTATTACTGGGGGATCAGCGACTATTTTGACCTGACCGTCAAAGGAGACGTTTACTCACGGGGAAGCTGGGCCATCAAGCCCTCTGTGGGATATAAAAAACGATACAAATTTGGAGGCTCCTTTTCCTTCAGCTATGCGATCAACCGGATTGGTGATGAAGGAACTACGGGTTATCAGCGCAACAAGGATTTTTCTGTCCGGTGGATCCATACCCAGGATCCTAAAGCAAGGCCCGGAAGCACCTTCAGCGCCAACGTCAATTTTGTGACACGAAGCTATAACCGCTATAATCCGGTTTCAATCCATGACTACCAGTCCAATACCTTCCAGTCGAGCATCTCCTATCAGAAAAACTGGACGGGTAAGTATTTCCTGGCCCTTAACCTGAACCATTCGCAAAACACCCTTCAAAAGACCATAGATTTTTACCTGCCCAAAATCTCATTCAGCGTAAACCGATTTTATCCTTTACGGAAAAGAGAACGGGTCGGAGAACTGAAATGGTACGAAAACATCAGCATGAATTACACCATGAATGCTGAAAACAGGATCAGTACCTACGACTCATTGCTGATGGAGGGCAATTTCCTTGACGACATGCGCAACGGTATCAAACACGCAATTCCGATCACCAGCACCCTCAAGCTGTTCAAATATTTCAACATGTCGAACAGCATCAATTACACCGAGCGCTGGTATATGCAGAAAATCCTGAAATCCTGGTCAAACGATACCCTTATCAGCGGGAATGATACTACGGTGGGCTATGTCAGGCAAGATACCCTCAGGGGATTTGAGGGTGTCAGGGACTTTAATTTCAGCACATCGATATCCACCAAGCTCTACGGCATTCTCCAGTTTAAAAAAGGACCTGTCAGGGCAATCCGCCATGTGATGACCCCCTATGTCGGATTTGCCATACGTCCTGATTACGGCAAGTCAAAATACGGGTACTGGGACTATTATTATACGGATGCAGAGCATTCCGACAGTGTCAGGTATTCCCCCTTTCAGAACAGCATCTATGGAACGGCGCCGGACGGGAAATCGGGAAATCTTTCGCTCAGCCTCCAGAATAACCTTGAGATGAAGGTCAGGTCGAAGAAAGACACCATCACCGGGGTGAGAAAGCTGGTCCTGATCGAGAACTTTTCGATCATGACCAGTTATGATATTGCCAGGGATTCACTGAAGTGGTCACCCATTACCATGTCAGGCCGGACGCGGCTGATCAAAAACCTGAATCTGCAGTTCAACGGGACCTGGGATCTCTACGCCCTGGATGATTCGACAGGCAGAAGGATCAACCAGTTTCAGTGGGAAAAGAACCGCCGGCTGCTCAGGTTCGACAACACAACCTGGAACCTGAGTTTCAGTTACCGGTTGGGGCCCAAAAAAAAGCCCCTGGCCCCCAAACCGGGTACGGGAACAGCAGAGGAATTACAGGACGTCATGGATCAGCCTGAGCGTTACCTTGACTGGAACAATCCCTGGAGCCTGAACTTCTCCTATAATCTACGCTTCAACCACCGGTTCAGCACCACCAAAATGTCCAATGAGAATGACGTGGTTCAGACCCTGTCCTTTTCCGGGGATATATCCATCACCAAGAAATGGAAAGTGACCTTTTCATCAGGCCTGGATCTGAATAATTTTGATTTTTCCACCACATCCATCAGCGTTTACCGTGACCTTCACTGCTGGGAGATGCGGTTCAACTGGATCCCCATCGGCGGATTGCAGAGCTGGAACTTTTCCATCAATGCCAAATCCCCCATGCTGCAGGATATGAAGTTGCAGAAAAAGAAGGACTTCCGGGATAACTATTAGATATCTGATTAAGTGATTAACGGAAAAGGTAAGCGCTATTCCTACGTCGAAAATGATTACTTTTGCCCAAAACGAATGAATATGAAAAAATCCATTTCTATCCGTAATGCGCCTCGTCCCCTGGCCCCCTATAGTCAGGCAATATTGATGGACAATACACTGTATATTTCAGGTCAGATTGGCATCGATCCCTTTACGGGCCTGTTTGCAGAAGGTGGCCCTGGGGATCAGGTAAGGCAGATCATGAAGAATATCCTCGCCATTTTAACAGAGGCAGGTATGGGCTTTTCAGATATCGTGAAAGTGTCTGCTTTTCTTTCAGATATAAAATATTACGATGATTTCAATAAGGTGTATGCAACCTATTTTGATCAGGATCCACCTGCCAGGGAAGCCATTGCAGTGAAGGGCCTGCCCAAAAATGCCGATGTGGAGATCTCCTGTATTGCCGTCAGACCGGCAGAGAAGGAGACATTATCCATGCATTGATTAGGATGAAGAATGAAGAATGAAATAGTAAAAATGATGGTCATAGAGAATTTTATCAGGAAGAGTTTGATTGTTTTGTTCATGCTTTCTGCAGGCATCTTCTCCAGGGCGGACGAGGGCATGTGGATACCACTTTTGCTGGGAGAAATGAACGAGGAAGAGATGATGGCCATGGGAATGAGGATCACCGCCGAGGATATTTACAGTGTCAATCATTCGTCGCTGAAAGATGCAGTGGTCATTTTCGGAGGAGGGTGTACTGCCGAGATTGTTTCCGGACAGGGGCTCATTCTCACCAACCATCATTGCGGTTACGGTTCCATTCAGCGGAACAGTTCCATCGAACACGATTATCTTACGGAAGGTTTCTGGGCTTTCAGCCATGATGAGGAAATTCCCTGCCCGGGACTGACGTGTACGCTGTTGATCCGGATGGAAGATGTAACCGATAGGATTCTTTCGGATATACCTCCCGAAGAGACGGAACAGGAAAGGCAGAAGATCATTACCGAACGGATGGAACAAATCAAAAAGAAGGCGACAGAAGGTACCCACTACGCGGCGGATATCGAACCTTTTTTTTACGGGAATGCCTACTATCTTTTTATCAATGAGATTTTCAGTGATATCCGTCTCGTTGGCGCACCCCCTTCCAGCATCGGAAAATTCGGCGGGGATACCGACAACTGGATGTGGCCCCGCCACACGGGAGATTTTTCCGTGTTCAGGATCTATGTGGATTCGTCGAACATGCCTGCAGTCTATTCTCCTGATAATGTACCCTATACTCCAAAAAACCACCTGAAAATATCCCTGAAGGGATACCAGGAAGGAGACTTTACCTTTGTCTTTGGATACCCCGGCCAGACGACAGAATATCTTCCTTCTTATGCTGTCGAAATGATCACACAGGAAGAAAATCCCATCCGTATCCAATTGAGAGCAATTGCCCTGGGGATCATCGATCATGCCATGCAGAACGATGATGTTACCCGGATCCAGTATGCTGCAAAACAGGCTGGGATTGCCAATGGGTGGAAAAAATGGATCGGGGAAAACAGGGGGATCAACCGCCTGCAGGCAAATGACAAAAAACAGCAGTTCGAGGAACAATTCAAGCGCTGGACGGCCCAGGATCCGGAACGAACATCCAGGTACGGCTCCCTCTTGCCCGCCTTTGAGGAACTGTACTCATCCCTGACCCCTTATCTGAAAGCGGAAACCTATCTCTGGGAATCCGCATTCCGTGCCGACCTGCTGCGTTTAGCCGGGACATGCCGAAATCTGGTCAGTGCCTGTAAAGATAAAGAGTCCGACCAGGCACTGATCCGTGAGGAGCTGGCATCCCTGAAAAATTTGCTGGCAGCACAGTACAGGAACTACAATGAAGAGGTAGACAAACAGTTATTCCACCAACTTATCCAGGTATATTATTGGCAACTGGATCCTGCATACAGTCCTCCATTCTTCCAGGTGATTACAACGGAATACCAGGGGGATGTCAAACGGTTCACGGAGGATCTGTTCCAGTCTTCCCTGTTTGATTCCCCGAAGGATCTTTTGAATCTGCTGGATCATTTCAAAAGGGCGGATTACAAAAAAATTGAGAAAGACGCTGCCTATCAGCTGAACCTGGAACTTCGGGATTATTATTTTAACCAGCTTGTTCCGGTGATGCAAACCCTGGAAGTCAGTACCGACAGCCTGATGCGCATCTACATGAAGGCACAGATGGAAATGTTTTCCGAAAGAAGGTTTTACCCGGATGCAAATTCTACTTTACGGGTTACCTACGGTAAAGTATCCGGCTACCGACCGGCAGATGCCGTTGAGTACAGCTGTTTCACGACGCTTTCGGGAATCATCGGCAAAGAGGATCCGTCTGTCCATGATTATGTCGTGCATGAAAAGCTGAAGGACCTTCATGCAAATGAGGATTATGGCCGGTATGCGGATAAGGACGGCAGCATGCATACCTGTTTCATAGCCGCAAACCATACGTCAGGCGGCAATTCGGGCAGTCCGGTTCTGAATGCGGATGGACACCTGATCGGAATCAATTTTGACCGGTGCTGGGAAGGTACCATGAGCGATCTGATGTACGACCCGGGCATGTGCCGTAACATCAGCCTGGATATCCGCTACTGCCTGTTCATCATCGATAAATTTGCAGGCGCGGGGCACCTGATCAACGAAATGACGCTGGTGGAATAAAATGGACTACCACCAACCTGCAACTTGTAACCCTGCAACCTGAAACGTTATAACAAAGAACAACTGAATTGACCAAATCCTAATATTTTCAACATCATGTCACACTGGTTGGAAGACGAGATAAACAAACTAAAGGAGAAAGAGCTCAAGCTCAATCCTACTGTCGTCAGGCAGAATTATGAACAATACAGTGCTGTGATTGATGGATTTTTTGACTTCCTGAAGAAATCCTTTGACGACCTGACAAAAGTACTGGACAACGATTTCAAATTTCATTACCGGGCGCTTTCCCTGCAAAAGATCTGTGATCATGAATTCATGGAATTCTCAGGCATCAATCTGACCCAGAAACCAGCCTTTCTGAGACGGCTTCGGTTCATTATCTCCGATGAGCCCGGCAAAATGCAGATCCTGCTGTTCCGCGGCAAGCATGAGCATCCCGAAGATCCATGGAAGTTTCATGAAAAACAGCAGTTCCGGGTTCCGTTCGAAAAACTGGATCGTCATCTTGCCGACGAGCTGATTGACTGGTTTGCCTGGAAAAGTTATTCACCAAGGAGCATACGCTAGTTGGCAGCGAAAAAATGGCTTGTGGGATTGATTGGATGTCTTGGATTTCTGTCGCTTTTCGCTCAGGAGATCCCTTATGTGTCCATTCACCAGGAGCAATCCTGTTATTATTCTCGGTTTGATTTTATACAAGAATCGCAGTTTGATTCACTCAATGGCCTGCAGACGGACGTGATCCGTCGAACAAGTATCCCAGCCCAGCTCAAACGAACGGTTTTCGGGTACCATCCCTATTGGATGGGCAGTACGTACCTGAACTACCGATGGGACCTGCTGTCGGATCTCTGCTACTTTTCCTTTGAGGTGGATCCTTACACAGGGATGCCGGTCTCGCTGCATAACTGGATGGCAGCACCCGTGATCGACTCCGCCCTGTCCAATGGTGTCAACGTCCACCTTTGCATCACCCTTTTTCAGGGGCACATGGCGCTGTTCTCTAATGCAACCTCACAGCAGACACTGATCGACACGGCGGTTTCGCTTGTTAAAGCAAGAAATGCAATGGGAGTCAATCTGGATTTTGAATCAGTTCCCTCCTCCCTGAGCGATGAGTTCAATCAGTTCCTTATCCATTTCGCGCTGGAATTCCATACCCGGTTACCGGATAAAATGGTAAGCCTTGCTGTGCCAGCCATTGATCCAAACGGGATCTTCAACCTGGAACTTCTTGAGCCTGTCATTGATATGTTTATGATCATGGGATACGATTACTACTGGAATGGCAGCGGTATGGCCGGTCCGGTGGATGGTCTCTATTCCATGGTCAGCAGCTTCGATCATAACCTGTCCCGGTCGGTATCCTGGTTCCAAAGCAAGGGAATACCCAACGAAAAAATAGTACTGGGGCTGCCCTATTACGGCCGGCAATGGCCGGTGGAGAAGCCCCTGGCTCCCTCTCCGGTAACCGGCTGGGGAACAGCGCTTACCTATTACACCATCCGAAACAGCACAACGGGTAGCTATTCCATAGCCAACAAGCGCTAGGAATCCAACAGTTTTTCACCGTATTATTCGTTTCAGGCTGACCGGTTGTATCAATGCTTTATCGATGATGTGAGAAGTCTTGGCAAACGGTTCGACCTGGTCCGCCAGAGAGGCCTGGCAGGGATTGGCATCTGGGCGCTGGGTTACGATCACGGTTACGATGATTTCTGGCAATTGATCCGGGATAAATTCACGGCGCAGGCCCCGGCGGTCTATCAGGATACCCTGTACGATTCAGGAGGTCCTGCCTTTGCCTATTACCCTGAAGAAGACTACCTGATCTTCATTGAGCCCTCTGATTGCAAAGAGCTTAACCTTACATTTCAGGTGCTGGACCTTGAAAACGGGACTGATTATGTGTATGTTTATAATGGACAGGATACCACAGCACCGCTGCTTGGCCGGCTGACGGGTGATTCCATTCCTGTAGTCATTACCGCAAGCCAGGGAGCGATCACCCTGCACGTTCTGACTGACAATGCCGGAAACTTCTCAGGCTGGAAGGCCATCTGGCATTGTGGGCCGATGGGCAATCAGGATTCGGAAACCATTACAGTTCATCCGGTTCGCTTTTACCCGAATCCGGTCACGGATTGCCTGCATCTTGAGCTTTCGGTGTCCGGCCACCAGGTCGTAGTCATCGAAACGTACGATATGACGGGTATCCTGACCGGTCAACCGGTGGTTCATCGACTTGACATCGGAGAACATCATCTGATCTATGATCCCGGAAGGAAAAACATTCATCCCGGAGGGCTTTACACGACCAGGATAACCTTTGGCAATGGCGTGTCGCAATCCGTAAAATGGATCTTTTCAGGCCAGTAGATCCTTCAATGCATCCTCCAGTCGGGGGAACTGGAAAATAAATCCAGAGGTGAGCAGTTTCTCAGGAAGGATACCCTGTCCTTCTGTCAGTACCGAAGCGGCCTCCCCGTAGACCAGTTTCAGCAAGACCGCAGGAATCGGGATCACGGCGGGTTTACCCAGTACCCTGCCCAGGGTTTTCGCATATTCACGGTTTGTCACGATCACGGGAGATCCAAGATGTACGATGCCATGAACGGATTCATTGGTCATGACATGATGATAGGCGTTCACCAGGTCTGTCCTGTGAATCCAGCTGAAAAGCTGCATGCCGTTCCCAAGCGGTCCTCCAAGACCCAGGTTAAAGGCCCACAGCATTTTATGAAGGGCTCCCTCGTGACTGTCAAGTACGACAGACAGCCGGAAAACGATGACCCGCGCAATATCCTGAACATCAAGGGCAGCCGCTTCCCAATCCTTGCAAAGACTTCCGATGAATCCGCTGTCGAAGTCAATCCCCTTTTCATTGATCATACAGCCACTTTTTACGATTCCGCTTGCTGATGTCGAAATGAAAAGTCCAGGGCGATCCCTGCAGTTGCGAATCGCATCAGCAAGTTTCCTTGTGGTGATGACGCGACTGTTGTACATCTCCTGCTGATATGATCGGGTCCATCGTTTCAGGATCGGGGCTCCTGCCAGGTGTATCACAGCATCGGCTCCGTTGATTTTTTCGATCAGTTTTGCTTCATCATGAAAATCATTCCTCGACAGGGGCTCAATAATCCAGTTACGGTTCTTGATGGAGGATGACAGGCTTCTGCCGATGAAACCCGTAGTTCCGCTGATAGCTATTTTCATAAGGAGATTTTACCTAAGATAAGCATATTCTGCCTGATATTCATGACTCATTCTGTTATTTATACTCCATAAAAAAAGCGTAATTTAGCTTAATCAAATTTTAGATAATTTATTATTGATCTTCGGAATTACAATTGATTATGAGGCTTGTAAAGATAAATCCAAAAAAAGCAATCAGCAAGTCCTTTTTAAAGCAGCGACCGTTAAGAAGTGAGATTGAATTGTTTAAGAAAAACCTGATCCGGCTTCTTGGAAAGGTAGATGAAATTGAGAGAGAAGAAAATCAGAAGAATCATATCCGTGATTTTTTAAGGGATACGTATTACAAAGAAACCAACGAGATCAATACGAAAGATAACAAAGACCTGGTTATTCATCTGGGGAAAACCCACAAGGATAAAGTTGGTGTGATCTTAGAAGCAAAGAGACCAGGTAATAAGACGGAGATGCTTACTGAAAGTAAACTAAATGTCAAAGCCTTCCAGGAACTCGTGCTCTATTATCTGCAGGAACGGATTGAAGAAAACAACATTGATATCAGGCACCTTATTGTAAGTAATGTTTACGAATGGTACATTTTTGAAGCATCGTACTTTGAAAATTTCTTTTATAAAAATAAATCCTTTGTCAGACAATATGAGCAATGGCGGGATGGACAGAAGGTGACAAAGGATACGGATCTTTTCTATAATTTTATTGCAAAACCCTACATTGAAAGCATTGAAGAAGAAATCCCCTGCACCTGGTTTGATATTCGTGATTATGAAATGGTTTTAAGAAATGAAGATAAAACTGACGATAAGAAACTAATCGCGCTTCAAAAACTGCTTTCACCACATTTCCTCTTAAAAGAACCATTTACGAAAGACAGCAACGCACTCAACGAACAATTCTATAAAGAATTGCTGTATATTATCGGACTGGAAGAAGTAAAATCAGGAACCAAAAATATCATCCGCCGAAAAGAAAAGAACAGACAGGCCGGTTCACTGATTGAAAACACAATGAACATTCTCCTTACCGAGGACATCCTTTATAAAGTAAAAGACAGAACAATTTTCGGACAGACCAAAGACGAACAATTATTTGGTATTGCCCTCGAACTGAGTTTGACCTGGATAAACCGGATCCTGTTCCTGAAATTGCTGGAAGGTCAACTCATTTTGTATCATAAGGGAGACAAGGAGTACCGTTTCCTGCACTCGGGTATAATCAATGATTATGATGAATTATATAAATTGTTTCATCAGGTTCTGGCAAGAAATTACACTGAACGTACGGCATCCATACAACAGAAATATTCACGCATTCCTTACCTGAACAGCTCGTTATTTGAAATTTCTGAACTGGAAGACCAGACCATTAAGATTAATTCGCTGGATAACTCAGAAACGCTGACTTTCATCAACACCTCGGTACTTAGAGATGATAAAAAAAAGAGTAATTGCATTCCAACACTTGATTATTTGTTCAGGTTCCTCGACGCATTCGATTTTGCCAGTGAAGGGGGTGAGGACATCGCAGAAGAAAACAAAGCCATAATTAATGCTTCGGTACTAGGAAAAGTTTTCGAAAAAGTAAACGGGTATAAAGACGGGTCCATCTTTACCCCTGGCTTTATCACGATGTACATGAGCCGTCAATCCCTGCGTCTAGCTGTCCTCCAAAAATTCAATGAGTACTTTAAAGCGAAGAATATCGAGTTAGCAGATACATTTACTGACCTTTTTAACCGGATGGACAGAATTGGCTTCACTGTTGCGAATGAAATTATGAGTTCACTTCGAATCTGTGATCCTGCTGTTGGTTCGGGTCACTTTTTGGTTTCGTGCCTCAATGAACTCATCGTTATCAAATCGGAACTTGGAATCCTGGTTGACAGATCCGGGAAACGCCTGCGTGATTACGAAATCGTAGTTGAAAACGATGAACTCATCATATTGGACGAGAACGGAATTTTTGAATACAATTACCAGAACGTGGAAAGCCAGCGTGTACAGGAAACGATCTTTTACGAACGGCAGACCATTATTGAAAACTGCCTGTTTGGTGTGGATATCAATCCCAATTCAGTTAAGATTTGCCGTCTGCGTCTGTGGATCGAGTTGCTGAAAAGTTCCTATTACAAAGCTCCGTATTTTACCGAACTGGAAACCCTGCCGAATATTGATATCAATATAAAATGTGGCAATTCACTGATCAGCCGTTATGCGCTGGATGCAGATCTTAAAAAAGCTCTCCAGAAAAGCAAATGGACCATCGAAGGCTATCGCCTGGCGGTGATGACCTATCGCAATACGAGGAGTAAAGAAGTGAAGAGGGAAATGGAAGATCTTATCTTGAAAATAAAACAGGATTTTACATATGAGATTCGACAGAACGATCCTAACAGAACAAAACTCGACAAATTAGTAAGTGAACTCTATAATCGTTTCACAGGTTCTTTTCTTTTTGAACCTGAGACTCCTTACGGGAAGGAGGATGCTGAAATGGTAAAAAAGCGAAAAAAAGAACAGGAAAAATTAGAAAAAGAAATTAGTGAACTAAAAAGAAAACTGGATGAAAGTAAGGAAAATGTCATTTACAAAAACGCCTTTGAATGGCGTTTCGAATTCCCTGAAGTACTGGATAACAATGGTGATTTTACTGGATTTGATGTAGTGATTGGGAATCCGCCATATATAAGGCAAGAAGACGTAAAAGATTTAAGTTGTTATTTTAAAAAGAACTTCAGTACATTTTCAGGTAAATCAGATATCTATGTTTTCTTTTACGAAATGGCTTTAAAGATTTTAAAAAATGATGGAATATTATACTACATCACATCGAGCAAATTTTTCCAGGCACGTTATGGTGTACCATTAATTAAATTTTTAATAAAGGAATGTGAAATAAAAACAATTATCGATTTTAACGATTTGAATGTTTTTGAAGGTGTGACTGCTTACCCGTTAGTATTTTCAGCAAACAAACAAAAGAAAAGCGAATATAGCTTCTCATATTACAACTTGGATAAACTACCAGAATCTACTTTACAGGCTAAACTTGATAATATCACACCGTTATTAATTACCAAATCTACTTTCATCCAAAATGACTTTAAGTTTATCGATACTAAGGTTCTAAAAATTCTAAAAAAGTTAAAACTTAACTCGATTTTACTCCAGGAATTCTGTGGATTACCTGTTGTTGGAGTAAAAACTGGATTAAACAGCGTCTTCATTACTGAACTTCCTTTAGACACGTATGTTAAACCATATATTTTTGGGCGTGATCTTAAAAAGTATCAACCTGCTGCAGTAAAAAATAACATCATTTTTCCCTACAATTCTGACTTTTCTGTCGCTTCGTTTAATAACGATATTGCTTCTTTTTCAGTTTTAAATAAACATAAACTGCAATTATCCGAAAGAGCAATTATAAAAGAAGGTTTGAAAAATAATACTAAATATTGGTATGAATATCAGCAAATTAATAAAACATTGAATTATAATAACGAATATATTGTTTACCCTAATGTTTCGAAGGGCAATAATTTCACACTATCAAAAGGCGCTATCATAGATATGACAGCATTCTTAATAAAATCTAACAGCCGATATCTTCTTGCGGTGCTTAACTCGAGATTAATTTCTTGCTTGATGAATATTTGGTGTATTAGCAGAAGGGGTGGCTTTCTTGAATACAAAGTACAATATATTGAAAAAATACCCATTAAAGATTTATCCCATAAGAAGCAACAACCATTTATCGAGTTAGTAGATCTAATCCTTGAAGGTAAAAAACTAGGTAAAGACACTACTGATCTAGAGAACCAGATCGATCAAATGGTTTACAAACTTTATAATTTGACTAAAGAGGAAATAAAGATTGTGGAAGGTCTTATCAATCAATAATTCAGATAACATGAATGATAGGAAGAATCCATCAGAGGATCAAAAATTATTTGAAAAATTTCCTTCTATTCTAACATCCGAATGGGAGAAGAAGATCAGGGAGGACCTGGAAGGCGCCGATTACGATAAAAAACTTCTCTGGAATACCGGACAGGGATTTACAGCCCGTCCGTATTACCGGGAAGAAGACCTTCAGGATGTACCGGGAGAATTTCCTTTTATCAGAAATGCAAAGGCAGACAACAACAACTGGCTGATCCGGCAGGATATTGTCGTGGCCGACATCCCGGAGGCCAATGCCAAAATCCTGGATATCCTGATGAAGGGCGTGGACTCGATCGGATTGGTGATGGATGAGAACCATCCCTATACTTATCAGGAACTCGACAGGTTATTCAAAAATATTTTTGCCGAGAGCGTTGAAACGAATTTTATCTGTGGTAACGCTTCCCTTGGTATCGTAACCATCATCCTTGAGCTGGTCAGAAGATATAACCGCTTTCTGGATAAGATCAGGGGTTCGGTGGATTATGATCCGCTGGGTGAGCTGGTACGCACCGGGGGATATCCTTCTTCACTCGGTTCTGCCTTTGATATGGGCAGGGAACTGATCGAAAAGGCCACGCTATTACCTCACTTTCAGGTGATCACCGTCCACGGGGATCTGTTCCACAATGCAGGGGCGTCCATCGTCCAGGAATTGAGCTTCAGCCTTGCCATGGGAGTGGAGTATCTTACCCAGTTAACGGAACGGCAGTTGTCCATCAACAAGGTGGCTCCCCGTATCCGGTTCCAGTTTGCCGTTGGATCGGACTATTTTATGGAGATTGCCAAACTGAGGGCAGCGCGCTGCCTTTGGTCAGCCATCGTCAAAGCATACGGACCATCCCACGATCAGGTCTGTAAAATGAAAATCCATACCACGACTTCCCGCTGGAACATGACCCTGTACGATCCGTTTGTGAACCTGCTCAGGTCGGCAACTGAATCCATGTCGTCCATCCTGGCGGGGACCGATTCCCATACGGTAATGCCCTACAATTGTGCTTTACTGCCACCGGATGACAACTCAGAGCGGCTGGCACGAAACCAGCAGCTCCTCCTGAAGGAGGAATCCTATCTTGACAGGATCATTGATCCATCTGCAGGTTCCTACTATATCGAGAAACTCACCCGGATGTTATCCGAACAAGCCTGGGCGCTTTTCCTTCGGGTTGAAGAAAAGGGTGGTTTTTTACAGGCATTTCAAAGCGGATTCATCCAGGAACAGGTCAGTGTCCGAGCCGCCGAAAGGGATCTGGCATTGGCGCAGCGGAAAGAGGTTCTGATCGGTACGAACCAGTATCCTCATTTTCAGGAAACCATCAGCAAAGAAATGGATGATCAGATGCTCAAACCGGAATACCTGAAAAGGAAAGATGCCATTGCTGAGCCCCTGAAATGCTACCGGGCCAGCATGGCCTTTGAACAACTTCGGTATGCTACCGACAGGTTTGCCCGAAACAGGCAGCGTCCGGTTGTCTTCATGCTGACCTATGGGAACCTGGCCATGCGGAGGGCACGGGCACAATTTGCCTGTAATTTCTTCGCATGTGCCGGATTTGAAACCATCGACAACGCAGGTTTTGCCACGCTGGAAGAAGGCATCCTTGCCGCAGGAGAGAGCAAGGCGGATATCGTTGTCTTCTGCAGCTCGGATGAAGAATACGCGCAGATTGGTGTGTCGTTGATTCAACAGCTGAAGGATCATGCCATACCGGTCATTGCAGGCTATCCCAAAGACAGCCTGGATTATTTAAAAGGGATCGGGATCCATCAATTCATCCATATCCGGTCGAATGTCCTTGAGACATTGAAAGACTTTCAGCGATTGCTGGACATTGGGTAAGCTGGTAGTTCGTAATGATTGGTTTTTACATGACTGTTAATCTTGAATGTATTCAAAAATATGAAGCCGAATTTTAAAAAAATCGATATACACTTCACCGCCTCAACCGGGCAGCAGGAGGAAACAGATGCCATCAGCGAAAGGTTGCCGGAGTGGATGACTGCCGAACGCATACCGGTCAGATCCATTTTCACCAGGGAGGATCTGGCTGACATGGAGCATCTGCAGTACGCGGCAGGTATACCGCCGTTTCTGAGGGGTCCTTATACGACCATGTATATCACCCGTCCCTGGACGATCCGGCAGTACGCCGGTTTCTCCACCGCGGAGGAATCCAATGCATTTTACCGCCGCAACCTGGCTTCGGGTCAGAAAGGACTGTCCATTGCTTTTGACCTGGCCACCCACAGGGGCTATGATTCCGATCACCCCAGGGTGATCGGCGACATCGGCAAAGCAGGGGTGGCAGTCGATTCCATTCTCGATATGAAGATCCTTTTCGAAGGAATTCCGCTCGATAAAATGTCGGTCTCGATGACCATGAACGGCGCAGTACTGCCTGTTCTTGCCTTTTATATCGTAGCTGCGCTTGAACAGGGTGTTGCCCTGGATCAGATGTCGGGAACCATCCAGAACGACATTCTTAAAGAATTCATGGTGAGGAATACGTATATCTATCCTCCGCAGCCATCCATGCGGATCATTGCGGACATTTTCAGGTACACGTCGCAACATATGCCCCGGTTCAACTCCATCAGCGTCAGCGGGTACCACATGCAGGAAGCCGGGGCGACATGCGATCTGGAACTTGCCTACACCCTGGCCGACGGTTGGGAATACCTTCGCACGGGTGTAAATGCAGGCCTGGATATTGACGCCTTTGCACCCCGCATCTCTTTCTTCTGGGGTATCGGAATGAATTATTTCATGGAAATAGCCAAAATGAGAGCAGCCCGGATGCTCTGGTCCAAAATCGTCAGCGAGTTCCACCCCCGGAATCCGAAGTCCATGGCATTGCGGACGCACTGCCAGACATCCGGCTGGAGCCTCACCGAACAGGATCCGTTCAACAATGTGACGCGTACCTGTGTGGAGGCGCTTGCCGCCGTGATGGGACACACACAGTCACTGCATACCAATGCGCTGGATGAAGCCATCGCTTTACCCACGGATTTCTCGGCACGGATCGCCCGTAACACCCAGATCTATATCCAGGAAGAAACCAACGTCACCCGTAGCATCGATCCCTGGGCAGGCTCATACTATGTTGAATACCTTACTCATCAGATCGCCCGCAGGGCATGGGACCTCATCCTGGAGATCGAGGAACTCGGGGGTATGGCAAAAGCGATTGAAACAGGACTTTCAAAAATGCGGATCGAAGAGGCTGCTGCCCGCAAACAGGCAAGGATTGATTCCAACCAGGACACGATTGTGGGCGTAAACAAATACCGCCTTGATAAAGAAGATCCCATCGATATCCTGGAGGTGGATAATACCGCGGTGCGTGAATCCCAGATCGAACGGCTACGGCAGCTCCGTGCCGGTCGGAATGAACAGGAGGTGGCCTCTGCCCTGGATGCCATTACGCAGGCGTGTGCGTCGGGAGAAGGAAATCTGCTGGAACTCTCGGTAGATGCCGCCAGGAAAAGGGCTTCGCTGGGTGAGATCTCGCTGGCCTGCGAAAAAGTCTTTGGAAGATATAAAGCGGTCATCCGCTCCATTTCAGGCATCTATTCGACCGAATCAAAAGGGGATGAAAGCTTTAAAACCGCCTGTAAACTGGCTGATCATTTTGCCGGCCTGGAGGGACGCCGCCCAAGGATCATGGTGGCAAAACTGGGCCAGGATGGCCACGACCGGGGTGCAAAAGTTGTCGCTACCGGCTTTGCCGACATCGGTTTCGATGTGGATATCGGCCCCCTGTTTCAAACACCCGAAGAAGCCGCTCTGCAGGCTGTGGAAAATGATGTGCATATCCTGGGAGTTTCCAGCCTGGCCGCAGGACACAAAACCCTGATACCCAAACTGATCGATGAACTTAAACGATTGAACCGGGAAGATGTCATGGTTATCGTGGGTGGTGTTATTCCTCCACAGGATTATGACTTCCTCTACCAAAAGGGCGTGGTCGCCATATTTGGACCCGGAACCGTCATCTCCGACTGCGGGACACGGCTGCTCGAAATCCTGATCGAAACCAGAAAATAATCCGGTGATGACTCCCCTGAATCATATCCCAGGAACCACCCTGCACAATTTTCTCCTGTGGAAGACCGTGATGATCCTGTCCCTTGCGGTCCTGTGTTCATCCGTTCTGATGGCTCAGTCACACCGCCATTATACCTACAGCTTCAGTGAAGAATCATCCCTGCTGGGAGGGGCAGTCATCGGCGGAGGCTCCGGGACGGCCTCCATCTTCTACAATCCTGCATCCATAAAAGCATCAGGTCAGTCCTCATTCACGCTGAATACGAGCCTGGTCATTGTTGATTGGTGCTCCTGGGATAATGCACTTGGAGACGGTTATGATCTGAAACAATCTTCCCTTGCATTCAGACCACGCTTTGTTTCCTACCTGATGAAATCCCATTTTAATGAAAAACTGACGTTCCAGTTCGTTACTTTTTCCAAAGAAACCTATAACCGGAGGCTTTCACTGAGCGACCGACAGCAGATCGATATACTGGCGTCAGATCCGGGTAATGAAGAGTATGTGGCTGATTTTGCCCTGTATAGTGAATTCTCCAATTACTGGGTTGGACTGGGCGGCTCCTATGAACTGAATGAGCATCTTTCCGTTGGTTCCAGCCTCTTCGGCTTGTTTAAAGGGGTTGATTACTGGAACATTTACAGCCTTGCAGCTTTTGGAGAGGAAGATGATTTATCAGGCCACGGTACGACAGATTCCTCCTATCTTGCCACCCTGGATTATAAATACCGGATCAAATTCAATGATTACCGGTTGTTGCTTTCGATGGGGATTCAGTACCGGACAGAACGGATGGATTTTGGACTGAAGGTCGAATTTCCCTCTCTGGGTGTCTATGAAGATGGAAAACAATTGTACAGGAGTGAAAAACAGCAGAATATCATGAGTCCCGATGGTTCGGGATTTTTACCGGATCACCTGATCGAGGATGCCCAGGCCAGGAAACAGGTAGCCGTAAACTATAAGGATCCCCTCTCTCTTGGGACCGGAATTGCTTATCACACACCGGATGGGCGGAAATCGTATTTTATCAGCCTGGAGTATTTTCACAGGCTGAAACCGTATGTTCTGACCGAGGTTAAAGATCACTCCATCATTACAGGAGGTTCTGCCCCTGATGAACCCACCAGCCAGGAATGGCTGGAATGTGTCAACGGTGCAAAAACGGTCGTCAATGTAGCCCTCGGAGCGAAGTGGAAGGCGACGGAAAACGCCCTGATCCTGGCAGGATTCAGAACCGACTTCAATGATATCAGGAATTTCGATTATGGTGATTACAGCGACAAAAATCAGATGATCGCCGAGGTTGTCGATATGTATCACTTCTCCTTCGGAACCAGCCTGACCATCCTTAAGAATGTACTGAACACAGGAATCTCCTATTCGGTTGGACGCACCAGAAACCAAAAGCAATTGATAAATCTTTCGGATCCGGTTGAATACAATACGGAAGAACAGGCAGCATTACAGGGTACGCGGACCAGCACGATGAGCATGCGGTCTTACCAGATCAATCTTTTCCTGGGATTGACCCTCAACTGGTCTAAATCGAATGATAAATGATCATATCCCCTGTGTTACGTTAATATACCACCACATTTCTCATTCCCATCCCGGGAATCAGGATTTCGCCACTGATCCTGTCAAATGTGTTTCCATCCAGATCGCTCCTGTATACCAGTGCTCCCAGGAGACCGGGCTCAACAGCTGCAGGTTGCAGACTGCTGTTGAAAAGAGTCAGGCAGGTTCCCTTGCCGTCAACGGATGGCCGGATGTTCATCAGGTTGACCGATAGATGTTCCCATTGCGGAAAAAGCCTTACCGTTCTGGAATCGGGCCGGCAGGGTATGGCAATCAGTGGCTGGCGCTGCTCGATGGCTCTTTGTTCCGGTTGTGCTGCATCAAATCCGGCATGGGGCAACAGGATATAACGGAATGTAAATTCACCTTCCTGGGAAGCCTTGTAGTTGGTTTCCCAGTAATTATTCATCACGTAGGAATAAAGCGTCTGTGTGGATTCAAGTTCCCCGATCCACCCGAATGCTGTTGCGTCTGTTGATATTTTCCCGATTTCAATGATCGGAACATCCGGGCTGATCAAGGTTACTCCATATGCCTGATTCGATACATCCACCCAGTTTTCCATGGTAATATAGTTCCGGCATGCACCCGGAAGCTGATCCATTTCCGCCCTGCAAACGGAGAAACCCAGGTCGTACCGTATGATGCCCTGCGGAATGCTGAAGGGAAAAGCCATATGAACACCCTCCGGTTCCAATACATTTTTCTTGTCAATCCGGTTGATGATATCGAGCCTGTGCAGACCATGGATCAGCCTGATCTCACTTGAAAGATAATCACATCCGGGGGGTTGTGCAACCACCTGCCATGACAGGATTACGGGGCCTGATTCCTTCACTTTCATCTTGACAAGCTCAACCGGCATGGGATGGGCAGGATCTCTTCCGGCTACATAAGAATAGGCATTGATTCCGGGAACGACAGCATGGTCAACAAGTTCTTTCTTCAGGGATCTATCATAGATACTGCTAAGTGCACCTGTAACCGGATCGATCTGAATGACAAACGATTCATTCTCCAGCCGCTCCTGAATCGGTTCCTTCAGCTCAGCATGTTCAATGTTTCTTACGTCCAGCTTGTATATCTTTGATCCCATGGGAGGAACATCCACTGCGAGGAAAACCGTCTCACCCGAAGACAGAACCTGCAGCGGAGCCTCATTACCGTTAATATCCTTCATGTGGGTCCCATTCAGGTGAATATCCGGCGGAAGCGTAACGAGATCATTTCTTGCCTGGGATGTTGTATTAATCACCATAACGGCTTGTACATCTTCATCCGTTGTTACCCATCCTGAAAGGGCTTCCCGGATCAATTTCCCTGACAGGCTATCACCCCTGAGTGCAAAGGAACGTTTGATCTCCCATTGCTGCAGGGTGAATGGTGAATGAGGCTCACTTACCGAATTCCAGGAGCCCCAGGTATGCTCATCATAGAGCAACACCTTTTTCCAGGCTTCCCTGAGATCAGATCCGGATAACAATGATGGTTTCATCAGTGCCCCAAGTACCTCAGCCTGTTCCAGCCGGCTTGCATTTTGCCGGTTCATTGCGGTTTCCCTGGCGGAGGAATAGGCACCATCCTCCCAGTAACCGGTCAGGTCGCCAGAATAGGATGGTAAATCCCTGCCGTACTTTTCTTCAAAAACACCAAAAGCTTCCGTAACGGTCGAGATCACAAGCTTTGGGGTACTGTAGCGCTGATTCCAGGATTTGACCGTCTGGATCAGCGACGGGTCCACCGGGCCATTGTCGGAACCGATATTGTACCTGAGGATGACCATGTCGTAAGGATAGGTCTCCGCAGCAAGTTGATTAACGTATTCATGGATTTTCTCCTCTGTCAGAACCCTTTTAAGTTTCTCGTAACCCAATCCTGTATGAAAATAAGAATAACCCCTACCATGTACCCAGCAAAGTACACTGTCTTCCCCTGATTGCGACACCCACCAGAAAGGTTTGTCGCCCCAGACCTGATTCATATTCCCGACTCTGTGTCCGTTATTATTTCCCAGAGAGAGATATTTCACACCGCTCTGGGCCAGCACGGGAACAAGCCCCCATGTCCATCCGGGAATATCACTGACCATAGCCGATCTGAGCTCGACACCGCATTGTCTGGCAATTCTCCTGGCAGGTTCCAATAACTGGATCAACTCCCGGGAAGTGCACAAACCTGTCAGTGTGTTGCCATAGATAGCATTCAGATCAATCCACCCGTTGCGGACAGCCTGGTAAAAAAGTTCCTTTTTTTCGGGCGCAGCCTGGTCGAGCCAGGAATCCACCGCCCACATGACTTCCGTATTCCATCGGAACCGTTCCCCCACTGGAAAATCCCCGCTCATCCGTCCCAGAGCCATGGCGTCCTCCAGATTTTTCCATTGCATCCGTTCCACCTCGTCCTGTACATGCGTATATCCGATATCGTTATGTGAATGATGCAGGAGGTAGATGGTGACAGGTACCACCGGATCAACTTGAAAGTCCTGATCAGCGAGCACCTCACCGCCGGCAATCACCTTTACATGAAATGGAGTGGGAGACTTCACGACAGGGATTTCCTGGTAAAAAACATTATATCCCATTGTGATCCTCTGTTCATGACTTTTCCCGTCCAGTTCGATCACACCCTGTTGAGAATCATTGTAATTGACGATATCCACCCTTAATAACTGCCTGTCATCGGCCGTTATGGCATTTTCGGCAGCCAGGCTTACCTTATTGCGGGCTTCGTACATAAAGACCATGAACCAGGTCCGGCTTCCTGCAGATTCACCCTGTACCCTGATGCGTACTGGACTTCCTTTTGGAAACAAATGAGACGGAGTATCCAGGAACAGGTATCCCATAAAATCCCCATACTTATCCACCTGCGTCACATTAAATCGTAACGTTGTCTGGTCTGGGCCCTGCCATGAAAGATTTTTTTGGATCGTGTCCCGGGGCGACTGAATGGTAAAGAACAGGCGATCGTTCAGATAGACATTCCAGCCATGCGGATCGCCCGGATTAACGTCGATGCCGGCCAGCATCAGGAAGGTGAGCTGTTTCTGACCGGATTGACCAGGGATGGGATCGGTTTCCCATTCTATATAATTCCGGCCGTCTTCCGACCTGACCAGCAGCGACCGGTCAGCATCGGGCTGGGGCGAATGGTACTGCAGTTGCTCCCCCCTGATGCTTTTCCTGTACCCACTCAGGTAATTCTGACCACTCAGAAGGCCAGTGAAAATCACCATAATAAAAATCATCAGGTTAATTCTCATCTTAATAAACGAGGATTGTCTGCGTTAATCATGAATGACAATGAATGACTATGAATAACTATGAATAACAACGAATAACCATTAATAACCTTTATCAGCTATCTTCACCACCCAGGCATCGCTGCATGGTGGAACATTTCTTAAACCCTCAGGGATCTTCACCTCAAACCCGTCACCTTTCCTATTCCATGCAAGTTTCATTTCACATCCGAGCAATGTGGCCTTTGCACCTTCATCCGGGCACAGGCCCTCCAGTCCGATCACGGCAGGCATCCGGGTTTCATTTTCATCAGCGAGATAGATCAGATATAGCGTCCCATCCTTTTTGGAGGTCAGACAGACCTTCCCCTCCTTGTAGGGAGCAATGGCCCTGGTACCATAGATGGCTTCGCTGTTTACCCTCATCCATTCGGCAATCTCGTCCAGCAACCGGTAGGCACCTTCATCCCAGGTTCCGTCCGGACCTGGGGCAACATTCAATAAAAGATTCCCTCCTTTTGCCACGATATCCACCAGCAGGTGAATAGCCTTATGACCGCTCATGTACTTCGCTTCGGGCACCCATGACCATCCGCCGCCTGAAATGATGCAGGATTCCCAGGGGAATGGGAGGGCTTCCTCAGGCACCTGATTCTCCGGAGTGAGGTAGTTCTGATTCTTCCCCGGCACTGCCCGGTCCACAACGATCAGCCCGGGTTGCTTCTCCCGGACCTTTTTCACCAGCTCGTCCATCCGGATGTCCTGGTTCACAAAGGAGCGTTTCATGAATCCCGATCCTCCCGAAGAAGCATGCCTGGAATAATACCGCGAGATCTCATCCGCCGACCGTTTTGCCACCCAGCCTCCGTCAAGCCAGAGGATATCCACCGGCCCGTAGTCGCTCATCAGCTCCATGATCTGCCGATGAGTGTAATTGACGAATTGATCCCACTTTTCAGGATATTCCAATGGATCATAGTTCACATTCCGGTCCAGGGGAGGAAAATAAGGATCCCAGTAAAAAGGGCAGTGCCAGTCGGGTTTCGAGAAGTAGGGCCCGACCCACATTCCCTTCATTCTGAACGCATTGAATATCTCCTGGGTAATATTTGATCTGGGATTGGAGTGAAAGGGACATTCCGGATCCGTTACCTTATAATCCGTTTGTTTTGTATCGAACATGCAGAAGCCGTCATGATGTTTGGTGGTAAAGACCACATAGCGCATTCCGGCTTCCGCCGCCGCTTCAGCCCACCGGTCAGGGTCAAAGTTAACCGGATTGAAGGTTGCCTTCAGGTTTTCGTACTCACGTCTGTATTCTTCATAATTCCCGGGGTGGCTACCCTTCTTCCGTTCGCACCAGCCATAATCCTCCGGGCAGATGGACCAGGATTCCACAATGCCCCACTGGCTGTAGGATCCCCAATGCATTAAAAGACCGAATTTCAGGTCCTGCCATTGTTCCAGTTTTTGCAGGACCAGCGGATCAGTTTCAGGGATATAGACCTGCTCCTCTTTCTGGGACCAGGAAATATTATACAATAAACTGATTATCAATAATATATATATTTTTTTCATAATATTGAATTTTATCCAGGGCAAGACAAAGACTATGAATCTGATGCAAACATCAGGAAAATTATCCTTAATAGGAGGGTGTATCAATTATACCTAATCTCATTCAAGGACCTTTTCAATATCTGAAAGTTCCTCTTCTGTGAATTCCAGGTTATTTAACGCTCCCAGGTTTACTTTCAGCTGTTCCACAGAGCTTGCTCCGACCAGTACGGAGGTCAGGGCTTCCTGCCGCAGGATCCAGGCAAGTGCCATTTGTGCAAGGCTCTGGCCGCGGCGGCTGGCAAGGATGTTCAGTTGCTTCACTTTTTCAATGACTTCCGGTGTGATCTGGCGTGGCCGCAGAAATCCATGGGGTTTTGACGCACGCGATCCTTTCGGTATACCGTTAATGTACCGGTCAGTAAGGAGGCCCTGAGCAAGGGGAGAGAAGGCAATGCACCCTACGCCCAGTTTCAGGACACTGGTTAGCAGATCTTTTTCAATCCTACGTTTGAACATATTGTAAACCGATTGATGGATCAGGCAGGGTGTACCCAGTTTCCTGAGGATATCCACGGCCCGGAGGGTATCGTCATTCGAATAGTTTGAAATACCGACGTACAGGGCTTTCCCACTGCGAACAGCATAATCCAGCGCTCCCAGCGTTTCATCCAGCGGTGTGTTGGGATCCGGACGGTGGTGATAAAAAATATCCACATAGTCGATCCCCATCCGTTTCAGGCTCTGATCCAGGCTCGCCAGAAGGTATTTCCTTGAACCCCACTCACCGTAAGGACCCGGCCACATGTAATATCCCGCTTTGGTGGAGATAATCAGCTCGTCGCGGTAAGGATGCAGATCCTGCCTGAGTATCCTGCCAAATGTTTCTTCGGCTGATCCGGGTGGCGGGCCGTAATTATTGGCCAGATCAAAATGGGTGACACCGTGGTCAAAGGCTTCCAGTAGGATCCTCCGGGAATTGTCATACTCATCCACACCTCCGAAATTATGCCACAAGCCGAAAGAAATCGCGGGCAATGATATACCACTTCGCCCACAGCGACGGTACTCCATCCCTGAATACCTTTCTTCGGATGCAATGTATTTTTCCATAAGATCAAATTTCAAAAAGCAAAGTTACCTTAAATCAGTCAGCAGTCAGCAGTCAGCAGGCAGCAGTCAGCAGTCAGCAGTCAACAGTCAGCAGCTTGCAGCTCATCTCACCTCCACCGGCAACTGCAACCGTATATCCTCCGAACTGGACCCCACCAGGAATGTATAGTTCCCCGGTTCGACACGGTAATCCCCTTCCTGGGTGTCATAATAACCCAGCTGTTTTATCTGTACAGGAATGGTTACTTTCTTGGTCTCGCGAGCGTTGAGCATCACTTTCTGAAATCCCACCAGGGTCTTCAGTGGCCTGAAAAATTGACTGTTTTCTTTTGAAGCGTATACCTGGATCACCTCTTCCCCGGCCCTGTCGGATTCATTGCTTACATCAACCGTCAATCTGTATGTATCTTCTTGAGAATAAGCCGAAGCCGGAATGGTAGCATTCAGGTAATCGAACTTCGCATAGCTCAGTCCATGACCAAACGGATACAATACATCCCCTTTAAAATTTTTATAGGTGCGGTTGTTCATGGAATAATCCTCAAAATCAGGTAGGTCTTCAACGGACTTATAAAATGTGACCGGAAGTTTACCTGATGGATTATAATTTCCGAACAGCACATCTGCCAGTGCGCTTCCACCCGCCTGGCCGGGATACCATGCTTCAATGATGGCTGGTATATTATCGTTTGCCCAGTTGACCGCCAGGGCACTTCCGCCAGTGAGCACCAGCACTGTGGGAACACCTGATCCGTGGACCATTTTGAGCATTTCCTCATCGATCGCTGGGAGGTTAAGATGAGTACGATCTCCACCTGAAAATCCATCCACCTCCACGCTCATCTCCTCCCCTTCCAGACCTGGGGATATTCCCCCAACAAAGATGCAGGCATCCGCATCCTTCAGTTCCGTCATCATCTCATCAACTAAACCCTGCACAAATCCCGATTCCCTGACCATCCTCCACTTCAGCCATATACCGGCATAATCAATATCATCGGCATACTCAAGGCGAATGCTGACAGGTTTGCCTTGTGACAGCGGAAGGGTGACCTTCTTGTAATCCCAGTAATTATCCACCTGCCAGTGATCAATCACCAGCTGATCATTCAGGTAAAGTCTTCCCCTGTAATCGGATGAGAACCCTATTTCGTAGGTACCGTCAATGGGAGGTATCAGGTATCCTGTCCAACGGACTGAAAAATGGTCAGCAGGAAGATTACCAAAGGGAGCTTTCAATCTCCAGTGTGGACTGATCAGGGTATCTACCGTGGTAACAACTGCAGTTCCTTCCAGGTCGGGGTTGCTGAAATATTCAGCTTTCAATCCCTTTACGCCGGGTTGGTCAGGAGGGGTCAGGTATGAGGAGGGTATTTCGTTCGCTGTGACGAGTTCCTGCAATGAAATGAATCCCTTACAATAGACAACGCGAATATCTTTTCCTGCCCGGTTCCTGATTCCCTCCAGGAATGTGACCGGATGGGAGGGTGTCCCGTTGTAATTGCCCAGCAGGATCTCTTCCTGATCCGCATAGGGTCCAACCACGACAATTTTCCTGATTTGTTCATTCAAAGGCAGGACACCCTCCGTATTTTTCAGCAGGACCATACTCTGACGTGCGACATCCAGAGCCAGGTCACCATGTTCCGGTCTATCATTATCGCTGAACGGTATCCGGGCATATCCGACCATTTCTTCCGGATCGAACATACCCAGGCGTATCCGTGCCAGCATGAGCCTTTGAACCGACTGATCGATGGTCGTTTCGTCAATCAGACCTTCCTCAACGGCTTTTTTCAGTGAAAGGTATTCATTCCCACAGGTCAGGTCGCAGCCGGCCTTGACAGCCATAGCCGAGGCCTGGAAAGCTGAATCCACGATCCGGTGGCCGGTGTAGATATCCCAGATCGCACCGCAGTCCGACACCACGTATCCCTGAAATCCCCAGTCCCTGCGCAGGATATCCTGCAACAGGATTGAACTGGCGCAACAGGCCTGGTCCTGGGTTCGGTTATAGGCGCACATGACCGACCAGGCCCCTGCCTCCTTCAAGCAGGCTTCAAAGGCCGGCAGATAGGTTTCATACAGATCACGATCGTCAACAACAGCATTGTAACGATGGCGTGATGATTCCGGACCGCTGTGAACGGCAAAATGCTTGGGTGTTGCAATGACCTTAAAATAACGTGGATCGTTGCCCTGCAACCCATTCACAAAAGGAACAGCGATACAGGATGTCAGGTATGGATCCTCTCCGTATGTTTCCTGTCCCCTTCCCCATCGGGGATCGCGGAAGATGTTGATGTTGGGCGACCAGAAGGTAAGCCCCTGGTAAATGCTGCGTTCGTTGTTTCTCACGTGCTCATGGTGTTTGGCCCTGGCCTCTGTGGAAATGACCTCCGCCTCCTTCAGGATCAGGTCAGGATTCCAGGTGGCGGCCATGCCGATGGCCTGGGGAAATACGGTGGCGATATCGTCGCGGGCCACCCCGTGCAGGCATTCGTTCCACCAGTTATAGGCCGGGATGCCCAGCCGCTCGATGGCAAGGGCGTTGTTTTGCATCTGGGCGATCTTCTCTTCCAGCGTCAGCCTGGAAACGATATCCCAGGCGCGTTCATCCGCAGGCAGAGAAGTGTTTAGAAAAGGGTATGCGGATCGTTCCCTGCACCCAAAGGACAGAAGCAGCGCACCCGTCAGCATCAGAAAAATTGCATTATTCTTCATTTTTTCTCCTGTAGATTTGTCTGGAATCGAGATTCATTGCGATCAGGTTGCCCAGTCCTTTCGTCCATGTGAAGACACAACCCCCGTCAAGGTTGATAGCAATACTATGTTCATTTTCAGCCATCAGCATGATCTCCTCATAGGGTATGGGATTATGTCCGTGGATGATCTTTTTTTTCCCAAGCTTTTCCCTGTCGATATACGGATTGCGGCTCCAGAGCATGGCATGCCGGTCGAGGAACGGCTTTTCACCCGAAAAATCAATTCCCGCATGGACAAGGATGTAATCCTGCAGGGAATAATAATATTTCAGGCTAAGCAGGTACTCCCTGTAAGGCCGAGGGATCCGGAAGGCCAGGCGATAATCCTGTGTCATGATATCGTCGTCGCTGACGCCAAAGCTCATCAGCGTTGATCCTGCCCCGTTGTAACACCACATGTCGAACTCATCGTCGCCAAGAGTTGCGCTCAGCAGCATATCTTCGTGGTTGCCCATGAGCGGGAAAACCTGATACTCATGTCGCTGGAGTTCCAAGATATAATCCAGTACCCCTTTGGAATCCGGGCCACGGTCGATATAGTCGCCCAGCAGGTACAGTTCATCCCCGCGGCTGGGGGCAATCTCCGCTTCCACCATGGCCCTGAAGGTCCTCTGGCATCCGTGTATGTCGCCGATGGCGTAGCGCATGAAAGATCAAATAGCAAAGAGCAAATTTCAAAAATTAAATATTATTATGGAACCTTAATAGCCACTGCATTGCATCCAGATCATTCATCCACATTTCGAGGTGGTTGATCAAATAATAGGTAGCTTCATCAGGATGGCCCAACTGGTAATGATCCCCCAGCTTTCTGAGCGGTTTTTCCTTTAACAAGATCATACGGATGACATGCTTGTTGGACTCATAGGCTTCCATGAGTGCTTCATCTGCTATTTTACCGGCACCCTGTGTCTTAAAAAGAAAGTAGGCATAATTATACAGCCATAAGGCAGTTGAATCACCCTTGAACTTTTTGAAAAGCTTATTGAACTGATCGTACTTTTTATGCTTTAGGTACAATCTGGACAATTCGTCCCTGACTCCCTGATTATCATTGGGATTCAGCCTGATCAATTCGTTGTAGATCTTAATGGCTTCATTTTCCTTGCCCATCTCTTCAAAGCATCTGGCCAGGCCAAACTTTGCAGTCATATAAGGACGCGTTTCCGTAAGGCCCCAGAAATGACCTTTGTTCTCCCTGAAAAAGGTTTCGCCCAACTGCTTTTCTCCGAGGCCAACAGCCCTTTCCAGCAGGGCGGCAGCTTTGATAGTGTCAGGTTCATGTTCTGCCAGAAAATTATAGGCCCTTATACTTTCGGGATCAATCTCCAATGCCTGGTGAGCCAGCCTGATCCCTTCCTTTTCATCGGCTTCATAGGCATGGTACATCAGGTCATCGGCCCTGTCCTTGTTGGCTGGTCTTCCTTTCTTTTTGGGGATCACATCATCGATCCGCTTTCCGGTAATATTTTTAGTTATAAAGTCCTGTGCTTGCTCAAAACTTTCAAAATTTTGCTCACCAAGATATTTCATCAATCTTTCATTCGCCAGATCGACCATATCCCGGGTCATTGGTTTGACGCCAGAGACATCCGGAGCCCCGGAAATATCTTTTTCATCATCCTCTTCTTCCTGATCCCGGTCTTCCGGACTTTTTAGCACATCTCCTTCTTCGTTCATTACGATATAATTGCCCTTTCCGACATTCGCATCCAGGGTCCGGAAAATCCCGGCAGGATGTTCTTCTTTGTCAACCATCACCGCCGGATAGCCGTCCAGGCCGAATTTAATGTCCATGAATTCGACACGTTCATCATCCTCTTCAAGGATATACTGCGCAAGGTTAAAATCCTTATGCGGGGAAAATCCAAGGTCTTCTGCGAAGGCCAGGGCTCCGTAGATGATATTGTGGACCAAAACGTACTCCGCAGGGATGAGTTCTTGAGAACCTTCTGACTGTTCTGTCAGACTCTTTTTTATGTCAGAGAGGACTTCCGGAGGCTGATTAAAAAGCCAGAAAGCGTCTTTGATTCCAAGGCAGTAAAGGTCAACCTGGAACGATGCCAGTGTAATATTACCGTTGGAGTGGCCTCGGGTGACAAGGATAAATGCCATTCCGGACTCTTCCCATCCGGAATTGATGTAGCATTCTCCCAAGGGCAGGCTTCTGGCCCGGGTTCGTATGTATTTTTCTGGAGGATCAGGCCTGTTGGATGATTTCTGTGGCATACTGCTGATTTGATTCAGCCCCAAAGGTAAAAAATCCGGCGATTAGTGTGCTTCCTTGTTGCATGTCGTATAACAGTTTTTATTCATTTAAGTAGTCAAGGTTAGGATACCGGTTTTGTTTAAAGGTTAAGTAAAATGCTTTTTTACTTTTCTGATTAATCGAAAATTGGCCGTTGTCAATCCCCGATTACATAGTTAAATCCTCGAGCTATTTGCTCAAAAGATGTTTAGATAGTCTCATATAAAGAATATCATTAAGCAGAGGGATTCTGGATCATTCCATTCCATTTTGACTTTTAGTTTAATAATTTATCTATACTTGTACCTTCGTATAATCTATACACTAAACAGAGGTTAATTTGATGAAAATAATTGATGTAAGAGGAAAAAAATGTCCGATGCCTTTGATCGAGACTAAAAAGGCATTGAAAGAACTCGGTCAGAACGAAACGCTGAAAGTTTTACTCAACAGCGAAACTTCTGTTCAGAATGTAATGAGGTACCTGAAAGACAATGGTATTTCAGCCGAACAGCACAACACAGGAAATGAATTTGAAGTGCTGATCAATACATCGGGGCAAACCGGAGAGTTGACCGGGGCAGATCCTTGCTGTGCTACTCCTATCCCTGTTGATAAAAGCTACGTTGTGGTTTTTGCGAAAGACCGCATTGGAGAAGGCGACAATGAACTTGGACTTGTCCTGGCAGGAAGTATGCTGAATACCATAAGAGAATATGATGTTCTGCCACAAAAGATCATTTTCATGAACGCTGGAATTAACCTGGTTTTAAAGGGTGCCCCTGCACTTGTTCATCTTACCGAGCTTGAAAAGAGGGGAGTAGAAATCATTACCTGCGGAACCTGTCTGAATTACTTTCAGAAAGCAGATCAGCTTGCTGTCGGAAGGGTTACCAATATGTATGAAATCCTCGACAGCCTGCTGAAAGCGGGTAAGGTGATTAATTTGTAGAACTGATTGTTTGTAATAAACCCTGAAATGATACATGATCTCCTCAGGCTCGTTGACCAGGGTGGTTGCTCTGCCAAGCTATCCGCTTCAGAGCTGGTCAAAGCGCTGGCTGATTTGCCGAAAACAACCAATCAAAATGTCCTTGTGGATATTGAATCTCATGATGATGCGGGTGTCTATAAGATCCGTGAAGATTATGCATTGGTCCAAACCACCGATTTCTTTCCCCCGGTTTGTTCCGATCCTTACGATTTCGGGCAGGTTGCAGCAGCCAATGCCTTAAGCGATGTTTATGCCATGGGGGGTGAGGTGCTCACGGCCCTGAACATAGTCCTTTTCCCGACAACATTACCTTTGAAAATTTTAAAGGAAATATTGAGAGGTACACAGGATAAAGTTGCCGAAGCAGGAGGTGTAATCGTGGGCGGACATACCATTGCCAATGAGGTTCCCGTTTGTGGCTTATCCGTTACCGGTTGGGTGCATCCTGATAAAATTGTTACCAATACCGGAGCAAAATCCGGAGATGTCCTGATTCTTACCAAACAAATCGGAACAGGAGTAATTATTTCAGCAAAACGAAATGATCTCGCAGATGCTGCAACGTACCGTGCAGCCCTTGATTCAATGAAGCATCTAAACAAAAATGCCGCAGAGGTGATGAGAAGATTTGATATCAAAGGAGCCACCGATATCACCGGATACGGATTACTCGGGCATGCGTTGAAGATGGCGCAGGGAAGTGGTGTTTCAATGAAAATCAATGCTGCTGAAGTTCCTGTCATGGATAAGGTCCTTGAATTGATCGAAATGGGTTGCATTCCGGGTGCAGCCTTCCGCAACCTTGAATTTGCGGAAAAGGATGTTCAGTTTGATCCGGCTCTGGATTACAACCATAAAATGCTGATTGCCGATGCCCAGACTTCGGGCGGGCTGCTTATTTCCGTTCCAAAGGAGAAGGCTGATCAACTGTTGGCTGAACTTATTGAGGCGGGTTATCCCTTTGCGGCATTAATTGGCGCCGTCAGTGAAAAAATTGAAAAACCGGTTTATGTTTATTGATGCAAAGGCAGGTCCGGGATTGCAAGTAATGAGCTACAAGCATCAGGTTACAGGTTGCAGGTCGAGCGCAGCGAGATCCCGCGAAGCGGGATTATAAGCTGCAGGTTGAGCGAGGCGGAGCTAATAGCCGGTAGCCAGTCGGCAATAGCGTGAAGAAAAGTTCAATACAGTAAAATATAAGCTTGAAGCCTGTAGCTTGAAGTCTCTGATCCAGCCGCGAAGCAAAAAGAATGGCAAGTTTCAGTTAATAACTTTTATTGCATTTACTCACTACATGCATTATCTTTCCCAACTCAACTCCAACTCTATTTAATAAGATGAAACAGGCTGTAATGTATTTTATATGTCTTTTTGTTCCCTTGGCTGGAAATGCCCAGTGGTCAAACAATCCGTCATTGAATACAAAAATAATTGATACCATTGGCTCACAGGAAATACCAAAGATCGTGGTCAATGATGATGGGGAAACCTATATTTCCTGGTACAACCAATCGGATACATTGTCCTCTTTTGAATTGTACCTGCAGCACCTGAATGCGGATGGAATGAAATTATGGAATGATGAGGGACTCCTGATCAATGATCATCCCACCTGGACCTGGGTAACGGATTACGATCTGATCATTGATTCGGAGGATCACGCCGTACTGGTGATGCAGGATGCCCGGAATGGCAACAGTGACGTATTTGCGTACAGGATCTCACCTGAAGGTACCTTTGACTGGGGGCCCGACGGGATTGCACTGACGAATGACAGTGATTTTAAGCCGTCGCCTTCAGCCGTGGTAACCACCGATGAAAATATCGTTGTCATGTGGGGAGTGGAACCATCGGATACCACGGAGTTTTCGTATATCAGTCTGCAAAAATTATCAAAAGACGGCCTGACCTTATGGGATAACAATAAAATCATCAGCAATGACACCATGCATTGCCTGATGCCCAGCATGATCGCTACAGAGGACAATGGAGTGATCCTGGTATGGATCACCACCCTTTCGACAGATACTTCAGAAATGGGTAATTGGCCCTATATGTTTCCGTTGGCCCAGAAAATAGACGAAGACGGGAACCAGGTATGGCCTGAACATCTGGTTCTTGATACAGCCCAAAATATGCCGTTGAGCTTTTTTGCCCCAGCCATGGAAAGTGATGGAAATGGTGGTTTTTTTGCGGGATGGATGGCCTATCCTGAGGGACCTTTTTATAGCACTTACCTTCAATATGTTACTTCAGACGGTGTACCCCAGTGGACACCCGATGGCATGAACGTGTCGGATGCGGTGCAATACGAGCATTCAAACCCGTCGCTCGTTTATTTCGCTGAACATGACGAGCTTTTTGTATTCTGGAATGTACTCAATAAATACGAAGGGTTCGAAGCTGTGTATGGTCAGAAATATTCGACCGACGGGCAGAACCAGTGGACTGCCGGAGGTCGAAGAATTGTGGGTTGGGTTTCAGCTTATGATACGCTCTTAGGAACATGTGGCATCAGGAAGACCACAGAAGATGATCTCACCCTGTTCTATGCTTATGAATTCATTACCATAGAAGGTACAGATACTATTCTCAGCACGGATCTCCTTGCCCGGAGAATCGACAGGGATGGCAATTCTGTCTGGCAAAACAGTGACCTGGTTTTTACAAATGCCCAAAGCGTAAAGGGTGAGCTGAATGTGAGCAGAATGGTCAATGATCAGTACATCGCCACCTGGGAAGATAACCGAAGAGATCCGGAAAACTTTTTTCAAATGGGCATTTATGCACAGAATATAACCAAATATGGAAACCTGGGTCCCACAGCAGTACATGAGCCACTGCACGACAGCGATCTGATCACTGGCACCTATCCTAATCCCGTTGATAACACACTCACCATAACGTACCGGTCCGACCGGAATGGTGCTATGGAACTTAGCCTCTATGATATAACAGGGAGCCTGATCAAACACCTTGTTTTACCCTGGCAACACGCGGGTGATTGTACGTACGCTCTGGATATATCCGAATTGCAGGCCGGAGTTTATATCATACACCTACAGCATAACGGCATGACCGGTTATCATAAGATCGTAAAATGGTAAACACAGGGTATCTTTCCGGTGGGAGGATCCCTGAAGATATCCCGGAGATGGGCTTTTCAATCTTCAAATTTTAATAATTTCTCTTGCTTTTCCCTTATGGATTTCCTATATTTACAGCCTAACTAAATTCCTCTCACCATGACAAAACGATTGACCTTTTCCCTGACAACAGCGGCTGTCAGCATAACAGCATGTCTTCTGATGATCTTCCAGTCCCCTGAGCCGTTGACCTCTTCCATGCAATCGCCTTCGATTGTGCACACCAGGAAAATGCCCAAAAGCGTTTTAATGCCATTGATGGCAGAGTACCAGTTTCAAAAGCTGAGAGATCCTGCAACGGACCGTATCCCTCCCAATATCCGGTCGCGTGAGCTTTCCTTTGCCTCCAGGCTGCCCGTCGCCACAATGAGCCGGGAACAGAACTGGACCTTGCGGGGGCCCACCAACATCGGAGGCAGGATGCTGTGCATAGCCATAGACATCGACGATGAAAGCCACCTGCTGGCAGGCAGCGCCTCCGGCGGCATGTGGCAGTCCACCGACGCGGGACAGTCGTGGCAGAAGACAACTGCCCCCGACGCCGAACAGAGCGCCACGTGCATCGTACAGGACCGCAGAGCCGGAAAGCACCATATCTGGTACTACGGCACCGGCGAGCTGCTCAGCACCACCAACCGCAACATCAGCACCAACGTGCGGACAGTCGGCATCGGCAACGGCATCTTCAAATCCACCGACAACGGAGCGTCATGGGTGCCGCTGGCCTCCACACTGGGTGGCTCACCGGAAGTCCTCACCGAGATCTTCCAGGGAGTCTGGAGGATCGCCACAGACCCGGTCAGCACCGACAAGGACATCGTCTACGCAGCTTGCTACGGGGCCATCATGCGGTCGGAGAACGGAGGCGCCACCTGGCAGGTGGTCCTGGGCGACCTGCCTAGCAAATCCTTCTGCACCGACATCGCCATCACTTCGGATGGGATCCTCTATGCCCTGCTGAGTGGTTACGGCTGGGGTGTCGAACCGCCTGACAAGGCCGGGATCTGGCGATCCGTCAACGGCATCTCCTGGACAAACATCACTCCCACCGGTTTCCCTGCGGATAACCGTGTTTCACGACTGGCCCTGGCCCCTTCCAACAACAATGTGATGTACGTCTTCACCGAATCCCAGTCTACCGATATGGCGCCCTTTAACGGTTACGCCAATACGGTCAACACGTTCTGGAAGATGACCTGGGATGAGGAAGCCGATACGGCTATCTGGGAAGACCGTACTCCCGGTATGAAGGGAGCAGGCAACGGCGACATCAACAGCTTCCCGAATTCGTTTGTGGTCTACGGCGGATATACGTTCACCATGGGCGTAAAGCCTGATAATGAGGATGTTGTATTCATCGGGGGACTCAATGTCTACCGCTCGGAGAATGGTTTCGCCGACAGCCTTCAAACCACCTACATCGGCGGGTATCCTTTCGATATGGATTCACTGCACGGACTTCACCCCGACGAGCATGGCATTGCCTTCCTGCACTCGGATCCCAGCGTAATGTTCCTGGCCAGCGACGGGGGGATCTATGTAACCCAGAACTGCATGGCTGACAGTATGGACAACAGCTGGACAAGGCTTAACAACAAACTGACGACCACCCAGTTCTACTCCGTTGCCATCGATCACGGACCAGCCAACGACAACTGGATCCTTGGAGGATTGCAGGACAACAACTGGTACTATACCGTGACGGATAATCCTTCGGAACTCTGGTTCGATATCGACATCTGCTACGACGGCTTCGCCACCTGTGTGGCCGATGACTGGGAATACTGCGTGATCTCGGCCTATAGCGGAAATATCTGGACCACACAGTTCGATGATGACATGCATACGAAAAATATCTTCTATCAGCTCCCTGATACGCTGCTGGCCTATTATGACCCGGTGATGGGCACGAACTCCCTTTTCCCGTTCTACCAGAACTTCGCGCTGGATCCCAACACCGACGAAATCTTCTACCTGCCGACGGTCACCAGCATCTGGCGAAAGAATAACATGAAAGCGGCCTCTTACGACACCAATCTGCGTAACGTAGGCTGGACCCATCTGAGCAACGTGGACATCGGTCAGGCGAGCGATATCAGCTATCTTGCCGTCTCCACCACACCTCCTAACCGCCTGTACTACGGCACCAGCCTGGGAAAATTATTCCGCCTGGATGATGCTCATACAGGCAATCCCATACCTGTGGATATCACCGGTGATAATTTTCCACCTAACGCTTTTTTGGCTTTCATTGATATTGATCCCGGGAATGCGGACCATGCCATGGTGGTCTTCTCCAACTATGGAGTTCAGAGCCTGTTCCATACAAGTGATGGAGGAGCCACCTGGATCGCTGAGGGAGGCAACCTGGAAGAACATCCGGATGGTTCCGGCTCGGGCCCGTCGGTACGCTGCGTGAAAAAAGTGGAGCGCGAAGGCCGGGAAGCAATATTCATCGGTACGTCTGTGGGACTCTTCTCAACTTCTGAATTGAAAGGAGATTCGACGATCTGGGTGAAAGAAGGAGCATCATCCATAGGAAACGTGATCGTTGACATGATCGACTCCCGCTCCAGCGACGGATTCATGGCTGTCGGAACACACGGGAACGGAGTGTACAGTACGCATTTTGAGCCCACGGCCGGCATCGATGTACCGGCGCCCGAATCACCGCTCATGCTGGTCAGGATCTTCCCGAATCCGGCACATGGATCCGCCCAGGTGGAGATATCCTGTGAAACGTCGCAAGCACTTGAGATTCATCTTTATAACAACGCTGGAAAACTGGAGGCAGTCCTTTTCAGCGACCGTGTACTCCAGGGAACGCAAACGATCCCGCTGAATTTGAATAAATTTGTACCCGGCCTCTATCAGCTTTGTCTGCTTACTTCTGATGGGAAGATTGTAAAAAAGATAATCGTGCTGTAAGTTTTTTAATAAAAATTAATACCTGCTTTATTTGGTTTAGAGGTTAAGTGGAATGTATTGGACCTAAGAAACACCTGACCTTTACCTCTCAACCAAACCGGACTCTTAACCATTACCCCTAAACCAATACCATTATTATAAATGCAAGACAATCAATTTTATTATGAGAACTTGTATCTTTACGGAACAATAACACATCGAAAAAGGAGGCCGTATGACATCTCAACCCGAACCGGAATGTTGTCCAAAATTCGATCCCACTCCGTGGGACGATAAGGTATTTGAATGGAAAGACAAGAAATTTATCAAAGACAGAGTCTGCACAGTATTTTACATGCCCCTCAATTTTGGCTGCGTCATGAGGAGGATGGATAAAAAGATAAGGGCATCGGGTGCAGCCTTGATGGATGGGATGTGCCTTTCCGAACATACGTCAGGCTGGAACATGAACGTCTATCTTGCTGTTGACAAAGATGTTGCAGGCATTCGGGAAAAGGTCATCAGCGGCAAATTTTACAGCCGGGTCTATGAGGGACCATTCAAAAATACCCGTAAGTGGATCGTTGATTTTGAGGAAATAGCAAAATCGAAAAATTTTCACCTCAAAAAGTGGTACATGTGGTACACCACATGTCCGAAATGCGCGAAAAAGTACGGAAAAAACTATGTTGTAATCATCGCACAAATAGACTGAGTCCCCCGGATCCGATTGAGGAACGTCTTTTGAATAGCCATCAACGTCTGTCCCGCCAAAAGGTGGGAATTACCAGGTAAAAGGAGAGGGAGGTTGGCGAAAGGAAGGATGAGAGAAGAGTTATGGCGTAGCCGTTCAAGTCCTGTAAGACTGTAAGCACGACAGAGCGGCCGCCGTGGATGCGCGGCGCTATTTATTGTAGCTTTTATTGGGGCGAATGTACAGCGTCCTGTGGGCATAATTAAAGATCAGGTTGAACTGCCTCAGCAGACCGGCTGCCAAAACCGCGTCGGCGCCTGTCTGTTTAGAACGGGCCTCGGCCGGGACGAAGGCCGCTTCCAGGTCATGGCTCTCGTAAGGACCGATGATCACCCGGCTGACGTTTCCCTTTTTCCCATAGATATCCCCGCTGAGTCCGCGGCCCAGGTAAACTTCCCGTATCTCTTCAGGAAGGGTGAACTTTTGCTCCGGCCTTGTCAGCAACTCCAGGGTTTCAGAGGACGCATAGTCTATGTAACAGTCTAACAATACCGGTTCCTCATCCGTAACGGATATCCCCACCTTCAAGCAGGGGATGTTGTTCTCGTTGAAGACAAGCGGGATGGCGGTCCATAAGCCCTCCGGCCGCAACGAATCCGGATTGTGCAGCGTTATCGTCGAGTCGTCGTAATTGATCTCTACTGCAAAATGTCCAAGCAGTGAATTGCCGGTAACACCGTCTGAGGGGAATCCCCTGAATGCATCGGTCTGAAGCACCACGAAACGCTGGTCCTTGAATTCAACGCCTCCGATCGAGAAGCTCATCGAGTCGGAGAAGATCGCCGAAGGGGCGCTACCCTGCCCTGCCCCTCCCACGTTGGCCCCGACAGGATTGACCAGATCGATCGAATCGCGGATATCCGGATTATAGATCAGCAGCCCGTCCCATCCCATACCGCTATCCAGGATGATCCGCAGCGGCCGTGACAGGCCGACATCCACAGGCAGGATCGTTTTATTGTAGTGTACGGCAAAGGGGAAAGACGTTTGTCCGTATGAGCCGACTGTGAAACCAAGCATCACCAGGAGAAAGGTCGTTGTTCGTTTCATTGGAGATATATATTCAGCTTGAGGACTATAAATTTAGTTTATTTTGGAATGAAACGTCGACAGCATTTACGTTTTTTCAACACGTACTTATATTCAGAATATTTCGAAATCTAAAAAAAGTCACTATTAAAGCTTGTTTTTGATTTTTGTTCCTTATATTTGACCAATTCAAGTCACCACAACACCCATCGTCAGAGGATTTCATTGCCGGTTTTTTTTATGGCAGTGAAATGGATCCGGAGGAATACGTCAACTTCCTTTCGAAAAGACAGATTATTGTTCCGTCTAGTTTCATCATGTACTCCAATATCCACTTTAAATCTCTGTTTCCATGAAACCAATGGTCAAACGCTACATCAGTGACCTGTTCAGTCAGTTCCATTATTACGCCACCTGGCTGCCAACATCTACGGTAGAGGTGGGCTCTATCGGCACGTTCACCGGCCGGGAATTCGAGCGGCTGTCGCATCTCCGCAACGAAGGCATTGACTTCGAGATCCAGGAGGACACCAACCGGACCGACCTGGAATACAGTTCGGAAGGAGCGGTAACCATTAGTCCCAAGGTTTCGGGCAAGGCCCCGGTGGCAGGCAGCGTGCTGACCAAGGCAGATGCCGGTTTCACGGTGGATTTCTCGCGGAAGCATGCGATCGTCTTCCGTGCCAAGGGAGTGGTATGTTCCAGCATCAAGGATCAGATCAAGCTGGGAAGAGATCTTAAAAAGAAGTACGATGAAGGCAAGTGGGACAAGAAGTGGGTGGTGATCAAGGAGCTGGTCAGGGCCGAGAGCGCCACGATCCTGATCTCGGGGGCGACGAGCAGCAGGGTGGAGCTCAAGGCCACGGCCAATGTCGGTGCTGCCCGGCTCGATATTGCGGATGCATCCCTTGCACTGAACGTGGCATTTGAAAAGAACATCGGAACGAAATTCATTGCAGAGAAGGGACTTACACCGTTGTTTAAGGTGAGGAGAGGGAGGGAGAGATAGGAGATACTGGGGTAGGTGACCGCCGGGAAGCGGGAGGCGGGAAGCGGGAAGCGGGAGGCGGGAAGCGGGAGGCGGGAGGCGGTTGGTGGAGGTCTCTCGTCACTTCGTTCCTCGGGGCAGGCATTATTGGAATTTGGATTTTGTAATTTGTTTGGAATTTGGGTCATGGGATTTGGAATTTTCGTTTCTACGCGCAACAAATGGACAAGATGAATCACAACGCAGTCATAGAGATCTTTTCCGGCACCAGCTGGGAAGCGGAGATGGTCAGGAGTCTGTTATCCGATGCCGGGATCGCGTCGTTTATCAAGAATAATGTACTGGGTAATTATCTGATTGACCCCATCGGGGCGAGCGGGGTGAAGGTGATGATCCTGGAGTCGGACCTGGAAGAGGCAAAGGGAGTGGTGCAAGGGTATTATGAAAGAATGAGGGATAAAAGTAATGAATGACCCCTATTCATGATCCTCTTCGTGCACCGACATATCCCCCAGCAGCATCCACCTGCCACCCTCCCTGACATAAAATTTTGCCATTTTCCCATAACCTTCCTGTTGCTTCTTCTGGTCACCCCATGTGAAAGAAACGGTATACCGGAAGAAATAGTCCACCACGGCGGCATCGTCCAGCACCACTATACGGGCGGGATTCAACAGGTAAGACTCCAGCTTGAGGTTGTCCTTCATGGAATAATACAGCTGCGAGAGGGTCTCCTTTGAAAGTGGCACAGGCTCCTCCGTGCTCCATCCCTGGTATTTCGGGTGAATGATCGCGAGTTCGCCGGCAATATCGCCGGCTTTCCAGCAGGTCCAGCTCTCTTCCACCACCTGCCATACTTCCAGCTGTGCTTTGGTCCATTCCTGGGCGATAAGATGCGTAGCCCCAAAGGTCATCACAGCCACCAATATGGATTTAACGATTTTTCTCATAGTTTACGTGATTTGTGATAATAATAGAAAATCATTGATTAAAAAGCAAATGTAGAAAACCTGAAGCTGAAAATCAAATAACTACAGATTGGTGATTGATTTATGCATAAAATTTATATATTTACACATCCATCACCAACTATTTCAGTTTCTTATGAAAAATATCCTTCTTCCGGTTGCCGTCATGCTCCTCCTGGCCAACGGTCTGTCCGGACAGGACCGGTTCCCCGTCCGGCAGCTTACTTTTGATCCGGTTCAGGAGGGATTGACCGCCTGGTCGCCTGATGAAACAAAACTGGCATTTACCAGTACACAATCCGGCAGTTTTGACATCTGGATGATGGACATTGATCCGGGAGCACTCAGGAGCGATCTGGCCATCGCCCAGCAGGATGGCGAATCCATCACGCTGGGAACATACAGGACCATCCATTCAGATATCCTGAAAGAAGACCGGCTGTTATGGGTCCACCTGCCCGAAGGGTATGAAGATACCCGGCTGGGCTATCCTGTGATGATTCTCCTGTACGTTGACCTTTACAATTATTTTACAGATGCGGTAAGCATCACTGAAAAACTGGGACGAACCGGTGAGACCCCACCCCTGATCATCATTGGAGTGGCCAATACCAATCGTTACCGCGATCTTCTACCATACGCTTCACAATGGGCTCCGGAAGGTGGCGGAGCAGGTGATTTCCAGCGGTTTCTCGGGGAGGAGGTAATTCCTTATGTCGATAAGAATTACAGGACCAAAGAATTCAGGATACTGGCCGCACCCCAGGCTGCAGCTGTGTTCAGCCTCTATTCACTCATGATGGGGCCCCCACTCTTCAATGCTACGATCGCACAGAATCCATTTATGAATCCAGAGAACGCTGAAAAGCTTTACCCGAGAGCAGAGGAATTCTTTGGTTCGGCTGACACACTAAGGCATCTTTACTATGTTTCCTGCGAAAAGGATGACCGCCCTGAAGATCTGAACTACATTGAACGATTTGCTCAACTGCCCGGAATAAAAACAACAACAGGTTTTCGATTTATGCTGGATATCCGGGAGCCCTCCGGCTATTTCATTCCTCCTTTACCTTTTACAACTGCCCTGAGAACGCTTTTTCACGGGTATCCCCTGCCGGATGAATTCCATGCCGATTCGCTGCAGGATATTCTTGATTACTACGGAAAACGCTCAACAGACTATGGCTTCCCGGTCGATCCGCCCGAACACATGCTGACATTTGAAGGGGATGAACTCCTTCAGCGGGGTAAAACACAACAGGCCCAGGATGTATTTATGTACCAGCTGGGCCTGTACCCAAAATCGCTGAATGCCCTTTTCCGCCTGGGCGAAATCTATCGCGGAATCGGTGACTATAAAACGGCAAGGGAATATTACCGGAAATTCCTTGATATCCGTTCCACCGATGCTGCCAGGATCCAACAACGCATCGCCGAAATGGATTCATTGATCAGGAATCCCTAAAACACTACCTTACGTTAACGGCTACGCGTAATTCATCTCTCGCATATCCTTTCGCTAATCTCCTTCGCCTTTCCCTTCTCCTTCAACTTCGAATGTTCGAATGTTGGTTATTCATCATCCTCTTCCTCCTCCATCGACATATCTCCCAGACACAGCCACTTTCCTCCTTCTTTCACATAAAACTCCACATACTTCCCGCCCACTTCTTCAAGCTTTTTCTGATCCCCCGCCGTGTACGTTACCGAATAAAAAAAATAATAATGAACGACGGCTGCGTTTTCCGTGACTGTGATCCGGGCAGGATTGATCATGTAACCATTCACTGTCATCCTATCTTTCTGCGCCCTGAACCATTGTACGACAGCATCTTTGTTCAGTGGCAACGGAGATTCGTCGTCCCACCCCTGGTACATTGGGTGAAGGGTAATCGTGGCACCATCGACATCGCCGGCTTTCCACTTGAGCCAGCTATTCTCCACCACCTGCCAGACTTCCTTTTGTTCTTTTGTCCATTCCTGGGCAAACACTGAGGTTGTAATGATGGCAACCATGGCCATCATGGCGAGTTTTAGCAGTGTTTTCATAGCATTTCCTAGTTTAAGTTAATAACAGAAGTTACTGAAAACGAAACAAATATAGTGAAATATGACGGGAAAGGCAAATTATTATAGCTTAGAGGTAATGGTAAGGAGGCCTGTTTGGTTTAGAGGTCAAGATGAGGGTAATTTACACTAGACCTTACCTCTCGACCAAACCGGCTTCTTAACCTTAACCCCTGAACCAGCTCTTAAAAGGATTTACGAACAAAGGAGTGTTGATTTTTGATTTCTGAAGTTTATTTGTGAAATTGCAAGGCGGTTGGCGGTAAACAGTCAGCAGTCAGCAGTCAGCAGTTTTGGAATTTGGGTATTGGGATTTGTTTGGAATTTGGTGTCTGGGATTTGGAATTTTTAATACTGTGACCATGAAAAAGATCACGCTGAATTTAATCGCCCGGATGTTGCTTCTCATCATTGTTATGAGCAGTTGTGACCCAACACCAAAAGCAGAACAACAGCGAAGCATGGGTGCCCGGGACACCATGCTGAAGGTATTCGCAATCTTCCCTGTATCCGTAGAGGAACCCTGGACAGGGGCGGTACACCGTGCCTTCCTGGATGCCCGTGAAAAATCCGGTATCAGCTATACTTTTGCTCAAAATGTGGGCTATGACGACTTTGAATCCATTCTCCGAAGGCATTGTGCTGAAGGCTATGACCTGATCGCCGGTGATGCTTTCGGATCGGAGCAGGTGGTCAGGGAGGTTGCAAATGATTTCCCGGAAACCCCGTTCTTCTTCGGATCAGGCCAGGGACCCAACGGAAAGAATCTTTCCGTCTTCGACAACCTTATCCATGAGCCAGCTTATCTGGCAGGGATGGCAGCAGGCATCGTCACGCAAAAGAACAGGATCGGGATCGTAGCAGCCAAACCGATCCCGGAGGTCAATCGACTGACCAATGCATTCATTGCAGGAGCAAAGGAAATGAATCCGCTCGTAAGATTTGATATCACGTACACGAATGTGTTTTACGATCCGCCCCGGGCGGATTCTGCGGCGGAACAACTCATTCAGCACGGTGCGGACGCGATCTTTGCTGAACGGAAAGGGGCCGAGAAAACCTGCTCAAAATATGGCATTCCGATGATTGGCAATATGGTTGAGTCTCAGGGTGATGACCAGCGCTTCATTGTGACTGATCTTAAGTGGAACCTCACACCAGCTGTAGACCACCTCATAGGTAAGATAAGGAGTGGCACCTATACGGCAGAAGACTACAAGCCCTGGTCGACAATGGCCCGGGGAGGGGCCGGGCTCGATAGGATCAACGGTTCCTTTAAAGGTCTCACCCCGGAGGTCCTCCGCAAAATCGATGAACGGCGTGACCAGATCGTCAGCGGAACATTTATCGTTCCCATGATTGAATCGTTTCCCGGATTATGAATTCGTTCTACCGTACTGTCGTGCCTACGGCACTTCTAATTTAATGCAGATCCTAATGGGAATTCGTAATACAAAGCTTATCCTGCAAAGCAAGCCCACTTTGGAAGGGGAGGGTGTCCATCTGAAACGGGCCTTCGGGTATCATGAGGTACCCCAGTTCGATCCTTTCCTGATGATGGATGATTTCAGGAACGATGATCCTCAGAAATATCAACGAGGCTTCCCCTTCCCGAAATCATTACAGATAACGGCACCAGGATCAGGATCCTGTTTCTCTCGGGCAAACCGATCCACGAGCCGGTCGCCTGGGGCGGCCCCATCGTGATGAACACCCGGGAAGAGTTGCAACAGGCTTTCAGGGATTATGAGGAAGGGAAGTTCCTGTTGTAAAGTTTATATCTCCCGTATACAAATTCACCTTACTTTTGCAGTTCCGTAAAATACAGATATGAAAAAAACCATTCTTCTGCTGACAGGCCTGTTCTTTGCGTTGCAAATCCTTGCAGGCGATCTTGTAAAAATCCCCGTAAAGGATGAGTGTGAAATGAAACAATATCTTAAGGATCCAAACCTGACGGTCCATTATTGCTCAGACTACTTCATCATCGCCACGGCTGAACTCCAGCCTGCATTCAACCATGAGATTATCATCTCCGGTGCATGGGTAAACCCATCCGAATATTTTCTGGCATGGTTCAAACCCGGTCAATCTGAAAGCTATGTGGCTGAAATTCAACCTTTTGCGGATATTTTATATAAAGGAACTGATCACCTGATCCTCGAAGTTCAGTACACAAACGTTAAATTCCTGTTCCCTGCAGTGCATAATGGCCTGGTTAGAATAACCAGCAGTCCGGTCAAATTACCTCGTCAAACATTCGCATTCCAAAAATCAAGAGTTGAATCCGATCCGTTAGTCAATGATATGCTCAGCCAGGTGAACCAGGATACACTGCTTTCCTTCATTCAGCATTTGCAGGACTATGGTACCCGGAATGCGTTTTCATCCCAGGCTGTTCTGGCCCAGAACTGGATCAAATCCAAATTTGAAAGTTATGGTCTCCAGACCGAGCTGATGAATTTTTACATGCCAGGAGGATCTGCCAGCGACAATGTTATTGCGACCTTGCCGGGAACTGCCTATCCGGAAGAATATGTTATGCTGGGTGGACACTATGATTCTTTTGTATGGTCAGGCCAGGCACCCGGTGCGGATGACAATGCATCGGGAACGGCAGCGGTCCTTGAGATTGCGCGCCTGCTGAGCCAGAATGATTACAAACGTACGATCATTTTCTGTGCGTGGTCGGGTGAAGAGTACGGATTGTATGGCAGCGAAGCTTATGCTTCCATGGCTGAGGAAGAGGAAATGAATATCCTGGGTTATTTTAACCAGGACATGAATGGATATCTGGAACCTGGTGACGAAATGCATACCGATGTCATGGCTCCTGCATCGGCCCAGGAATTAAAAGCGTTTTATAAAAATGTCTGCGAAACATACCTACCTGATTTTGGGGTATACAACGGAACCTTGATCGGTGGCGACAGCGATCATTCATCGTTCAATGATCATGGCATTATGGGGATCTTTCCCTTTGAAGACAGCCAGGATTACAGCCCTTATATCCACTCATCCAACGACCTGATCGGACCCAGCGTCAACAATATGGAGCAGGTAGCCGTATTCACGCAATCGATCCTGGCATCGGTGGTGACAATGGCGGATATGCAAAAGGTACCGAATGACCTGATGGCTTTCCCTTCTGATGAATCGGTGACACTTGTCTGGTCAGAAATTCTGGAAGCATCCTCCTATAATATTTATAAGAACGGCTCACCGACACCCATGGCCGGTGTTATCGGTACTTCATACACCGATACGGATGTAGAGAACGGAACAGCTTACACCTATTATATTACGGTCATCTATACAGAAACCGGAGAGGAATCAGAACCCTCAAATTCAGTGACGGTGATCCCGATGCCACCCATCACCGTTCCTTTCATGGATGATTTTGAGACCAGTGCACCCTACTGGAGCATGGGTGGAACCTGGGGTCTGACCGATGCAGCGTACCATTCAGCCAGCTATTCCCTGACCGATAGCCCAGCGGGATTATATTCAAATAATGTGAATACATCTGTGATCCTTCAAAGCATCAACATGACGGGCATTACTGGAGGTACGATCAGCTTCTGGGCAAAGTATTCACTGGAGACCGACTATGATTACGTGTACCTTGAAGTAACCACCAACGGCACAGACTGGTCAGAGCTGGCTCATTTCACTGGTGAACAACCTCTCTGGCAATACCATGAATTTCCCATTGATCCTTTTGTGAACCAGCCAGGGGTGACCTTCCGCTTCCGTCTTTTCTCCGATATCACCAATCCAAAGGACGGCATCTATATTGACGATCTGCAGATCAATACCTGGACCATCGGGCTTGACGAACAGGTATCGGATCCCTCAGGCGTACGCATTTTTCCGAATCCCTTCAGCCAGGCAGCCACCATTGAGTTCTGCCTTCCAGCTTCTACGGATGTAAGAATCGATATTCTGAGTCTGGATGGTAAAACCGTCAGAACCCTGATGAATGCAAAGCTGGCTTCCGGTAATCATTCCCTGATCTGGGACGGGAAGGATGGCCATCACGCGGCGGTGAAACCGGGTATATATTTCATCCGCGTGTTATCCGACAACAGGATTGCATTAAAAAAGACCGTTCTCATGCCTTAAAAAAAGGGCACTCAACACATTTTGGATAAGAGAGCACGTGACTTATGTCATGAGCTTCAGTTACAGACTCACCGAAGCCTCCAGGCATATATTTCTGGGCGGTTGAATGTCACCGGGTCGACCCATATATTCCTTATTGAATAGGTTCTTGACATGCAGCGCCATGCGAATATGGGTGGTGATTTGATATGCAAAGCGTGCATCAAAAATAAGAAATCCTTTATCATTTTCCTGACGATACCGCTTTAATCCTTTAAAAATCTCATGACCGAGGATTTTTTCCTCAAAAGCCTCATCGATCCGCTCTATATTGCTGTTGTAAACCAAACTGATACCGACCGAAAATCCTTTATAATCCCATTGCACATCTCCTTTGACCTCATGGTGGAACCGGTATTTAAGGATGTTATTTTCCAGGGTATCGGCCGACAGATCGACCGGATCCATGTAGGTATAACCGGCAAAGAAGCGGACAGGTTGTTTTAGAAATTTCCCTGAGCCGCCAACCATCAGATCTACTCCCGCAATCCGGGCATGGCCGATGTTCAGTGACTTAAATCCCAGATCATCCAGTGTGGGCATGGTCACACTATCGGGTAAATAGACGCCAAATGTAAATTCCATCATATCCTGGTATTCCATCCAAAATGCAGCAATATCTGCATAACCCATCCATCTCCCCAGCTTCCAGCCCTGACGTAAACCCAGTTCGGTACTCCAACCGGTTTCCGGCTGCAGATCAGGATTGGGGAAAATATTCAGTGATCCCAGTGTGGCGGAGGTATATTTTTCTGCAATGGAGGGATAACGGTAACCCTGTCCAAAAGAAGCCCGAAGGTAAGTAAATGCTCCCGCCTGATAATTCAATCCTGCCCTTATAACAGGCTCAGATTCATCATCGGTTCTGTCGAGGGTATATCGTTCCCAGCGTATTCCCAGGGAAGCCGACAACCGTTCCATGAATTTCTTATCCAGCTGGGTAAATAATGCAATATTTGAACTGTAATGATCCCCGAATAATTCAGCATCTGTTTTGGCATAAGAACCGGCCATTCCAGCTGTCCAGTACCATTTTCTCACAAATTCCCTGTGGTACTGGTATTCCCCGTAATACATCTCAGAACCGTTATTTTTGCTTTGATCCTCTTCATCAAAACGGTTATAGGTTTTGTAATAACGTGTGCGCAGGCTGTGCCGGCCTCCTTTAGCATCGTAATAGTTGGCATAGGGATCGACATTAATGCGGAATCCTTTGGTGGGGGAAACTGCTTCCTGTTGCTGCAGAAAAGCTCCGGAATCGGCATCCATCCAGATTAGAAAATCACAGGTTCGCTGTTCCTGCATATTAGCATTCACTCCGTAGGAAAGTCCTTCGATGCGGACGGGGTGATGACGCAGGCCGACATTGAAGCGGAATCGCTCTTCATAATCTTCCTCCCGGTAACCCTGATCACCCAATGCGTAGGCACCGGCTACAAGATCAAAGCTGCCAATCTTACGTAAATGAACGATGCTGGCCCCCGTGAAAACCGGATTAGAATCCCACCACCATGCCATGCTTTCATTGGAGGGCTTGCAATACATTCCGCTGTACACCGACATCCGTGTGGACGGGACATTCCCTGGCTGAGCCAGGCGAAGATTGATGACCCCATTCAGGGCTGAAGATCCGTAAAGGGATGAGGAAGCTCCTTTCACGATTTCTACATTCCCAATGTTCTCCACCGGCAAAAAGTTCCATTTCACTTCATTCACATCCGCCGTCAGCATCGGCAAATCGTCCACCAGAACCATGACCCTGCTGCCTGCTCCGTAACTGTATCCGCTCCCTCCGCGGATATTGGCCTGCCCGTCCATCACATCCACACCCGGCATCTGGCTGATGACCGATTCCATATTGATGGTATTGGTCTGCTGGATATAATCGGGCTTAATGACCTGCATCGACACCGTGACGTCAGAGAGTTTTTGTTTGAACCTTCCCGCGGATACCACAGCTTCTCCCAGCTCGATGATCAGAGGTTCCAGCTGTATGTTCAGGGTAAGATTTTCATTCGCAGGAAGCTGTACGGTTCTAATGACGGAAATATATCCTATATAACTGAAATTCAGCTGATGCCATCCGGGACCCAGCTTCATTTCATATTTACCCTCCGTATCGGTGGAAATTCCCGTGGTGCTGTCAACGACAATATTCACTCCGACAAGCTGCTCAGAAGTGGTGACATCGGTCACCTTTCCATGAATAGTAACTCCCTGACCCAGGGTCAAAAGGGTGCTCACCAGAAAAACAGGTGGAATGAGGAAGCGCTGAAGGGATCTGATCATGAAAGAATAGTTATTCAATTTTGATCAGCCGGACTGCTGTTGCAAAATTGCCGGTGGATATCTTCAGGAAATACATTCCCCGTGTCATGGAACGGCCGTCAAACGCAAAATAATTATCTCCCTGCCGCGTAGGGAGGAGTTCCGTGTAGCGAAGCTGCCCCACAAGATCATAGATATGCAGGTTAATCATCCCCGGGGTGTCAGTATGAATACCGATCAGCGTACTGCCTGAAAATGGATTGGGATTAGGTCCCAGTATGGTCAATGGTTTTTCCGATGGGGTGTTGAGACCGTTCGGATCCCATTTCACTTCAAGGAAAAGTGAGGTGGAGTCGGTTACCGTTGCAACCAGAATGGGCGGCAAAGTCGGGAAAGGTTTCACGTAGACGCCAACCGTGATATGAAGGGGATATTTTCCGGCCACTGCAGGTGTCCCTTCCATCAAAACGCAGTAATAGGTTCCGATCATGAACTCATTGGTTACGGAATTTGATTGCCAGGTAAAACCCGGTGGAAGGTTAGCCAGCTCAACCAGTGTGATGTGGTGAAGCTGAATCGTATCGGACTCCGGTGTGACATATACCGGAGGTGCCAGGATGGTAAACGACTGGCTGTAAAGTCTGCCGGCGAAAGCAGCCTGAAGGCTGTCGGGACACACCTGCCCATTGTTTTCCGGATCAGGGCAGGTAATTCCATCTCCGGGTGTGCATTGCGACCACACACCCGTTGAAAACAAGGCAACAAGAAGGATAAAGGAAAGGCGGTAAAGTCTTATTCTCATATGCTGATGATTTAAAACATCCACAAATATACTAAATCACCACGTCCTCTCTCCTCTCTCATTTCAACGCCAGATCCATCCACACTAAAAAATGGTCGGATGAAACCTGATCCCTGACAAGGTAATAAAGTGAATCAGCCTCTTCAGGCCAAAATACGCCGCTGTTAACCACCCTGATTCCGGTTGATGGAAGAATATAATCGATCCGTAATCCCCAGATTGAAGTATCATGCCAGGGATTGCCAAGGTTATCACTATGCCTGCGGGGATTTTTAAGGGCATTTTCATAGCTCCCTGCACTGGAAGGAACATATTGTTCCATGGCAGCAAGATGATGGAGTGACGGGTGAAAAAGCAACTGCCGGATTGCATGGTTATAACTGTCTCCATCTGCAGGATCGGCATTCATATCACCCATGATCACAAAATATTGATCTTCAGCGAGTCCGCCAAAACGACGGTTGTCATCATAGATATAAGCTGATCGTTCACCGGGTGTGATATAATCCGCAAGAAACCGGATCTCATCGGAGTTGCGTTTACCGTTGCGGTCTTCCTTTCCATCAAACGTGGGAGGTGTAGGATGAGCAACCAGCAGATGCAGGGTTCCCTTTGGTAAAAAAACGGGGAGGTCAATATGGTTTTTAGAGGACAACCTGAAGATATCCAGAATCTCAGAGGAATAGTAGGGCTGACCGGTAAGGGGATCGGTCGGCAGATGAGCACCCGGCATATCTTTCCACAGGAAATATTGAAAGGTTCTGATTCCTGCCGTATCAAACGGAAAGGCCGAAAGGATTGCAAAGGCATACTGACCCGGGAACCTGCCGTAACCATAGGCATCCTCAGGGCCCGTGGGAACCGAATCGCTGTTGAGATCCAACAGGGTTGGAATGCCCGTATTGGAGGGGACGACGTAGGTATAGGGGAAATAAACAGGATCGTTCCCATGCTGGCTTATGCCAAGGTAATTTTGCTGAAAAAGCTCCAGGGAAGCGCCCTGCGGATCGTAATCGAACTCCAGCAACGCCATTATTTCAGGACGAATGATCTGGATGATTTCGGCTACGGACCGTGCCTGCTTGTCGGTCGTATCGGACAAATCCCGCTGAAGCTCTCCAGCCTCATTCCTGAAAAGGGCAGCATTGTAGGTGGCCAGCCTGATTACTGCTGAATGATGATTCTTTTTCATTGGCTGACAGGATAATAAACTGAATATCAGCAATATACTTGTCAGTAATTCGGAAACTGAGCGCATAGGTGGAATTGCAGGGTAATTTCAATCCTTGTGCAAATTACATTTTTTTACATAACTCCCACCCAATCTCTATTTTTATTTCTATTTTTGCATCTCACACCCAAACCCACACTGACACCCACACTCCCTTCGGGATGTAGCGCAGTCCGGTTAGCGCGCCACGTTCGGGACGTGGAGGCCGTGAGTTCAAATCTCACCATCCCGACTCCCTACCCTTCTTCTTCTCTGGGAAGGATTTTAGCTGATTTCATTGAATACGTTGTAAATGAGCGTAAAAAGTTATTGAACGAATAGCTTTATAATCATCACATTTACATCTTTTTATAATTTCGCTAAATTATTTATAAAAATTAATGAAAGTATTTGGAACAGCGAAATATTTATTTATCTTTGCACGGTCAATTTTTTTTCATAAAGCTATTTTCTGAAATAGTCCATGAATTTACGTACTTCCAGGCATTTTCCGTTTTATTGTTGCGTACCCAGGGGGGCAGGAAACTAAGCTAACAATTCGAAATTAAGCGTGATATCAGGATAATTGTTACATTTTAAAAAATAATCGAACAATCATTCATTAAAACCAATTTTTGGAGGAAAAACCATGAAAAAAAATCTGTTATTTGTCATTGCAGCTGTCAGCATGATGCTGATTTTTGCTGGTTGTGCCAAGGTGCCTCAGGCTGAGATTGATGCGGCCAAGGCTGCCATTGAAGAAGTCAGGGGTGCTCAGGCTGATATTTATCTGCCGGGTGAATTCACCGCGATCAATGATTCATTGAGAGTGGCGTTGGAAAAAGTGGAAGCTCAGAAGGGTAAACTCTTTAAGAGCTACAAAAGCGTAAAAACGATTCTGGCAAACATCCCAACCATGGCTGCCACCATTAAGGCCAACACAGAAACCAAAAAAGCGGAAGTAAAAGCAGAAGCCGAAGCAATACTGACTGCTGTGACTACCATGCAACTTGAAAACAACACCCTTGCAGCTAAACTGCCCATGGGGAAGAACGAAAGAGAAGCTGTCGAGGCCATCAAAGCCGAACTCGGCATTATTGACGGTGCCATTACGGAAGTTACCAACCTGCTCACCAATGGTGATTTTATGGGTGCTCTCAATAAAGTGAATGCGATCAAACAGCAGGCTGAAGCAAAAAATCTTGAAATCAAGGACGTTCTGACCAAAGCCAAGATTAAATTCTAAACCTGAGTTATTAAACGTATTTTGTTAATATAGGCTGTTCAGCAGGCGTTGAACAGCCTTATTTTTTTTTATTTTTGCGCATCATTCGAACCGGCTATGAAAAGGAGAAAACGCAGAATCATCGGAATGATATCAACCCTGCTCACCCTGGGTGTACTGGGTGCTGTTGCTACCTTTATCCTGGTTCAAATTGCCCCTAAACCTCCGATAGAGCAAATCAGCAAGGCCAGGCAGGCTATCTCCGTGGCAAGGTCTGTCAATGCACATATCTATGACCCCGATCAGTTTAAACGTGCTGAACGGTTGTACGACTCAGCCGTACTCCTCTGGAAGTTCCAGAACCAGGAATTTTTCCTCAGACGGAACTTCGACCAGTGCCGTACCTGCGCCATCCTGGCTGGAACCAATGCCACGCTTGCAGGGGACCATGCGGTGGAGAAATCCAAAAATTTACAGAAAACCCTTCGGGCCGATATCGATCAACTCCGCCAGGAAGTACGGGATTTCAAATTGATCTTTGACCGCCTTCCTATTGGGGAAGATATGTCAAAGAAATACGAAAAGGGAAAGCTGTTTCTTGCTGAGAGTGAAGTCAATTATGAACAGGCCAATTACCTGACCAGTCTCGAAAAGCTCACCCAGGCGAAAGATCTGATCCATAAAGCCATGTCGTATACCCATAACATGGTGTCCAGTTATTTCAGCAATTATAACACCTGGGTGAGATGGGCTGACCAAACGATTGACCTTTCCAGAAAAAATCATTCCGCCGCTATCCTGGTAGAAAAGTTTTCCGGTAAATGTTATGTGTATAAAAGCGGTGCCTTGAAATATACCTTCAATGCCGAACTGGGAAAAAACTGGATCGGCACCAAACGATATAAAGGGGATAAAGCCACTCCGGAAGGATTCTATACGATCACCAAGAAAAAATCAAACCATCAGACCAAATATTACAAGGCCCTGCTGCTTAATTATCCTAATGGGGAGGACAAACAACGATTCTCAAAAGATGTAAAGGAAGGGAGGATCTCCCGATCAGCTCAGATTGGCGGCATGATCGAGATCCACGGAGGAGGAGGCCGGGGAGCCAACTGGACGGATGGATGCATTGCCCTCACCAACAAGGACATGGATGTGATCTTTAATGTGGTCAGCGAAGGCACGCCCGTCACGATCATCGGATCCCTGGTTGGGATAAAAGAAGTGTTTGAATAAAAGTAAAGAACCTATTCAGGATTATGGACATGGATTCAGACCGTACCCATTCGTCTTCCTTCACGCATCATCAAAACCATCTGTCGGAAGAGGGAAACGATCGTCAGGCCAGGAGAGGATTCTGGCAGCGCTCCCCCATAAGGATTTTCGCAAATTTCGCTCTATGGATCCTGGAAACAGCTGCCATCCTTGCTTTGCTCACGGTATTCGTTCTTTATGCATTACCCTATGCCCAGGAAAGGTCGCTCAGGATAAAAAAACCTCAGGCCAGCGCCATCCCTGTGCATGATACCACGGCAGCCGATCTTGAAAAAGCAGTTGCATCCATCGAAAACTCCATTGCCAAACTTCAGAAGCAGCTCGATAAATTTACTCCTGCTGCCGCCTACCTCACCATCAACACCAATGAGAATGAATTTGCCCTGTATCTGAAAAAGAAGCTCGTACGCCAGGGTCTCTGTTCAACAGGCAAGTATGTGATGCTGGAAGCCGGTGAAAAACAGAAATGGATCTTTAAGACGCCAAGAGGAGTTCGCAAAGTGCTCAACAAGCAGACCGCACCTGTATGGACCAAGCCTGACTGGGCCTACATCGAGGAAGGACTGCCCATACCCCCTGTGAACCATCCTTCCCGCTACGATGCCTATGCGCTGGGTGAATACAAGCTGGACCTGGGAAACGGGTATATGGTCCACGGCACCCTTTACCAGCGGCTGCTGGGAAAACCCGTCACCCATGGATGTGTCAGAATGGGCGACGAGGATCTGGAGGAAGTGTATAAGACCATGAGCGCTGGCTCAAAAGTGTATATCTACTAGAAATGAACATCGGAGCAATCAGGAGAACCCGCAGGATTACGCTGCTCATTACAGGGCTTGCCGCCATCGCTTTTATGGTGTATGCCCTGGCGATGACCTTGAAAATGCCTGCGCATGAGATAAAAAGGTTGAATCAGCTGTATTCGGATACGGTCCGGAGCGAATCCGATCATATCCTGATGAATGATGATATTTTCAGACTCCGCAAAGAGGAATCCTTACTGCGGTCACGGCTGGCAATGGCCAATAATAACTCGATCAGCCTCACCCTCGACATGCACGACAGCCTGCTGATGCTGGAACTGGAAGGAGTGGCCATCCACCAGGCCAGGGTACATCACATTAAAAAGAGTCCCGTTTTCAGCAATATGAATCGTTCCGCCCTTGTGCAGCTGTTTGATACGCCTTTCAGGGTGGATTCATGCCGTGCCACCATTGTCAAGGAGCCAATCATCGTTCAGAAAGCACCTGCCGATACCATTGAGGCCGCCAGGCAGGAAACGATCCGTGACACCATGCCTCCCCCTCCGGCAACCTATCACCTGTTCCTGAATAAGGATATCACACTGATCATCGTTCAGACGGGTGAGCTGGACAAGAAGAACGAGATATACAGTCAATTCGTCCATACAAACCTGCACCGGAAAGTTGATAACATCATCCGCAACCTGGCCCGCTTCCAGGTTCCTGATTACAGACCCTGGATCATGGTCTTTGTCGCACAGGATGATGCCATAACCACCTATCGCGCCATTCCTTATCACTCTCTGGTGACGGTCCGGATCTGAGAATTACTCTTATCATGGCGTGATAATTGTTAAAATCCGTTCTCAATAAATTTGATCATCATGAACCGACTCATCATCCTACTCATTGGTATTGCAATAGCCTGCCAGGGCCTGGCACAAACAGATCAGCCTTCGGGCCAGGAACCGCAAAAAACAAGCTCCCGCGAAACGAAAAAGGAAGAAAAACGCCAGAAGGAGGAATGGATGAAACAGGTCACCCGGACCATGGTCAACAACCAGCGGTTTGTCCTGGAAGCGGATTATATTTCCGGTAAAAGCGGAGTGATGATCCCCGTCAATCCATCCCTGAATTTTATCATCATTGATTCGGCCAGTGCAACCATGCAGCTGGGCTCTGCATCAGGAGTTGGTTGGAACGGAGTGGGCGGTGTCACCGTCTCAGGTAGTGTATCCAAATATGAAGTAACCCGTGTCGAAAAAAAGAAATACGTCGCCTACAACGTGCTGGTCATCGTCTTTACCAGTATCGGCACGTACGACATTCACCTGACGGTGACCGACAACGGCAAAGCCGACGCTACCATCCGCAGCACAACATCGGGACAGGTCTCCTATACCGGGACACTCTATCCACCGGAGATCTCCAGGGTATATAAGGGGTACGAACGCTACTGACACCGAATCTATCATGCAAGCGTTGCTGCCCGGAAAGGATTTTATTAGTTAAACCTGATACCAATGACCAAATGAGAACATTTACCATCGTGCCATTTCTCTTCTTCGCATTATGGTTCACCATGTGCAACAGCCAGCCTTCATCAGGATCATCCGGAGCCAGGGATAATGTGGATGGGTATTCACAGCAGAAGGACGATCCTGTCAAATTCAAGCGGTACAGTTTTATCGATCAGCAGGGGACCGGAGCAGAAGCATTCAGCTTTTTGATGCCAGAAGGGTGGAAATTTTCGGGAGGGCTCATCTGGCTACTCGATAATCCCGGCATGCCTGCCACAGCCGCCATGAAAGTCACCAGTCCCGGCGGTACCGAAGAATGGGAAGGTTTTCCGAATCAACCCTTCTGGTGGAGCACCAACCAGGGCCTGCTCTCCCTTAACCCGGTTGGCTCCAGGTACTTTGGCAATGAGGTGGCCCCCCCGGTGGATGCGCAGCAGGCCATCAGGCAGATCATCCTGCCAAGGTTCAGGAAAAATGCCCTGAACCTCAGGATCATAGAGGAACAGCACCTTCCCGAACTGGCCAAAGCCGTGGGCGCAGGAAAGCAGCAACCCGGCATAGAGGTTTCTGCTGACGGCGCCAAGATCAAAATTGAATATACCAGCAACGGCCGTGCGGTTGAGGAAGAGATCTACTGCGTTGTAGAGTATTATACCTTCCCCATCCAGTCGTGGAGCGGAGTCACCTATAACACCAACTGGACCGTTGATTATATCTTTTCGATGAAGGCGGAAAAGGGTAAGCTCCAGGCTGCTTCTCCCATCTTCCAGACGATCACCTATTCATTTCAGATCAATCCCAACTGGTACAATAAATATGTCCAGCTCGTAGAATACCTGATCAAGCAACAGATCCAGCAGATACACGACATCGGTCAGCTAAGCCGGATGCTGGCCCAGCAAAGCGATCAGATGCGGCAGGACAACCTGCAGTCGTGGTATGACCGCCAGGCTGTGGGTGATAAAATTGCTGAAGATTTCAGCGACTATGTGCGGGGAGTCGACCGTTACTATGATCCGTTCAAGGAGCAGGCTGTTGAGTTGCCTACCGGATATGACAATGCGTGGGTGAATTCGCTTGGAGAGTATATCATTTCACCGGATCCGGATTTCAATCCGAATATTGGTTCTAACCTTAACTGGCAATCCATGCAACGGAAATAAAATTTTTCTTACCTTTGCACCGGCAAATTCATATCACGCCACTTTAGCTCAGCTGGTAGAGCAGTTCACTCGTAATGAACAGGTCGTGGGTTCGAGTCCCATGAGTGGCTCACGTAAAAACTAGAGATTCTCCCTGAAATAATTGATGATCTTTTGATTCAGGTGCACGCGGTCCTTTCCCCCAACACCGTGTCCGTGACCGGGATACACAAAATAATCCACATCCACCCCAGCTTTGATGCACTGGTCAATGAAATCCAGGCTTTGCTGCCATACCACGGTAGGATCTTCGGTGCCATGGATCACCAGCAGCTTTCCCTTTAGGTTGCCCGCCATATCCAGTAATGAAGAATTCCTGTACCCTTCCGGATTCGCCTCCGGTGTATCCATGTACCGCTCTCCGTACATGACCTCGTAATACTTCCAGTCGGTGACCGGTCCGCCGCACACTCCCACCCTGAAGGCTTCGGGATGCCTGAGCATCAGCGAGAGGGTCATGAAACCGCCGTAGCTCCATCCGTTCACCCCGATGCGCTGGGGATCGACAAACTCCAGAGTCTTCAGGTATGCCACACCCGCCATCTGATCATCCACCTCCACGGAACCCAGGTTCCTGAAAAGGGTCTGCTCGAATTCTATACCGCGGTTAGAAGTTCCCCCGTTGTCGAGTGTGAAAACGATATATCCCTGCTGCGCCATGTAATTCAGGAACAATCCCGCTCCCGCCAGCCATGAGTCGGTCACCATCTGGGAATGCGGCCCACCATAAACATAAAGAAATACCGGGTATTTCTTTGCGGGGTTGAAATCAATGGGTTTGATCATCCGGCAATAAAGATCATCGCCATGGCTGCCCCTGATCGTAAAAACAGTGGTCTCCCCCAGCTTGTATTCCTTTAAAGGATCGGAGTTATCCTGCAGTACCTGCACGATCCTGCCCCGGCTGTTGATCAGGTCGTATTCGTTGGCAATATGCTCGCTCCAGCTGCTGTTGATATCGATCACATACTGACCGTTTTTATTCAGGATGGCCCCGTGCGTTCCCTTCAGCTTGGAGTACTTCCTTGTCACATCGGAGGTGAGGTTTTTAGCATAGATATGCTGCTGGATCGGACCCTCTTCATTGGAGAGATAGAACACCAGCTCATCAGCGGGATCGGTGCCCAGCAGTTCCGATACGTCCCATTTGCCACTGGTGATCTGACGGATCAGGATCCCGTCGGTCGAATATAAGTACAGATGATTGTATCCGTCACGTTCGCTGAACCAGATGAACCTGTCGGGCATGGAGTTCAGGAAGTACAGCGGATGTTCCGGTTCGACGTATTCCTTGTCCGTTTCCTCAAAAAGGGTCTGGACGAAGGCCCCTGTCCGGGCGTCGTACTGATTCATTTTCAGATGGTTCTGGTCGCGGTTCAGCACGGCGATATAGATCGAACGTTCGTCGGGGCTCCACGTCACGCAGGTCAGGTACTGATCCTTAGGCTCGCCCGTTTTCAGGAAGACGGTTTCCCCCGTTGCCGGATCGAACACCCCAACGGTCACCTGGTGGCTGGTCATGCCGGCCATCGGGTATTTGATGTTTTTCACTTCTGCAGGCCGCGACGTGATGCTCACCAGCGGATAATCGGTCACCATCGTCTCGTCCATCCGGTAAAAAGCAAGAAAATTCCCTTTAGGTGACCAGAAGGTGCCTTTGTTGATGCCAAATTCGTTGCGGTGGACCGATTGCCCGTTGACGATCCCTTTATCACGGTCATCCGTAACTCTGATTTGTTGATTATCAATAGCTATCCATACATTATTCTCCAGGGTGTAGGCCACCGACAGGGTATTCTGGTCAATGTCCACATTCTCCGCTTTATCGGGATAGCTGTTTGCCTTTACCAGAAGGCCGGTATCGGGTTCAAAGGTAAAGACCTTCTGGCGGAGGGAGAACATGAATTTATCGGAAGACAGCCATGTAACCGGGGGAAACTGCTTCAGGGTGTCGGTTCCTTTCTCCTTCAGCAGCGAATTGAGCGTTGCCAGGTTCAGGATCGTTTCCCGGCTTTCGGAACTGACGTGTCCTGCCACCAGGTCGTTGTTGTCGATGTAGGTGAAATAGTCGCTGGTCCCCTTCCATTGCAGGTTGCGAAGTGTTTTAGGCATCAGCGCCCGGTTCATGCCGCTGGCATCCTCGACCGTGAGAAGTTTGGTCTGGGCAGAGGTAAACAACGGAATTAAAAGGATCAATCCAAGGATATTGATTTTTTTCATGAGATGGTGATGGATTTTTAATTAGAGTTGTGCAAAAATAGAAATCTTCATCGAATTGATCAGCTTCCAGATGCTCTGCTTTAAATCCGATTACCTGCTGGAATAGAGTCAGGCTTATTACCGGTAAAGTACTCAAGTACGTTTCTTATCCTTCCCGCAAGATAGAATGGGACATTGATCAATGAATATTTTTTGCCTGCCGGAGTGACGACATTTTCAAGGTTCATTTTACCCGAACAGATTCTCACAGCCCACGGATGGGGAGCCATCTCCATAAACAGATGAAGCGATTTTAATCTACCGCTACTACCGGATTTTACTTCCACAGGTATCAGTAAATTCTGGAATGACATGACGAAATCGACTTCAGCCTGGGAATTTCTGACATCTCTGAGCCAGTAATTCAGTTTGGCCAGAACTGAATTTTCTGAAGCAAATAATTCCTGTCCGGTTATATGTTCGGCAATCTTTCCCTTCCAGGAATCTTCGATTGATCGCGCACCCAATAGCTCTACCTGCAATCCGATCATGTGGTTTACCAGTCCTGTGTCGAGCAATTGAAGTTTGGGTATCCTGTACTTAACATTCATAGGCAGCCGTGTATTTATGGCCGGGTAAACCAATTGGAGCAACATAGCTTTTTCAAGTGTTCTGAAGGAGTCTCCTATTTCTCTTGACCGGTAATTTGAATTACCGAATCCTTCAAATTTGATTCGTTGCCCTGCAAAACGAAAGGATGATCGGATAATATGCCGGATAACGTGACTGAGGGTGGTGTTACGCCCGTATTTCTCCACATCGTCCAGATATGCTGTAATTAAACTGTCATAGATTGAACCGAGTTTGACCAGATCCCGGTTCTCTATGTAACTGGCCACGACTTCCGGCATACCTCCAACAGCAGCATATTGACGGAACAACTCATCCAGCCTCGGCTGCGCATACTCTGGGACAGGGAGCTGGTCCAGCAGGGCCAACGCTCTGTCTTCACCAGATGCTTTGAGGTATTCATCAAATGAACAAGGATGCATGGCAAGATACTCGACCCGGCCTACCGGAAAACTGATCTGGTTGTCGATAACCGACTCCAGCAAGGACCCTGCGGCTATTACGTAAAGTTTGGGCGTATCTTCATAAAAATAACGCAACAGGTTTACCGCGCGTGGTGAGTTTTGGATTTCATCGATGAATATCAATGTCCTGCCATCGTTTTTTTCGATCCTATTTAAAAAGAAAAGCCTGTCAAGCAGTACCTGAAAAGGAAGGTCATTCTCAAACAGGTTTCTGTCTTCTGGTCTGTCCAGATTTAAATAGGCATACTGGTCGAAACCTTTTGAAAAAACAGTAACGGCAGAAGTCTTTCCTACCTGTCTGGCTCCCCTCAGGACCAGTGGCTTACGTTGTGTTTTTCCCGCCCAGTCATCCAATAACCTAATGATCTTTCTTTCGAATATTCCCATCTTTGTAATAAATCATGGGATAAAATTAGTATATTTTGTAATAAATCCAAATATGTTTTTTCAATTTTTTGTATAGATGCAAGGGATAATGGGTCAAAATCCGTGGTAAGGGATGACATCCCGCAGCACAGGATGTCATCCCTTTTTCCACAAAAATCATAAAGATCTAACCTCCGCAATCCTTGGGCTGCAATATGCATTAAATTATAAAATTCCATCCAATTGGTATCAAAATATTATTTAATTTTGTATTTTTACTAACTAAATTTATATAAATATAGCTACTTTGATACCAAGATTATTAACTAATGCGATTTTAGACAGTTTCAGGCCTGGTCAGGTCATTGGTTTATTTGGGGCCAGAAGGACCGGTAAAACGATTCTTATGGAACATATTAAAACCGTCCTGACAGACAAGAAAATCCTGATGGTCCAGGGCGATAATCTTGATGTGGCAGAGATCCTGTCCAGCCAGCGGCTTAGTGTTCTCAAACGATTTATAGCTGGTTATGATTACCTTTTTATTGATGAAGCACAAAAAATTCCTCACATTGGCAATAATCTCAAGTTAATTGCAGATGCCCTGCCAGAGATCATGGTCTTCGTCAATGGATCTTCTGCCTTTGAACTCAGGAATCAGATTGGTGAGCCACTGACCGGACGGAGCCGTTTTTTTTATCTCTACCCCATCGCCCAGATAGAACTGGATGAAAGTTACCTTCAGGCAAGAGACAATCTTGAAACACGCTTGATCTGGGGTTCTTACCCTCAAGTAATCACTGCTGAGACTGACAATCAAAGAAAGGATATACTTGAATCCATTAAAAATGGGGTATTATTGAGAGATATACTGGAACTTGATAATATCAAAGATTCCCTGTTCATACTGAACCTGCTGCGGCTGCTTGCTTTTCAGATCGGTAATGATGTCTCTGTCAATGAACTTGCCACTGGTCTGGGAGTCAACAAAAATACCATAGGGCGTTATCTCGAGCTTCTGGAAAAATGCTACATTATTTTCACATTACAGGCATTCAGCCGCAATCTTCGAAAGGAGATCGCCAAATCCCGGCGTTATTACTTCTGGGATAATGGCATCCGGAATTCTCTTATTTCCAATTTCAATCGTATCCCGATTCGGGATGACACCGGACGATTGTGGGAAAATTATTGTATTGCCGAAAGGCTAAAAAGGAACCATTATCTTTCCCATTCCAGTAACTATTATTTCTGGCGAACCTACGATCAAAAAGAGATTGATTTCATTGAAGAATCCAGTGGGGAACTGGCAGGATTCGAGTTCAAATGGACTGAGAAAAAAATCAAACCACCTCAGGAATTCCTGAATACTTACGATCATTCCTCATTCAGGGTGATTCATAATCTGAATTATCTGGAATTCATTACCTGATCGTT
>JAGONC010000059.1 GCA_017993235.1 Lentimicrobiaceae bacterium
GAGTCAGCTGGGTTATAAGCAGTTCCTACCCACCCATTGCAACCGGAACCACTATATTTTTGAGGATGCAAAGGAATATGGTAAAAAAGGATATGTTGACATTACCACCAGTTCCTATCCGTATTATTCCGATGAGGAAATCAAACCCTCCAAAGCACTGAAACTTCTTCTGGAAAACGGAGTGCCGCTCGGTCATATTACCTTTACCTCCGACTCCTGTGGCTCCCTGCCGGGATTTGATCTCGAAACCGGAAAACTGGTCAAACTGGAAATGGGAAAGCCTTCCTCCAATCTCCGTGAGGTAAGGGACGCTGTGCAAATGGAAGGGATCCCGCTGGAACAGGCCCTTCAGCCGGTAACTTCCACCCCGGCCGACATCCTGAAACTACCCGGTAAAGGATATATCCGGGAAGGATATGACGCCGATCTTCTGCTGCTCAGCAATGATTTTCATATCCTTAAGCTGATGGCGAATGGAAAAATGATGGTTGGCTGATCTAAACCTGACTTTTTTTCCAGGCAGCCATCCGTACCGTTACGTTATCCAGTTTCTTTAGATTCACTTCGACTCCAATGCCTGGATTGACGGGTACATCCATGGTGCCATCGGGATTTACAAAGAAGGCCGGATCGACGATGTCTTCCGTATAATACCGGCTGCTGGCGGAGATATCGCCCGGCAGTGTGAAGTTCGGCAGGGAGGCCAGGGCGACATTACCAGCGCGGCCGATGCCCGATTCCAGCATTCCTCCGTGCCAGACGGGAATGCCCTTCGATGCACAATAGTCATGAATGAGGATCGATTCGGTGAAACCACCCACGCGACCCGGTTTGATATTGATCACCCTGCAACTGTCGAGCTCAATGGCGGCCCGGGTATCGTCGAGCGAATGAATGCTTTCGTCAAGGCAGATGGGTGTTTTCAGTTCACGCTGGAGCTTGGAATGGTCATAGATATCTTCATAGCCCAGGGGCTGTTCGATCAGCAGTAGATTGAAGCCATCCATTTTTTTGAACAAATCAATATCGTCAAGGGTGTAAGCGGAGTTGGCATCCACCTGCAGCATGAGACCAGGAAACTCCTTCCTAAGCGCTTCCACAAACTGCAGATCGAGGCCCGGTGCAATCTTGATCTTGATCCGTTTATATCCTTCATGCAGGTATCCTTCCACTTTCCGGATCAGCGCTGCAACCGAGGGCTGGATCCCAATGCTGACCCCGACATCAATTTTTTTACGAATTCCACCCAGCATCCGGGAAAGCGACTTGTTATCCGCTTTTGCCATTACATCCCACAGGGCGGCTTCCAGGCCTGCTTTGGCCATCATGTGCCCGCGGACTTTTGCGTATCCTTCGATGGCTGCACCAACACTGGCAATATCCTTGCCCAGCACCGATGGGATCAGGAAATCCTTCAGTATGTGCCATGCGGTGTCCACCGTCTCGTAGGAGTAAAAAGGTGTACCTTCGGCAACGCTCTCACCCCATCCGGTAATCCCTTCAGCATCCACCCTGACGATGATATGTTCTTCGTCGTACTCGGTTCCCATGGAGGTTACAAATGGACTCACCAGCACCAGTTTAACGTGGCGCAGTTCTATTCTTTCAATAAGCATAGCAATGGTTTTATCATGTGTAACAATCAGGTTTAAGTCCTTATTTTTTTAATACCCGAAGCACCGGGTAAAACTTACCGGTTTGGATCAGATGGGAGTACTTTTCGTATGTTGCCAGACCCAGCATCGATTTTGGCTCCAGCGCCAGGATGATCAGGTTGCCATTCAGCTGGCTGACTGGCAGGAAATAATAATCCCTGAAGCGAATGGATTCCCGGATTTCGGTAACCGAGACCTTCGGATTGATAATGGTATCCCCTTCAAAGTCGATCGAGTCGACGGCTGCAATAAAATACTGTTCGATCCGGAGATCCTCCTTTGCTTTGAGCGTGTTTATCGTAAACGACTGGCGCCTGGCCCAGCTGATGAGTTCTGTTGATCCTTTTGGGATCAGGTACCCATAAGGCCGTGTCACATCACTGATGGACCGAACTACGGGGCGGTAGTCGTTTACCCTGACCAGGGTATCCATTTTCGACGAATACGAAAACAGGGGAATGACCAGCTGACTGCCAACGCTGGCATGTTCCGACTGGATGGATACCTGCCGGTCGGCATTTCCGGAAACCAGCAATTCCCTTTCAGCAGCGATAAGATCCTTTATTTTAACACAGTTAAGCCAGGTATACTCAAGCAATCCGCGCATTCCAACCATTTGTCCTCCTGCCCGGTGACGGAGATTCTCCAGGTAACTGTCTTCACCATTCATTCCCTCCTGAATGAATGAGAAGGTATTCTGGATCGCAAAGCTTTGCCTTCCGTCGTTGATGTCGAATGTGCTGTGTCTTATGTAGGCCAATTCCGGAGGGCCACCCGGACAATAAACGAACGAAGAGAAATCCCTTTCATGCAGGTAACGGAAGATATAGGGAAGGTAATCATCGTCTGACAGTTTCCGGATTTTTTCAGAAACATTCGGATTTGTGGCTGTTCCAACCGTAACGTCTGAGTTTTTCCTGTATCCATATTTTTCCCAATCCCCTCCGTAGGGATAATATTCATGTACATCCAGGGTTACTTCAAAGCGGTACCGGTCAAAGAGAGCGTGCAGGGCCATGGTCTCTGGTTCAGTCAGGATCAGGTGATTGCGGTTCAGATCCATCTGGTTCGCATTACGCCGTTGATTGAGCTCGGATCCGTCCGGATTGACCTGGGGGACCAGTGCAAGATCGATACGGTCGAACAGGTAACGGTTTTCGGGTTTGAGGAGTTCCGCAGCCAGCAGCAAGGCAGCTTCCTTACCCGACTGTTCATTGCCGTGCTGCTGTGCAAAGATCAGTACCCTGATCTTTGACCGGTCTTTGCCGAACCGTGTGGCAGAATACATCAGCGCATACAGGTTTTTCCCATTCACCGATCGTCCGATGATGTCCATGGTAAGCAGGTCGGATCGTTTATCCAGTGATTGAAGGTACGGCCACATTTCGTCATAGGCAGTAACGGCAGTAAAGTTGTTCTTTACCGCCGGAGGAATCGGATCCTGCGAATGAAGTGACCATGAAAATGCCATGCAAGGCAGGAGCGCAATAATTTTTAATAGATGTGCCTTCAAGAAGAGATCGTTTGATGAGGTTATCGGAGCGATAAAAGTACAGAAAATTGGAATTTGTTGCAAAATAGGATTTATTTGACTGCAGGGATCTGATTACCATGACAGCAGAGATCAGAATAATGTTTAGCGTAATGTTTTCAACAATCACCTGAAACGGTGTTTTTTATTACTTTTATCCACACATTTGATCTTCATGAATTATGAAAAAATGGATCCTGGGATCAGCAGTGCCTTTTCTGTTTTTCATTCAATGCTTTTCACAAAGCTTTGATGCATTCATTACCCGGTTGAATTCCCTTCCGGAGGACCAGCGTATGGCAGTGGTGGACAGTTTTATGGTCGCAACTACACCATCCGGATTTCCTTATATTACAACTGACACGACACGGTTCATCTACCGGGGGAACGCAGCAACGGTGCAGGTTGCCGGGGATTTTAACGGATGGAATCCTGCAGGAAGCAACCTGGTCAAAATCGAGGCGACCGATTTTTTTTATCATTCAGTAAAATTTGAAATGAACGCCCGGCTGGACTATAAATATGTGCTGAACGGTTCAAACTGGATACTGGATCCATTGAATCCGAACACGGTCGCTGGTGGCTATGGACCGAATTCCGAACTGGCCATGCCGGACTATATGCAGCCCTGGGAGATTGGAACCTATGCGGGAACTGAAATTGGAACCGTTTTAACCGACCAGATCTTCAGCACGTATGTCAATAAAACATTCCAGATTAAGATCTATTTGCCGGCGGGCTATGATCCGTTACACTCCACGCGGTATCCTGCTGTGTATTTTCAGGATGGGTATGAATACATCAGTCTTGGATATGCTGATAAAGTACTGGATAACCTGATCGACAGTGCGCTGTGCTGTCCTGTCATTGGTGTATTCGTCCGTCCCAACGACCGGAACATTGAGTATGCCGGGGGGCTTCGGGATGAATATCAATCCTTTTTTGCGTACGAACTGGTTCCCTATATTGACGGAAAATACCTTACTCTTGCACAACCATCTGCCCGTGCGGTGATTGGTGATTCATACGGAGGCAACATCTCAGCGCTGATCAGTTATCATCATGCCGACCTGTTCGGGAAATGCGGATTGCACTCCGCTGCCTTTCAGCCCAATAATTATGAGGCTTATCGACTGATCACCCAGAGCGAGGTAAAGCCTATCCGATGGGCCAGCGTCTGGGGCACGTACGAAAGCCTGTGGCAAAATATGCGTGATTTTCGCGATTTCCTTCTCAGCAATAGTTATGACCTTTCCTGGCAGGAACTACCGGAAGGGCATAGCTGGGGATTGTGGCGCGCTACCCTTGACGTAATGTTGCCCTATTTCTTCCCGCCGTCATTCATGGGGACGGGTGAAAACAGACTGCCCGACAGGAATATAATCAGGGCTTTTCCCAATCCGGCTAATCAGCAGCTCAACGTGACTTTCACTCTTCATGAGCCCCTGACCGCTCGTTTTCATCTTTATTCGACGTCAGGACAAATCGTTTACGAATCACGTGCTGAATTACAGGCAGGCGATCAACTCCTGCAACTTGATACCGGCCGGTGCTGCACTGGCATGTATTTGCTGTTGGTAGATGCAGGCACTGCCAGGTGGAGCGAAAAGATTGCCATCGTAGAATGACGATTCCCATACCATGAGTACATATACAATATTGATCATTTTAAGCAGTCTGGTCATTTTTTCGTACTTGTTCGACATCATCGCACGACGGACAAAATTTCCCTCGGTACTGCTCCTGCTGCTCACAGGAATCGGACTTCAGATCATTGTGACAACCCTTCGCCTTCCCGACATCAATCTTTTCACAATTCTTCCCACCCTCGGGACAATTGGACTGATTCTCATTGTATTTGAAGGTGCGCTGGAACTGAAATATGAAAGAAAACGGCACAGCCTGATCCGAAGGTCGTTTCTTTCAGCCCTGATCATCCTCCTGGCATCCTCAGCCGTCATCGGTTGGATCATCCATCTTATTACAGATTTTCCCTTTCAGACCTGCCTCCTGAATGCGGTTCCTTTCAGCGTAATCAGCTCTGCCATTGCCATTCCATCGGTGTCGGGCCTGGAAACCGGGAAAAAGGAATTCGTGGTATATGAATCAACCTTTTCCGACATTCTGGGGATCATTCTTTTTAATTTTTTACTATTCAATGAAAAGATAAACGCTGTCTCCTTCGTGTGGCTTGGTCTTGACACCCTCATCGTCCTGGTTGTCTCCTCAGTTTTTTGCCTTTTGCTACTTTACATCATCGGCCGTATCAATCACCAGGTAAAATTTTTCCTGATCCTGGCCATTCTGGTTCTTGTATACAGTATTGGGCGGGCATGGCACTTATCCACCCTGATCATTGTCCTCGCACTGGGATTGTTTATGAACAATGCGGAGCAGATCCGTCTTCCCCTTTTCAGGAAATATTTCCTTTATCCCAAATACAAAGATGATCTTCTTCAGCTTTACCGTCTTTCAGCGGAAAGCGCCTTTCTGGTCCGAACCTTCTTCTTCGTCATCTTCGGATTCATTATCAGTCTGGATGAACTGAATAACTGGGAAGTTGCCGGGTATGGCGCCATTATCCTGGCTGTCATTTACCTTGTCCGGGCAGTGTACCTGAAGTGGGTTAACCGGTCAGGGCTGAAACCCGAACTCTTTATCAATCCACGGGGGTTGATCAGCATTTTATTATTTCTGACCATTCCCGATACCCTGAGAATTCCCGGTATCGACACGGGACTTCTTTTCCTGATCATCCTGGTAACCAGCATCATCATGTCAATTGGGCTGATGACTACACGCAGGAAAATCCTGAACGAATAGAACATGCTGACGCGATGCTGATAAAATTTACATTGGTATTTTACATGATCAATGTCAAAAAATGTGTATTTTTATTTCTTGAAAATTTAGTCAAGTTCATCAGTCATCTTATGTGAGATTTGGTTTTGTGTTTACCTTAATCAGAATACAGTAAAAAATGATCAGGATCTTATTTGTTTGCAGTCATAACACCTGCCGGTCACCAATGGCAGCGGGTATTTTACGGAAGAAATTCCGGGAAATGAACATGCCGGCCATCATCGATTCGGCTGGTCTGGAGCCCCATTTGATAGGGGAGCCGGTCGATTCGGTAACCCTGGAATTTACCAGGCAACGGGGGATTGATCTCAGCCAGCACATGGTACGTTTGTTTGGCCCGGCGGATTTTGACGATTTTGACAGGATCTATGTGATGGATTACAATGGATACAGGGATATAATGCTTTATGCACGCGACGACCAGGACAAAAAAAAGGTGGATTATGTCATGAACATTCTCATGCCCGGAACCAAGCAACCCATTCCCCACATTGCTGATATGGAACCTAAGTATGTGGCCGAAGCATATACCCTTTTTGAGAAGGTCTCAGAACAGATCATTAAAACCCTGAAACCTCAGAAGTAAGCTTCTCTCCCGTTCTGTTCAGTAAATTTCTCCCTGACATATATACATTACCAGCCTTTGCTTATCTTCGCAGAGGCACATCATCCCTTCCCGAACATATGGTACTGAACTACATCTGGATTGCTTTTTTTATCATTGCCTTCATCCTGGGTGTGGTCAAACTCATCTTTTACGGAGACACGGAGGTTTTTCCGGCGATGATGAACGCCACATTCGATATGGCAAAGACCGGTTTTGAGATTTCCCTGGGACTCACCGGTGTGATGACCCTGTGGCTGGGTCTGATGAAGGTGGGTGAGCAGGGAGGGATCGTGACCATGATGTCGCGTGCCATCGGGCCCCTGTTCCGGCGTCTTTTTCCTGATATTCCACGGAACCATCCTGCCTCCGGAGCCATCATGATGAACTTTGCCGCCAACATGCTTGGCCTCGACAATGCTGCCACACCGCTGGGACTTAAGGCCATGAACGAGCTACAGTCCATCAACCCGGACAAGGAGACCGCCTCGAATCCGATGATCATGTTCCTGGTGCTGAACACTTCGGGCCTGACCATCATACCGATCAGCATCATGGTATATCGTGCCCAGATGGGCGCTGCAGATCCTTCCGACGTATTCATCCCCATCCTCCTCAGTACTTTTTTCTCGACCATGGCTGGACTCATTTCCGTAGCGCTGATCCAGCGCATCAGCCTGCTCAACCGGGTTGTACTCGCCTACCTGGGTGGCTTTACCCTGCTGGTGGCAGGGATCATCTGGTATTTCACCATCATACCTCAGGAGCAGGTGAACACCATTAGCGCCGTGGCGGGTAATTTCATCCTTTTCGGCATCATCATCTCTTTCATCACGCTGGCAGTCATCAGGAAGGTGAATGTCTACGAAACGTTTATCGAAGGAGCCAAAGAGGGATTCTGGATCGCGGTGAAGATCATTCCGTTCCTGATTGCGATCCTGGTGGCTGTGGGTGTCTTCCGTGCTTCCGGTGCCATGGATTCGATGGTGGAGGGTATCCGGTGGTTTGTCAGTGCCCTGGGGATGGACGGCGAATTTGTTTCGGCGCTTCCCACCGCACTGATGAAACCATTGAGCGGATCCGGGGCCCGTGGAATGATGGTGGACGCCATGAACCAGTACGGAGCCGATTCGTTCGTCGGCCGCCTGTCGTGCATTTTCCAGGGGGCCACCGACACGACGTTTTATATCATCGCGGTCTATTTTGGTGCTGTCAATATCCGCAAGACCCGCTATGCCGTAGGCTGCGGGCTGATCGCCGACCTTGCAGGGATCGTGGCAGCCATCTTTATAGGGTATCTTTTCTTTGGATAAAAGTGGGGAGGGGGATTATTTATGATTCAGTATTCGGTATTTTTGATTTGATGATTAATAGATGATATGCAGATTTCCGGAAAACATAAATGGTAAATAAATCATCAAATACTGAATCATAAATACTGAATCTTAAACTCAATCTCCCAGATATTTCTCCCTTATTAGATGATAAACCGAAAATAGTTCCGTAACCTCCTCGTTCTGATTGAACAGTCCGCTGCGCCAGTTGAGCGGTTCCCAGATACAGGCACCTTTGCCAAGGTCATCGGGCAGGCTGAAGATGATATCGTGTACCTCTTTTTTATAGTTGGAATACTCCACTACGTTCAGGGGCTTGTGGTAGCGCCGTGACAGGTCGGACAGGTTGTTCTGAAGATCCTCCAGGGTGCCATGCCAGCGTGGGTACCACGACAGGCCGATTATGTCGAAGACCACTCCGCGGGCGATCATGTTATCCAGCCAGAACACAGCTTCTTCATTCTGGCCACCAAGGGCAATGTGCATCATCACCGGCAGATCCGGATCCACAGCATACACTCCTTCCACACCAGCCTTTAAAAGAGCGGCCAGCTGATCGGGATGGCTGATATGACCTTCGGGCCAGAGCATGCCATGGTTGATCTCATTACCCACCTGAACCATGGCAGGCGGCGTTCCCTGTTGCTGTAGCGCCATGATTACACGAGACGTGTAGGTTCTCACAGAATCTGTCAGCGTTCCGAAATCCAGCCCCTCCCAGGTGTGAGGTTTGTACTGCTGCTGAGGATCGGCCCAGTAATCGCTGTAATGAAAGTTCAGCAGCAACTTCATCCCCACTTCTTTGATCCGTCGGGCCATGTCCAGCGTGGCATCCAATCCGCAGTATCCTTTACCCGGTGAATAACCTTTTTCATGCCCGGGATCCACAAAGATACGCAGGCGGATATAGTTGAATCCATTGTCCCTCAAGATCTCAAGGGCATCTTTTTGGATCCCGTTTTCGGTAAAAGTTGTTCCGCGCTCTTCCATCTGGGGAAGGAAGGAAATATCCGCACCGATCATCCGGTCGATCAGTTTTGTGGTCGGAGGACACTGATCCGGTGTAGGATGCATCATGACAAAGTCAGCCGGGACGGTGTGGATCTCATGGCTTCCGGGCCACATTCCCTCCGATCTTGCTACAATGCTGATCCTGTCCGGTTCAGTACCCGCAATGAACCGGAGATTGCAGAGCCCATCCTTCAGTTGACAGCATACATAATCCTGCCCGGTTGTATCTTTAAAACGAGATAGTTCGCTTCCGTCTGTATTGAGGACGCTGCCTTTTCCTGTAATATAAATATGGATGGAATCCGTAGCAGAGGTGATCTCACGATCAAGGCTGTCGGTGACGGCAATGCGCAGTCGGGCCTCATCCATGCCGTTGGCGACCAGAGTCGTACTGTAACTGGTCAGCATTACCGATACCGGTTTACCCGATCCAATCCTGCTCACGGAATCAAAGCCGGAAGTATTCATGACTGGCTGGCGGCATC
>JAGONC010000060.1 GCA_017993235.1 Lentimicrobiaceae bacterium
GATAAGAGCTTCCTTGTACTGGATAATCCGGTCATCGGGGACGATGATGGGATTGACCGTACGGGAACGGATGCAATCCAGAAGGAAACTGTTGTAGACGCCACCTCCTGTAACGATCATTTTATGCTCGGGATTCTGATCCAGAATCCTGGAAATTTGAAAGGCCACATGCTCGCTAAAGGTTCGCAACAGATCGGTGACCGGAAGGTCACTGTCATCCATCAAAGGGCTGATATTCGATGAAACCCATTCCCTCCCGAGTGATTTTGGAAATTCATGGCAGTAAAAATCCAGCGCATTCAATGTGTTGAGTAGGGAGTCATCCACTTTACCCAGCAGGGCAAGGGTACCCCCCGGATCATACGGGTGATTCAGCCTGGATGCGAGGGCATTCAATACAAAGTTCACAGGACAGATATCCCCTGCAATCCTTCGGTCGCCTTTGCGGAAACTGATGTTGGCAAATCCGCCCAAATTCAGGCAATAATCATAAATGCCAAACAGAAGCTGGTCGCCCACAGGAACCAGGGGAGCACCCTGGCCTCCTTTTGCCACGTCGGCGGTACGAAAATCGCAGACCACCGGTATTCCGGTCTCCGCTGCCATCGCTGCCCCGCTGCCGATCTGTAGGGTCATCCCTTTTTCAGGCTGATGGAAGATGGTGTGCCCATGCGAAGCAATAATCCCGGGTTCGATCCTTACCTGTCGGATAAACTCCTGCACGATGGAGCCCAGGTAATGGCCATACGCAGTATGCAGCAGGCTCAGGGATAAACCGTCGCAATGATGAGCTCCCTTCAGCCGGGTGCACCATTCTTCGGGATAGGGATAGGTAATGGCTTCCAAAATCGTGAATGACCAGCTACCCTTATTCTCCCTGAACCTGCACAAGGCTACATCCACCCCATCCAGTGAGGTTCCCGACATAACTCCGATTGCCGTGTAATGAACCATGATTAAAGAATTCCGATCAGTTTCTCAAGTCCCATGGCCCGTGATCCTTTGAGCAATACCATCCCGCCCCTGATGGGATTCATCTCCAGAAAAATCCGCGCTTTCTCCACATCAGGGAAAGTCAGGAATCCCGGTGGAACATCCACCAGGGAGAAATGCTCCCCGATAAGCAGGCCCTTTTTCAGGTTCAGACGAATGACCAGATCCATAATGATGCGGTGTTCCCGCATCGTTTCAGCTCCCAGTTCAAGCATATCTCCCAGCACAAGCCATTTATCGGGATCGGGAAGTCCTGCAAAATTGATCAGGGCTGCTTCCATACTGGAAGGATTTGCATTGTACGCATCGACGATCACCCGGTTATACTTTGTTTCGGTCAGTTGCGACCGCATATTGCCCGGACGGTATCCCTCGATGGCCTGGATGATCCTGTCGGCATCGACATGGAAATAACGGCCCACCGTAAATGCTGCCAGCATATTCTCCAGGTTATACACACCTGTAAGCTGCGACGATACGGGGTATACTTTTTCCTGTTCAGCATCAGTAATACGCGCTTTAAGAAACGGAATTGCAGATATGCAGCTACCCATGACAGATGCCGTTGAATTAATAGCATAGGTTACCCTGCTGATGGACTCGGAAAGGTGCATCAGGAATGCATTGTCCGCATTGACAAACAGGGTGCCTCCCCTCTCCCTGACGGAGATATAGAGTTCATTCTTTGCATGGATCACTCCCTCAAAGCTTCCGAAACCTTCCAGGTGTGCACGACCGATGTTGGTGATGATCCCCAGGTCAGGCAATGCAATCTGGCACAGCAAGCTGATTTCGCCGGGATGATTGGCCCCCATCTCAACAACAGCGATTTCCGTCTGTCCGGTGATGGAAAGGAGAGTGAGGGGGACTCCAATATGGTTATTCAGGTTACCGGGGGTGGCAATCGTCTGATACTTTTTCGACAGGACGGTATGAATGAGCTCTTTGGTGGTGGTTTTCCCGTTTGAACCGGTGATGGCAAGCACCGGAATGGGATGATTTGAACGGTGCAACCGGGCCAGCTGCTGGAGAGCCTCCAGTCCATCCTTCACCAGAAGGTACCGTTCATCACAGGCTGTGGATGGATCATCGACCACAGCATAGGCACAGCCTTTATCCAGCGCCTCCCGGGCATAGGCATTGCCATTGAATGAAGTCCCTTTTAAGGCAAAAAATACAGCATCTTTAATGCTCTTTCTGCTGTCAGTACAGACGACAGGATGCTTTAAGAAAACCTGATAGAGATCCTGGATCAACATGTTGGAAAAACAAAACCCCATCCGGTTCGATCAGGATGGGGTGTAGCATTCATGAATTAAGTGTTCATTAATTTCCCCTGTAAGATGATCCCATTCGTGTCATTGCGCACCGGAATCCGATGTGATTTGCGGATTGTTCCTCATCCAGGTAACGCCTTACCGACGGACTCAGGTAGTAGGCCGGATCCCGCCAGGATCCTCCTTTGTAAACCCTTGATTTATCACTGATCAGGGAAGTGTTGCCATAATCGTACATCAGTTGGGTGGTATTGGTCGCTGCAGGTTCCGTCATCCAGTCAGAAGCAATGGTCGACGAATAATCGCCATCCTTGTAATTGATATTATCAGCCTTGCGGTAGTTCTTTCTACCGGCTGCCTCTTCCGGTGTAACTTCCCTGTATTTTAGTCTGCCGAGACTATCCTTCGGAGCCAGAAAACCATCCTCGTCGGTTTGTTTGACGGTAAACACATTACCCCTGAAGGGCTGCAGGTCGGCAACATCCTGGTACGTGAGGGGGCGGTAAACATCAAGAACCCATTCAGCCACATTTCCCGCCATGTTATAAAGCCCAAAATCGTTGGGCCAGTAAGAGCTGACTTCAGTCGGGATCAGTGCACCATCGTTCAGGTTGCCTGCCACGCCCATGTAATCACCTCTTCCCCTTTTGAAATTGGCAATGAAATTACCGTAATATTTCTTTTCGTCGGTTCTGACGTAGGTTCCGTTCCATGGATAGGTCTTCCGTTCCACAATACGCTCATTCATCGTATTTCCGATCAGGCCGTAAGCGGCGTATTCCCACTCTGCTTCTGTTGGGAGCCTGTATTCCGGGAGCAGGATTCCATCCTCAAAACGGACAGGCCTGCCATCAGGGTTCCCGTTAGGACTGAGGTCAGGAAGGTTTTTGTTGACCAGTCCCTGGTATTGTCCTGCCAGATAAGTTTCCGTATTGAAGTTATTCTCATTCCGCTGGTCGGGATCGGGCTGAAGGATGCCCTTTTTGATGAGCAGCATTTCGTTGACACGGTCGGTTCTCCAAACACAATAATCATTGGCCTGTACCCAGGATACACCCACTACCGGGTAATTTTTATAAGAAGGGTGACGCAGGTAGGTAGTAACGAATGGTTCATTGAAAGCCAGACGGTCACGCCATACAAGGGTATCCGGCAGTGCCTTCCGTAACGCTTCGGGATAATCGGCGCCAAAAACCCTTCCCAGCCAGTAAAGGTATTCCAGGTAATCTACATTGGCCACTTCGGTTTCATCCATGTAAAAGGAGTTGACTGTAACCCTTCTGGGAATGTTATCCCAATCGTACAACACATCCTGCTGCGTGGCTCCCATGACGAAACTACCTCCTTCGATATAAACCAATCCCGGCCCGGTGATCTGCTGAATTTCCTCAGCTACCTCAAATCCACCCCATTTCGGATCATTGTATGCCCATCCTGTGGTATTGGAAGTTTCCTTTTTCCCGATTTTGGATATTCCATCTTTTGAACACCCGGAAAAAGCAACCAGCAGGGCAGCAATGCATACAAGACTGATAATTTTTCGTTGCCTGATCATTGTATTGAACTTTATGTGATTTTATCTATAACTAAAAACTAGGTGATTCTATTGCCTTTATCCTTCTTTTTTTGTAATCCTCCTTATAAATACAGAATTCCCAGCGGAAAGAAACCTCATGGGATCCTCCTGAACTGATGCCGACCTTAGACAGAGTATAATCAAAGCTGTAACCGATCTGATAGGAAGAGTGCCTGAAACCCAGCAGGACAATGACGGCATCCGGATTTTCGAAACTATGGCGGAACCAGAGGCCGGTTACAAAGGGGTTGATGGTGGCATATAATCCGGCATTCAACTGATGAAATTCACCCTGCTGCTGGTATAAAACATTGGGCGAAAGCGTAATATCATCCTCTTCCGCCTCCCCAAAACGTCCTGTGGAAAGGTTGAACAGGGTACCAGCATGGGCCGTGAACTTCATGCTGAGTTTACTGTCAGAGGGCTGATTGAATCCGTTTTCAGGCTCTGTCAGATGATGAACGGCCAGGCCTCCGTAAAGAATGTCCCTGTATCCTGCAAAGATTCCAGCGGAAAAATCCACAAAACCCACTGATTTTGATTCATAAAATTTGGGATCCAGTGCGGTGGGATCGATCAAACCATCATTTGGATTGATCATATTTCCAAACACCAGCTTATCAATGTCAACCCTCATCTGCTGATATGTGACCTGTGCGCCGAAATCCAACCGGATATCCTCGGTTGCCTGTAATTTAAAGGAATACAGACCGCTGGCCATCAGGGCAGAAATTGCACCATCCCCCTGACGGTCGGCCGTGAACATCACACCATAACCACTGCTGATCTTCTCCATAAACTGGTCGTAGGCAACATGGTAGGTCACATATCCCTTGGGTATCGCCGGCCACTGGTTACGGTAATTCAAGGTGAGCCGCCCGCAGTACGTCGATCCGGTCATAGCCGGATTCAGGTACATGGGACTGCCATAAAACTGTGAAAATGCAGGATCCTGTCCATAGGTGTATCCAGACAGCACACAGGCAATCAATAGGTTAAACACGAAAAGTTTCCCTGTCATTCCTACTTTTTCAAAAATCGGGTACAATATTACAAATATTTTTTTATTTTCTCCCCGAAGTCACTGACTATTATTTAAACTCTGATCCCTATGTTTTATTGCTATAATCACCTTGATCAGAAACATTTATTACGTAAAGAAACCTTTTGTTCATAAAAATGTTTATTTATCCAGGCAATAACCCGTTAAAATCTGCGCTTTAGAATCAGCAGGCAACGATTACCCGATTCGGAACGTCTATATGTTTCAGGTTCGTAATAATTTCGGATATTTGCACTAAGCCGAAAGGGATGAAAACTCAATGGATCGTCCTTATTTTATTTATGGGATTCCTTTGCAGTTCAGCAGAGGCTCAGTCCCTGTCACGTAATCTTGAGGGATTTACGACGGATAAAATGGTTTATAGCCCTACTGATTCCATCTGGTTCATTGGGTTCAAGGGTGCCATTTACCAACCAGAATCCGGTCAGCTGCCGGTTTATTATGAGCGGCTTGAGTGGGATCCTTCCTGGCAAAATCCGCAAGTGAGGCTTACCTGCATGATTTTCGACAGATTCGGGGAGATAAGCCAGGAAAGGATATCGGATCTGGAGTACATTGGCGATGAAATATCCGTGAAATCAGCCAAGGTCGTTGAAAAGAAAAAACCATACCTGGCCTTTTGGTTTGTTCCGCTTAGAAGAGATCTTATCCTGGGTGGCTTCGAAAAACTGGTTTCCTTTGATATCGAAATCCTGACAAATCCGGTGCAGGTAACTGACCGACAGACAGTAAACCGGATTTACAGCCCCTCTTCCCTGATGGCGACCGGAAACTGGTACAAAATTGCCATCAAGGAAACAGGCATGTACAAGATCACTGCCCAACAACTTTCGGAAATGGGTATCCCTGTTACCTCAACCGATCCCCGGAATATACGCCTGTTTGGCTATGGAGGAAGAATGATGCCTGAAAACAGTGGAGAAACACGGTATGATGATATGCTGGAAAACAGCATATATATTTCCGGTGAGGAAGATGGCCGAATGGACGCACAGGATTACCTGTTGTTTTACGGGGAAGGACCCGTAACCTGGCAGTACAATCCTTACAGCGAGCGCTTCGAGCATACCACCCACCTGTATGCTGATGAAACGAATTACTTTATTACCTGCGACCTGGGTCCTGGCAAGCGGATCAGTCCCGTTGAAAGCACATCTGAACCTGCAACGGATTGGGTCAATTCTTTCAATGATTATGCATCGCATGAAGTGGATGGCGTAAACCTAATTAAATCAGGGCGGGAATGGCTGGGAGAGGTCTTTGATGTGGTTACGGAGTATCCTTTTTCATTTGCGTTTGCCAATATGGATAAAACTTCAACGGTCACCGTTAAAACCAGCGTGGTTGCCCGGTCAACGGTCAGCAGTTCCTTTCGGATTCAGGCTGGTGGTGAAACCCAAACCGTTTCCGTTTCACCCATCCTTTTATCCTACAACAGTCTCTATGCACGGGGAGCTGTGACATCCATGGAATTCCTGCCCGCAGGTCCGCAGGTCGATATTTCCATAAAGTACAACAAAACAACGTCGACCTCAATCGGCTGGTTGAACTATCTGGAAGTGAACGCCCGGAGAATGCTTTCCTTCACCGACAATCTGTTATCGTTCCGGGATGCCCGCTCTGCAGGGCCAGGCCGAATCGCTGAATTCACACTCACCGGGGCTTCCTCCTCTGTTATCATCTGGGATGTCTCGGACCGGGCCAACGTTCGTTCGGTCCAGCCAAAAGTAAGCGGTAGCAATCTTGTTTTCAGGCTCCACACCGATTCCATCAAAGAATTTGTTGCCTTTACCGGAAATGATTTTCCCGCGGTCACGTTTATTCAGAAAATTGAAAATCAAGATCTTCATTCGATTGAGCGCCATGATTACATCATCATTGCCCCCGAGGTATTCCTGGAAGCAGCCGGGCGTCTTGCACAGTTCCACAGGGATCATAATGGTCTGACAGCGATTGTTGTGCCCCTCTCCACAATCTATAACGAATTCTCATCCGGCATGCCGGACATCACGGCCATACGTGATTTTATAAAGATGATCTACGACCGTGCAGCGACGGGTGATGAACCAAAATATCTGCTCCTGTTCGGAGATGGATCCTATGACAATAAAAACCGTCTGAGTGGGAATACCAACCTGATTCTCACCTATCAGTCGGTTGAATCATTGAGTCCGGTCCTATCCTATGTCACCGACGATTATTTCGGTTGTCTGGATGACGGAGAGGGAACAGGTGAGAACGACATGCTCGACATCGGAGTGGGCAGGCTGCCCGTGGCAACCGTTGATGAAGCCAATGTTGCGGTTGACAAGATCATCCATTATGCCACACCCTCCTCCCGTGTCATGAGCGATTGGAGAAATGTTGTGTGTTTTGTCGCCGACGATGAGGATAGTAATATTCACCTGGATGATGCAGACAACCTGGCAGATTACATGGATACTACCTATCCCATTTACAATGTGACCAAGATCTACCTTGACTCCTACACCCAGGTTTCCACTCCGGGCGGACAGCGCTATCCTGAAGTGAATGAAGCCATCAACGACCAGGTGGAAAAAGGAGCCCTGATCGTCAACTATACCGGACATGGAGGCGAAGTGGGCTGGGCTCATGAACGGGTTCTGGAACTGGCCGACATCAACAGCTGGACGAATTATGACCGCATGCCGGTATTTGTGACCGCAACCTGTGAATTCAGCCGTTTTGATGATCCTGAGCGGACATCGGCCGGTGAATGGGTGTTCCTCAATCCCAATGGAGGGGGGCTGGCTTTGTTTACCACCACAAGAGCCACGTTTGGAAGCCCTAACTTCACCTTGAATAAAAGCTTCTACTCTTACGCTTTCCGAACAACTGACGGACGATTCCCCACCATGGGAGATATCATCCTGTATTCCAAGCGCGAGAGCGGATCCAACAACAATGGCAGGAAATTCATCCTGCTGGGTGATCCGGCACAGCATCTCGCCTATCCGGAATACAATGTCGTGGTCACTGAAATAAATTCCATCCCCACAGGTCCCCAGCCCGATACCATTCATGCATTATCAACAGTGACCATTACCGGTGAAGTCACGGATTACGACGGAGCGATCCTGAAAAGTTTCAATGGGACGCTCAGCACCACGGTCTTTGACAAATCCCAGACCGTCATTACCCTCGCCAACGACGGTGGCAATCCCCGGGCTTACGTTATCCAAAAAAGCATTCTCTACAAGGGTAAATCCCATGTGGAGAACGGGGAATTCAACCTGACCTTTATGGTACCCAAAGATATTGCCTATAAGTACGACTACGGGAAGATGAGCTTTTACGCTGAAGATGGATCTGTCGATGCCAACGGCTTCTACGATGACATCGTCATCGGTGGATATGACACTACGGCAACTGCTGACATAAATGGTCCGGAGATCAGCCTTTACATGAATAATGTCTATTTCAGGGATGGAGGCATCACTGACGAAAATCCCGTCCTTCTTGCTGTGATCAGGGACCAGAGCAGCATCAATACGGTCGGAAATGGAATCGGTCACGATATTATCGCCGTGATGGACGACAACACCGAAGAACTGAAAGTGCTCAACGATTATTACCAGGCTGACCTGAATACGTTCCAGAGCGGATTGGTTACCTATCCCTACTTCAACCTGCCGGAGGGCGAACATCAGATCAGCCTGAAAGTCTGGGATGCGTTTAATAACTCATCAGAAGCCACCATCCATTTCGTCGTGACCCGTTCGGATGACATGGTACTGAAAGATCCACTGAACTATCCCAACCCATTCAGCGATAGAACCTGGTTCACTTACGAGCTGAACAACCACAGCGAAAATATGCGGGTGGAGATACGGATATTCAATACCTTTGGGCAGATGGTACGGACAATTGCAAGGGAGGTTGATGCGGATGGGTACCGGCCCGAACCGATCGAATGGGATGGCCGCGACCAGTATGGAAATTTTGTCCGCCAGGGATTGTACATCTACAGGATCCGGGTGAGTGACGCCAATGGAAAATCATCCGAAAACTCGAATAAACTCCTCATCATTCGATGATCATTTGCTAATGAACGGTTGAAAGTATGACTTACAGCTACGTCAAACGGATTGTTTTTTTGTTCCTGATCCTGACAGCATCGGGCTTTATGGTCATGAAACCGGTCATGACCCGGCAAATTGACTGGAAAGGTTTTCATGAATATCCGATCAATGAGGAAATCTCTTTTACATCCTTTGACTTCGACGGCGCCACCTTTAACCCTTCGCTTTACGGATACCTGCCGCTCTTTAGCGAAATCATTCCCCTGGACCACCGGTACGATACCGTTTACGCCCGGATTGCAGAAGTTGTAACGGAACCGGTGAATCCGGATGAAATCAGTCAGGTAGAAGGATATGAATGTATCACCGGTGACTGGCAGGTCAGAAGCAGGATCATTACCCTTGAACACCGGCCCCATGCGGTGATCACCATC
>JAGONC010000061.1 GCA_017993235.1 Lentimicrobiaceae bacterium
TTCAGCATGGGCAACAACGACAGCGACAATGATTTTGGACGCGATTATCAGACTGTCTGGTACGGAACAGGAAGCAACTGGAGCAATCCGGCTGACCTCGGTGACCTGCAACTGGCAGGCGGTGACTATTTCTATGGATTTGAAGAGATCTTCTTCAACACCAGTGTCAACCTGTACCCGAATCCTACCAGCGGAAATGTGTACCTGCAAACCACAACCAACGACCTGAACGGGGACGTTACCATTTACGTATCGGATATCACCGGTAAAACCATGAAGGTGATCAACCAGCGCCTGAATGGCATCAATAACATCGTCACCATTGGTACCGATGATCTGCCGACAGGTATGTATATTGTTAACATTTTCACTGAAAGTGGCAAGAGAGCAGTGAAGAAGCTCATTGTTTACTGATGACATCAGATTTCACACACAACGAAAGGCTGCTTCGGAAACGGGGCAGCCTTTTGTATTTTAATGCTAAACCTGTATTTATGCCATGAAAAAAAAACTACTCTTTATTATTGTGATCACCTTTCTGTTTATCCAGAATGCAAGCTCCCAATGCGGAATGATCAGCCTGATCGGTGAATTCAGCGGGTGGGCTGAGGATCATTACATGACGCGCGACACGATCAATCCTGATCTCTGGACTACCTTCATTACACTAACCGAAGAAGACGATCAATATGGGGAGGATAATATCGTTGAAATGAAATTCCGCGAAGATCATGAATGGTATGTCAACTGGGGAAGCGATGAATTCCCATCCGGAACCGGTGTCCAGAATGGGTCGAACATTCCGGTACCCCTGGATGGCACGGGACTGACAACCGATTACTTTGTCACCTTCAATTGCATCACCGGAGAATATTATTTTCAGTCAGCATCCGGTCTTATCAGCATCATTGGTGATTTCACCGGCTGGACAGGCGATATTCCCATGAACCGGGATGCGGCGAATCCCAACCTGTGGAAACTGTCACGATCCTGGTACGCGGATTCTTACGTAAAATTCAGGGAGAACAATGACTGGACTATCCACTGGGGAAGCAGCAGCTGGCCATCCGGCACAGGATTCCAGGACGGTCCCAATATCCCCCTGGTTCAGGGAACCTATGACATTACTTTCAATGCCAGTACCGGCGAATATGCTTTCACTCCCAATCCGGGCATCTGCGGTGAGATCGGTCTTGTGGGAGATTTCAACAATTGGGGCGATGGGGATCCTGTGGCGGATGTATGGATGACCCGTGACCCGTCGGACCCAGGCAATTTCATCCTCGAATACACCTTCGAACAAAGCACAGGAGTGCTGTTCAGAGAAAACGCTGACATGACCTTCACCAACACCTGGGGCGGCACAACCCTCTGCCAGAATGGCCTGAATGATCCTGACCATCTGATACAGGTGCCGGAAGGCAGTTATCTGATCACCTTCAACCACGATTCATGGGACTATTGTTTTACAAAAACGATTCAATCTGTTTTTGCAACAAAAGTTTCTGCCATGAGCCTCGATGGGCAACTGGATGAGATGGAATGGACACTCGATCAACAATTGACCAGGATTATAGAAGGAGAAGTTACGGATGACCTGAATCAGGTTCATTTCGGTATTGCATATAATAATGACTACCTCTACATCGGTGGTACGGTCAATGATGCATATGTCTTTGAAGACGACTGGATTAAAGTGTTTATTGACCCTGATCATTCCGGTGGCCCTTACGAACCGAATGACATTATGATAAGAATCTATTCGACCGGAAACTACATTATCTTGAATGGCCCGTCATTCGTTCCCGGCATTGCCATGCTGCAGACGGCAAACGGGTATAACTTCGAAATTGCGATACCCCGTGACGTGCTGGAAATGGATCCTGAGAACGGGTCAAGGATTGGATTTGACCTCCAGAACGCTGATGACGATGTGACACCCGGCTGGCCGGAATACTGGCTGTCGTGGAACGGTGATCAGACAAATCAGACAGGCACCTCCATGTTCGGTCATTTGTTTTTTGGCTATCCTGGAAATCCCTGTATCAGCCTCTATAACGAAACCCTCGGGGATATCATCCTTCACGAACTGTCGGACCAGCCCGGAACCTCTGTCGTTACATACGAATTCGATAACGACTATGCTGTTGTCTTCAGGAGAAATTACCTTGAAGATCCTTTCTGGGGCGGAACCGGTTTCCCCGACGGAAGCATGCTTTTCAATGGTCCGGCCATTCAGGTCAATCCTGGCAGATACAGAATTACCCTGGATCAGATGACAGGAAACTACACCTTCACGAACGCAACGGCAGATGAGGGCGTAGCGTATGCTTATTTTACGGAAACACCCATCATTGTCGATGGTGACCTCTACGAATATGACTTTCAATATGGTTGTGATCACCTTGTCCAGGGCGAGGGACCGGGTAACAATGTGGTGACCTGGGGTGCCATATGGGACGGAGTTAGCCTGTACATCGGGGTAAGGGTGACGGATGAAGTGGTAGAAGGCACAGGGAATCCCTGGGATAATGACGGTATCGAATTCTTTCTGGATGGGAACAATGACAAAGACGGTTTATACGATGAGGACTTTGACACACGCATGATCCTGGACGCACTGAACCTGTCAGACCTGTGGACCGATCCGGACGGAGTTCCGGTCACTGATTATGAAGCCATCTGGATCGCGACTGACCTGGGATACAATGTTGAACTGCGGTTTGCCTGGAGCAATATCGGATTTGCACCCGGAAATGGCAGGGTGATCGGTTGGAGCCTGGGCAACAACGACAGCGATAACGGAACCGGCCGCGATTACCAGACGGTCTGGTTTGGAACAGGATCCAATGGGTCCAACACCGCTGATCTGGGTGAGCTGCAACTGGCCGGAGGGCCCTACGTAGTCGGTTTGGAAGATGTTCCAACCCAATCTGACTTTATACTCTATCCTAATCCAGCTGATGGCAATGTGAATCTGCGACTGAACACAGGTGAGCTGAGCGATAACCTTACCATCTGTGTATCGGATATCACCGGTAGAACCATGAAGGTGATCACCCAGCACCTGAATGACATCAACAATATCGTTACTATCGTGACCGATGATCTGCCAACAGGTATGTACATTGTGAACATTACCACTCAAAGTGGCATGAGAGCGGTACAGAAGCTGGTTGTGTACTAAGGGTGATCATTTGTCCGGGGTAAGTGATCGTTCACGTATTTTCACTATTTTTGCCCACCTGAACCTTTACAGAACCTCAAACTCAAAGACATGATAAAGTCCCAATTTCGACTTTTAATCCTTCATTTTTCATTCTTCATCCTTACCCCTTCATTCTCCTTCTCCCAGCTTATTTCCTCTGATCCGACGTTTCCTACTGATCAGGATGAAGTGGTCATCACCTTCAACGCAGCCCTGGGCAGCGCGGGACTTGCTAGTTATACCGGAGATGTTTACGCCCATACGGGTGTGATTACCCCAAACAGTACGGCTCCCAACGATTGGAAATATGTCCAGGCCGACTGGGGAGAAAACATCCCGAAATGCAAGATGACCAGGATCGGGACGGATCTTTACCAGTTAACCATCACGCCCACCGTCAGACAATATTATAATGTACCGGCAGGTGAAAAAATACTGCAGATGGCCTTCGTATTCAGAAGCGCCCAGCAGGTGGGCGGCCAGTGGCTGGAAGGGAAAACGGAGACCTTTGGAGATATTTTCGTTGATATTACAGAGGCCGGACTGCAAACTACCTTTGTTTACCCTGATAAAAATGCAAATATCGTCGAAACAGGTGATACGATCTTTGTCAATGCAGAATCGCAGTTAGCCGACTCCATCTTTCTGTATATCAACAATAACCTGAAAAAGAAAGCAGCCGGAAACAGCATTACCGATTCACTTGTTGCCGAAACCTTCGGGAAATACAGGGTAAAAGTCATCGCAAAAAATGATACGGCATCTGTGGCGGATTCCATCTATTATTTTGTCAGGACCGATCCACCGGTCATGGAACTTCCGTCTGGCATTACTGAGGGGATCAATGTGATCGATGAGAACACCGTGATCCTATGCCTGTATGCGCCCTACAAGAATTACGTGTTCACCCTGGGTGATTTCAGCGACTGGGAGGTTGCGGAAACAACCTACATGAACCGTACACCGGATGCAAAATATTACTGGGTGCAATTGAACGGTCTGAGTCCTTCCAGGGAATATATTTTCCAGTACTGGGTCGACGGTGAGATCCTCATCGGGGATCCCTATGCGGAAAAAGTGAGCGATCCGTGGAACGATAAATACATCACCGATGCAACCTATCCTGACCTGATCCCTTATCCGGAAGGCAAAACTACGGGAATTGCCACGGTCTTTCAGACACGGCCGGAAGAATATACCTGGACCGCGACTGGATTTACACCTCCGGCGGTTACCGACCTGGTGATCTATGAATTGCTGGTGCGCGATTTTGTCCATGGGCATTGCTACCAGTCGCTCATTGATACTCTACCCTACTTGAAAGACCTGGGAATCAATGCAATTGAACTGATGCCGGTCAATGAATTTGAAGGGAACATTAGCTGGGGATATAATCCTTCGTACTATTTTGCACCGGATAAATATTACGGTACAAAGAATAAACTGAAAGAGTTCATCGACGAGTGCCACCAACATGGCATCGCAGTGATCCTGGATGTGGTGTTCAACCATTCCTTCGGGCAGTCGCCCATGGTGATGCTGTACTGGGATAAAGACTATAACCGCCCTGCTGCCAATAATCCATGGTATAACCAGGTTCCTAAGCATGACTACAATGTCGGGTATGATTTCAATCACGAAAGTGCTGATACGAAGCGGTTTGTCGACCGGGCGGTCACCTTCTGGCTGAATGAGTACCACGTGGATGGGTTCCGTTTTGATCTTTCAAAAGGATTCACGCAAAAAAACACATTGGGCAACACAACCGAATGGGGTAAACTGGATAATACGCGTGTAGCAATCCTCAAGCGAATCGCAGATACGATCCGGGCCACAAAATCCGATGCCCTGGTCATTCTGGAGCATCTTGCCGAGAACCAGGAAGAAACGATTCTGGCTGAATACGGGATGTTGCTCTGGGGTAATGAAAACTACCATTATACCGAAGCCTCGATGGGATATGTGAATAATTCGAACCTTTCGTGGGCGTCGTATAAACAGAGGGGCTGGACAAAGCCTCATGCGGTGATCTATATGGAAAGCCATGACGAGGAGCGGATGATGTACAAAAATGTCACGTATGGCCGGGCCAAAGACGACTATGATATTCAGGATACGATTGTTGCCCTGGAAAGGGCTCAGCTGGCCACCCTGTTCTTCCTGTCGGTTCCCGGACCCAAGATGATCTGGCAGTTTGGCGAGATGGGATACCACGACTCGATCAACTACAACGGGCGAACCGGGCCCAAACCCATCCGCTGGAATCTTCTTGACGACTTCCGAAGGAAATACCTTCACGACTTCTACACGGCGATGATCAAGCTGAAACAGGAGCAGGACTTCTTCCGGACTACCAACTTCTCACAGGCGGTGACGAGTGCCATGAAGCGGATCAACCTGAATGGCAATCCTGTTTCTGCAACCATTCTGGGTAACTTCAATGTGATTGCCGGCACCCTGGATCCAAATTTCCAGCATACGGGAGTCTGGTACGAATACTTTACGCGTGATTCCCTTGTGGTGACAGACATTCATGCGGATATTGCGCTTGAACCGGGTGAGTACAGGTTCTATACCGATCAGAAGCTGGCCGCGCCGGATTTGAACACCGGTACGGAGGAGATCCTTCCGGAATCCACTTTCGGCTTTTTGGTATACCCTAATCCGGCAAGGGATAAGTTCATGGTCAATTATACGCTGGATCAGTCTTCTCTTGTCAGGATCGAAATGATTCATCTGGAAGGGATGGAAATGCATGTTCTGAAATCCGGCAAGCTTGCCCCGGGAACGTATTCCTTTAGCATCAATTTGGATCAGAGGCACATGAAACCGGGTGTTTACCTGCTGAAGCTGAGTGTGAACGATAAGACTTCCATGCAAAAGGTGATCATTCTTTAATGGAATACGGATTACACGGATCTTCACGGATTTCATAGCCGCGATCATCCGCGTTTTCCTCGTCATCCGCATTCCATCACGGAATCACTATTTTCGTAGCGGTTCCCGTTGCGGTCTTTATGATGTATATCCCTGGAAAAAGATCTTCCACTTCCATCCGGTCTGCGTATTCCTTTTCTTTGATCAATCTTCCAAAGATATCGAAGAGGTAGATATGAGAAAAGCTCTGGAAATAAAGAATATCCCCATAACAGGGATTCGGATAGATGTCAGTATGATTCATATCGGCCAGTTCTGGTTCTCCGAATGCGGAGTTTGGTGCACCGGGGGTGGCAATCGTAAAGGACTTCCATTCCGGGGCTGCATCTACAACCCGTCCCAGTGAAATATCAACGCTCTGCGGACCAAAGGTGACTGAGTCCATTAAGATATGTCCCGATTCAGCATTGCTGAATATACCGATCTCCTCCCCTTCTTTGGCCAGCTTATAATTCGTATGGGTTTCACCCTGCGACGGGGTGTCATCCGCCCAGATCAGCAGGAACTCGCCGGGAAGCAGTGTCCTTTCGGGAAGCATCCATTTTGTCGGATTTCCGAGATTATCCGACAGGTACATATCCCCTACCCAGACAGACTCATCACTGGCATTATAGATCTCGATCCAGTCGTCAGCCTGCCCGAACTCATCCTTGATCGTTTGCTGGTTGGCCGCCATGAACTCATTGATCACTAGCTGGCGGGGAGGCGGTTTGCCAATATCGAAAACAAAGGGATCACAGGGAAGGACAGATATGTGCAAAGCATTGTCCGCAACGCGGATCTGATAGGATAATTGCACCTGGGCATCAAATCCGCCCAGGCTGTTTCCCCAAATGTGATCCCCGGCAGCTCCGTCATCATGCAATCCATCGTCAGACAATGCAAGTTCCTGCTGTACACCACCATCAACGGAATAGATCACCCTGATATCGGACAGCTCTTCATCATCTTCGGCAAATACCTGAAAGATAACCGGTTCATTCAAACCATTCTCAGTGTGATGAATATAATTGATGACAGGGACTGCATCAAATAAAAGAAGCTGATACAGCGCTTTATCGTAGCGGGTTTGGATATAGGGTTTCAGGCCATACTTCACATGAGCTCCCAGGGACTGGTTATATGAATTCAAAAAATCCGCTAACGTATACCCATAGTCCTGAGGGTAATACGGATCATCGATCACAGAGGGCAGGATCATTTGTTTTACCTGGTCGATCCGCGGGTAAAGATGGTCGGGATTGAATACCGAATCCAGCATAACCTTCACATACACCGAAAACTGGTTCCTGAATTCGGTAATTCCCATCAACCGGTCGAATAAAGGCCGGGATTCCCACAGGCCCCACTGGTAAATACTGCGGGTACCCCAGTCGATGTTGAACCAGTCGATTCCGAAGGTATTGTCGAGGTCGTACGGCATGTATTCGAATTTGCCGGTCTGTGTATTGTGATACAGGTAGAAATTATTTTTATTGTAGATATAACCGTCCCAGTTCGCCGTGATGATGTCAAAAGCAATGATCTTCAGGTAGTCATACACATTAAAATACTGGTCGATCTTACATTTGAACTCAGCGTCTGAAGCGGTATGAAGCATCTGAATGAAATCCCTGAGATCCGAATAGTTATCGATCTCTTCATTGATGGTCAGTTCATATGCCCTTCTTCCACCTGACATGAACTTATAGTCATCCGGATCGGATCCCTTATAGGTGAGGTCGGCAGGATATAGGCATTTATAAAGATTTCCGTCGTTGTTGCCGAACCGTGAGAGGACAAATTCCTCATCAATATGTTCCACGTTGATGTAAAGACCGTAGTAATTGCCGTTGATGTACACTTCAACGTGATTGGCATACGGAGCAGGTATGTCCATTTCCCGCAGGATATCCCAGCAGAGCTTTGATCGTATGATGGAAGGATCGTTGTGTTCGCCGTTGAGGTTCATCTTTTCAACACCGTAATATTTCCTTCCGGAGTGAAAGGTATTGAAGGATACCTTGAATGATTTCTTTTTGGAATACCTGGATGTATTCCCCCGCAGCCGGAAGCCAATCTCATCAATGGTATCCTGTACTGTCCCGTTATTGAAAATAAAAGTGGCAGGAAATTCATGATCGCTTTCCACATGGTCGTAGATCCACTGCAGCGAATCCGGATGGATCAGGATATCGATCCGTGCAACGACATCATCGCGATAGATCTCGCTTTTTTCAGGAAAGACAGGTTGCCCGGCGGCAAAAAATCCAAAAAGTAAAAAGCAAAAAACAACAATAAATCTACGTTCCATCTGATCTTCCTTCACTACTTTGCAAAGATACGTTAAACTTCAAAACGTGCTCAGGCTGTAAGTTTTAAATATGAACCTGGAATTTGTTTGGAATTTGGTCCTTGGATTTTGGAATTTAACAAACGAGAGCTCAAAAATGAGCTCTCGTTTGTTTTTGGGTGGAAGATGGGATTCGAACCCACGACACCTGGAACCACAATCCAGTGCTCTAACCAGCTGAGCTACATCCACCGTATTAAGGGCACAAAGATAATCAAAAATCAGCTATCAAAACTCAAAAATCAAAAATTAATAGGCTTACAACTTGTAGCTTGCAGCTTACAGCTTGTAGCTCTAATAACCCTACCTTTGCCCCCATCATGCTTCTGTTTCGCAAAAAGCAACACTTTACGGGAGGATCCTTATCGAAAATGGCCTGGAGGAGGCTTTTGAGGGATCCGCTAGCTGTTGTTTCGATGTCGGTAATCGGAATAGCGGTGCTCGTTGCGATCCTGGGATACCTGCTGACGCCGGATGACACCCCTTTCAGCAATGAGCAGCATCTGGAGCTGGCTACGCAAAAACCCGGATTTATGGTCCCCATGCTTTTCGTAGAAAAGAATACCCGGGAGGATCGGCCAGGATGCATCGGTAAAATGCTTTTCGGTTCAAGGCATTCCTATACGGCCATCCCGTTCAGCAAAATCAGCCTTGAGGGTGACCGGGTTGTCATTGAGGAATTCAGCGAGGTTCCCTCACCCGATCCGCAGAAGCAGTCGTTTCATCTTGCCGATGTGGCATTTGCGCTGGATCCCGACCGGAAGATCACAGCAAACGGTGATACGGTCATATTTACGGACATCCACGGGATGCTTCATCAGATGACGGTGCAGGCGTTGCAGAAAAC
>JAGONC010000006.1 GCA_017993235.1 Lentimicrobiaceae bacterium
GGAGATGACAGTCGATTAGGAGATTAGGGAGAAAATGGCGACGGGAAAAAACAGATTTTTAAATACAAATTTTTATTTAATTTAATTTTTTGTATTTTAGCGCCCAATAAACGTAGAAGGGGGGGCAACCTTTTCCCGGATGGAAAGGAGAGGTGGCCGAGTGGTCTAAGGCGCACGCCTGGAGAGCGTGTATCCCTCAAAAGGGGATCAAGGGTTCGAATCCCTTTCTCTCCGCGAAAAAAGAAACTTCTGAATTCATTGATCATAACGAAAACAATCATTACAAAAATTAAACTTTGGCTATGAAAAAACTAATTGTATTTTTAACCATTGTCGGTTTGTTAACCCTTGGTTTTTCCTATGTGATGCAGGCGCAAACCACCACACCCGCCCAGACGGAAACCAGCCTTCAGGCACAACCCGCTTCCTCCACGTCTTGGCACCAGGCCCTGAAAGAAAAATTTATTGAAGGGGGCCCCGGATTCATGTCGTTCATCCTTTTGTGCCTTGTCGCTGGCCTGGCAATCTGCTTTGAAAGGGTTATCTACCTGAATATGTCGACAACCAATACACGGAAACTGCTGAACAGAATGGAAACAACCCTTGCCACAAAGGGAATCGATGGGGCAAAGGAAGTTTGCAAAACAACCCGTGGACCAGTTGCCAGTATTTTTTATCAGGGACTTGACAAAATGGATGAAGGGATGGACATCGTCGAGAAGTCGATCGTCGCTTATGGAAGTGTACTCGCTGGACGTCTGGAGAAAGGATTATCCTGGATCGCTCTTTTTATTGCACTTGCTCCCATGCTGGGCTTCCTCGGGACTGTCATCGGGATGGTTCAGGCCTTTGACGCCATTGAAGCTGCCGGTGATATCTCCCCGACCGTTGTGGCAGGTGGTATTAAAGTCGCCCTTCTGACCACGGTCTTTGGCCTTATCGTCGCCATCATCCTGCAGGTCTTCTACAATTACTTCCTGGCCAAGATTGACGGTTTGGTGGATGATATGGAAGACGGCTCGATCACCTTTGTTGACATTCTGACCAAGCATCAACTCTCTAAAAAGTAAAAACCAATGGATAAGAAATTTATTAGGATCGCTTATATTATTTCTGGCGTAATTCTCGCAATAGGTGTTATTTTTACGCTGCTGACCGCTATTTACGGTAAGGAGTTTACAACAGGTTCAGCCGTGAAGGATAGGCTTCTGAATCCGTTCTTTGGGATCACATTTGCCACCCTGATCATAACTGCCCTCGGTGCTATCTTCTTTCCTTTTTTCTCCCTGATTAAGAGCCCAAAACAGCTTGTGAGAGTCTTGCTGACTATTGCTGGGGTTGTCATCTTAGCAATCATTGCTTATGCTCTTGCGGGAAATGAACTTTCTCCTGAAAGGCTCCAGAAGTTAAATACAACTGCCCAGGTATCCAAAACCGTCGGTGCAGGATTGATCTTTACCTATATTATTGTCGTTGTTACTTTTGGAGCTTTGATTGTAACCAGTCTTTTAAACATGTTCAAAAAATAACAAAAACCCATGGCACGAAAAGGTCGTCCAATTCCTGAAGTCAATGCCAGTTCGACGGCGGATATCGCCTTCCTCCTGCTCTGTTTTTTTCTCATGGCATCCAATATGAACACAGACTCGGGAATTTTTAGAAAACTACCACCACCGATTGATCCGACACAAAAACCCCCCGAGATCAAAGAGCGGAATATCTTTACGATCCTTGTGAATAAAAATGACCGGTTATTGGTGGAAGGGAGAGAAGGTGACATCAATACCCTGAAAGATCAGGCAAAAGAATTCCTGTCAAATCCCAATGATGATGAAAACCTTCCTGAAAAAAGAGTAGAATTAATCTCTGTTCTGGGAAATTATCCGATTTCAAAAGGAGTTATTTCACTGAAAAATGACCGGGGTACATCCTATGAGATGTACATTAAAGTTCAGAATGAACTAACGAGAGCCATTAATGAGCTAAGGGATGAACTCTCCCGAGAACGCTTCGGGATTGCATTTACCAACCTGAACGATACAACCTATATTAACGCCGTTCAAAAGGCAATACCTGTATCCATATCTGAAGCAGAACCTGAAAATATTGGAGGAGAAAAATAACATGGGAAGATTCACACCTGGTAAAAAGAAAGGGCTACCTTCGATCAGTACGGCTTCGTTGCCGGACATTGTATTCCTGCTGTTGATCTTTTTCATGGTCACCACCACTATCCGGGAAGCTACGGTCAATGTCAGGATTGCATCACCATCTGCATCTGAAGCCCAAAAACTGGAGAAAAAGGGATTAACCAGTTATATTTACATAGGCCCCCCTATCAATGCGAAACTTGGCACGGAATCACGTATCCAGCTGAACGACAGGTTTGCTACCCTTGCGGATGTCAGAGATTTTGTCATCGCAGAAAGAGAAGCAAGGGATGAAGTTGACAGACCCCTGATCACCACTTCACTGAAAGTGGATAAATCCACAAGAATGGGAATTGTTACTGACGTTAAGCAGGAACTGAGACAGATCGGGGCATTCAAGATCAACTACTCATCGAGAAGAGAAGGGAAACATGTCCGATAAGGTTTATGCCTTATCCCTTTCAAAAAAGGAGATACTTTCGGGTAATCTCCTTTTTTTATTTTCTCTGCTGAAAATCCACACCATCAGACCGCCGGAAACAGCCACCGAAAGCACGATCAGCGACCAGCTGCCCGTACTGCCAAATTCATCCAGGTTCGTTGAAATGGTTCCTTTGTTGTAGAAATACATGATGAGCACCCCAAGGCCATTGTTGATCAAATGCGTGATGATGGGCACCCACAGGCTGCCGCTCCAGAAGAACAGATACCCCAGTACCACACCCAGAACCATCCGTGGCAGAAAGCCATAGAACTGCAGGTGCAGCGCACTGAAAGCAATGGCAGAAATCCAGATTGCCAGATGCTTACTGTGCATCCATTCATCCAGCAACCGTATGCCAATCCCCCTGAAAACAAGTTCCTCACCGACAGCAGCCAGTATTCCAATCATAAATAAGTTGATGATCAATCCTTTAGCTGTCGTATCAGCCAGAAAAGCGTCAGCAAGCTGCTGTGCCTGGTCCTCCGACCTGCGCATCCAATCTTCCATACCGGCGAGAAATTCCGGTAAATGAACCTGCTCATTTACGACCATCAACCAGTTGATAAAGGGTAACAGCGAAAGGAAAGCAAGAATAGCCAGCACCATGGTGAATAATCCGGGGAAAACATCCATTTTCAGGTAAGAAGCGATGCGCCGGTTCGCCAGAAATGCAAAGATCACTGCAGGAAAGATAAACGTGCCGAACTGACTGACGATCTGAATATATTTCTGAAGGGACAGGTTTGCTAGAACACCGTTCCCGGTCATATCCATCAACTCGGTCATCATCCCGGGGCCAAAAAAAATATAGCCAAGCGCAATCCCAAAAATCAGCGTGAACAACAGGGTGACGACCACAATCAATCCAAAGAAGATGATCTTCATGAAAGGTGTAAAATTCCGCAAGAAAGCCTGCTGTTGCATGATCAGGTGATTGAGGGAGTAAAAGTAGTAAATTTGTGGGAAATAGGCATAAGGCATAAGGCATAAGGCATAAGGCATAAGGCATAAGGCTCAAGGCATAAGGCTCAAGGCATAAGGCACAAGGCATAAGGCTCAAAGGAATTTAGGATGGCAGGCATAGGACTGCTGACTGCTGACTGCTGACTGAAAAATGCAAATAGGAAACATACACTTCGAATCCTTCCCCGTTATCCTCGCGCCGATGGAGGACATCACCGATCTGTCATTCAGGCTGTTATGCAAAGAAATGGGAGCGGATCTGGTGTACACCGAGTTCATTGCCTCGGAAGGATTAATCCGGAATGCAGGTAAAAGCAGGGCTAAACTGCATTTTCTTCAACAGGAGCGGCCTGTCGGCATTCAGATCTTCGGTCATGACATAGACTCCATGGTGGCTGCTGCACGTATTGCTGAAAAGGCTGAACCCGATTTGATCGATATCAACTTTGGCTGCCCCGTCCGAAAAGTGGTCAGTAAAGGCGGAGGCGCTGCCCTGTTGAATGATATACCCAGAATGGTGAAAATGACCGTAGCTGTGGTGAAAGCCACTCATTTGCCGGTGACCGTGAAAACCAGGCTGGGCTGGGATTCCAAAAGCCGGAACATTGTGGAAGTCGCCGCAAGGCTTCAGGATGCCGGAATAAAAGCCCTTACGATCCACGGCCGCACACGCGATCAGCTATACGGAGGAAAAGCTGACTGGACGCTCATCGGCGAAGTGAAAGCTAACCCGGCAATAAGGATTCCCGTTATCGGCAACGGGGATGTTGTCAGTCCCGAGACTGCCCTGGAAATGAAAATGCAGTACGGTGTGGATGGCATCATGATCGGTCGCGCCGCCGTCGGCAATCCCTGGCTGTTCAAAAGGGTAAAGCATTACCTGGCAACGGGGGAACTGCTACCTGAACCATCATTATCCGAACGGATTGACATGGTGAAAAAACAGATCACCCGTGCCATTGATTTAAAAGGGGAACGTACGGCCCTTGTGGAGATGCGGAAGTTTTATGCAGGGTACTTCAAAGGGATAAAGAACTTCAAGGAATATAAAATGCGATTGCTTCGTGCTGCTGCCCAGGATGAAGTAGTTGGGATACTGGATGAAATTGCTGTTTGAAAATTGAACATGCCGAATTGACAATCGACAATCACACCGTCACGTCATCGCCAGGATCTTCTCGCAGATCAGCGCAGCCGAGCATGCAGAATACCGTTTTCGCAGCTTATCCACACCCTTGTAACTGACCACCGGATAGGTCCATTCCAGGACGGCGAGCAGGTAAGGTTCGATATCCTTCTCAAACAGGGTGACCACATCGGCATAATGCCTCAACTGGCAGATCACCTGATAGGCCTTTCTTACATTTGGATCATCACCCTGATAATGGAACAAAGGCATCTGATCTAAAGAATCAGGTTCAAGCAGCCCTTTCTCAAAATCAATTAATTCAATGAGATCCTTCTCCGAAGCCATCCTGCTCATCTCGATCTTCAGGATGGGCTCCAGACGGGCGAAGTCAGCCACGGCATTCCCGGGGCCTGTCTCGGAAAAATCAATGATGTACACGTTTTCGATCTCATCGAGCAGGATGTTCTGCATGTTCAGATCCTGATGCGTGATACAACGGTACCATAGCTTTTTGTAATCCCTTCGCTGCTCGAAGATATTATCCAGGAACCAGTAAGGATTGATGATCTCCCGCTGCAATTCTCTGAGAAAGACGAATTTATCCTTTGAAGAGATCCCCAGTTCTTCTTCGGCATCGGAGCAGATATGAGGGAAAAAATCCAGGCATGGATAGTGGTCCCGGTATGGGAAAATGACCTCCAGCCGGGGTTGGCCATACCAGGGTTTAAGAATTTGCGTAAAGATCTTATCAAACAGCGGCAGAAGCTCCTCCGCGGGTCGTGTCTTATAGTGTTTGGTCAGCCACTGGATATTGCTGTCGGGGCCGGTGATCCCCACAAAGCTGATGCACAGCCCTTTCCATTCCTGGAACACGGAGGTACCAAAGATGGATGTGCTGTTGTTCAATATGTATTTTTTGACATACTCGTTGTAGTTTGCTTCTTCCCTGTCGATGATCTTCCTGCCGGCTATCTTGAGCACGGATGGCAGCTGCCGTCTTCCCTGCCGGTCGAAGCTGTCGGCAAAGAAGGTGGAGGCTGAGAAACCGCCATGAATGGGTGTGAGGATCAGCTTGCTGCTGCCCTGGTAAAGATCCCTGGCAATGAACTCCCAGGCATCGGGAAACCAGAAGTCATCCTTTTTCTCGATGTGCAGTCGCTGGGAGGAGGCCGGGATGAAATCGCGGGGAATGTACAGCCGGATCCGGGCGCCCGTGATCCCTGACAGGTCTTCCACAGCCGCCAGCCGCTGAAGATGTTCCGGATTAAGCTCCGGAAACCGGGAGCTGTCAATGAAAGAATCCGTTTCGCCACCGGGACCCATGAAAGCTGCAATGGCCTGGTATTCAGCATCATCACCGGCTGGATTCCCGTATCCTGATGAAAAATGAGCCAAGATCTCAGGATCATTCCTGTCGGCCAGGGCTTTATGATGAACGGCCACGACACCGGCCAGAAAATTATTCTCATTCACCACCCTGTCTGGCGCCTTCCCTTTTTCAATGATCTTACCCTCCAGGACCATGCCCATCACCTCCGGAACCTGACGGTTTACCTTTGTCATGATCGTAAAAAGATCCTGTACCAACCTGCTCAGAGCAACCTCCTTCACGGCTTTCATGATGATCTCAATATTCGGTTCACCTACCATACTGATGGCATCCCAGAGATAGATTCCGTATCCTTCTTTAGGATCAGCAATCATGTAATCGAAGGGTAGCGTTGCATCATGCGGACAGAGTCCCGTAAATTGCCCGATGGTCAGGAAATGCCCTCGCTGAGATTCATCAGGCTTTGTCCCCTGGATAAATGAGCCTTCCCCGATAGCAAAGGTAAATTCCCGGGAATTGGCCAGGATCGGTTGATCATCGGAAACACCCCACGATCCGGAACAATATTTCTTGTTCCAGATAACCGCCTGGTTATTGCCAGTACCGGATGGCCTTAGCTTCCAGGTACAATGTTGAGTTTCAAAATGCAATCCGGGTTGATGTGCTCTTTCAATCAGGGCATAAACTTCATCCAGATCGCGGGTTATGTTCAGGTACCGGGACAATCCGGAGATATCGAAGACCTGATTAACAGTATCGGATAAGCCTGAAATATAAAGGATTCCCTTTGCTGACCGGACGGATTGCCCCAGCTTAAGGATAGAGCGAACACCGGCGCTGGACAGGAAGGTTACCCGGCTGAAATCCAGAATGAGATTCGTTTCCCCAGGTGATATGTTAGCTACCTGAGCATCGAAGTCAACGGCACCCAGGGCATTGAACTGGCCCTCCAGGGTGATGACCGAACTTTTTTCCTGTTGCTGGATCTGGATGGAAAGCATGTGGCTAAAAATTTTACCGGGCATCAAATTTAAGCATTCATCAATTAAAATATTCTACTTTTACACTTATTCTCAGATTGTTATTTTTTATGCGCCTTGCCTGGATCGACAACCTGAGAGCCCTGATGATCATCTTTGTGGTCATGATTCATGCCGCTGTGACCTACAGCGGAATAGGAAGCTGGTATTATGTTGAAAATGAACATATTGGAATGACATCCACGTTGTTCTTTGCCCTGATCCAGACCTTCACACAGGCTTACTTCATGTCGTTGCTCTACATGATCTCCGGCTATTTCACCCGGAAATCCCTTGAAAGAAAAAACACCTTGAAGTTTTCATCCGGTAGGCTTTACCGGCTTGGCGTCCCTTTGCTTATCTATATTTTCCTTCTTCACCCGCTGAATGTAAAAATGGTTTATCCTGATCTTGATCTGATGAATTTTTACAAGACCGGCATACTGGAGCTGAGATTCTTCTCATGGACAGGACCCCTCTGGTTCGTGGAAGCCTTGCTGATCTTCACGATCATCTATCTGCTTTTGCGAAAGATACCGCTAATAAAGAGAGAAATATCCTGGGCACCCACCACATGTAACATTTTACTCCTTATCCTTTTCATCACCGCCCTAGCTTTTGTTACACGTCTGTTTTTCCCCATCGGGACGAATGTGACCAACCTTCAACTGGGTTTTTTCCCGGCATATATCGTCATGTTCTTTTATGGAATCATTGCACATAAGCAGGGATTATTCACAACGATGGATTATCGTAAAAGCGCCCGCTGGCTGATCGTTTCGTTGTCGGTCGGATTTCCTGCATGGTTGCTGATCATGTTCTTCGGCGGACCCGCCAAAGGGGAGATGCTTATTGCAGGCGGTATGCGCTGGCCAGCCTTTTTCTATGCCCTCTGGGAGTCGTTCATCTGTGTGACATTGATTTTCAGCCTTACCGGGATTTTTATTCGTCGTTTCAATACCCAGAATACATTTCAGCATTTTCTGTCCGACAATGCCTTTGGAGTCTTTGTTTTTCATGCGCCGGTCCTGATAGCGATCTCTATCCTGCTTAAAGGACTTGTGCTTCCCGCCGTACCTAAATTCATTCTAGTGTTTTCCCTTGCAGTTACTGCTTCTTTCCTGGTATCCTGGCTTATCAGGCAGATCAGGCCACTGCGCAAAATTTTTACCTGAGCTATAAAAGGTTGCTAATCCTTACATTTGTTTAATAAAACAATTCGGTTATGTTAAACGCATTTTTCTACAGATTTCCGGTTCTCATGATGCTAACCTGGTGGTTCCGATCGTTCTGGGAACCATCCTGGATGGGATTCCCGAATCCATTGTGATCGGGAAAGATTACCAAAGGGCTACTGAGGAATCCCAATCTGTGAAATCCAACATATTGAGGATTCGGGAAAACGCTGAAGTGGCCATGGTGAAACTAAGGTTTCCCCGGGCCAGGTATCAAGCCTGCTATCACATCAGTGACAATCCCTGCCCATTTTTCGGCCAGTCTGACCTCTTCCTCCGGTGGGGAAGTATCAAAGTCAGCGTTATAGAACTCCAGGTATACTTCAGGTTTATCATTCCTGAGGTAAGTGAACACCACTCCCAGCTTTTCTGTTATGGTAGTAACATTCGCTTTTTTCCCGACATTTCTGGTCTTCTGATCAAAACGGCATTTCGAAATTTCCGATGGATCGATTTGAACCGTACTTTCATTGTTTGATGTTTTGTTGATATAGAACAGGTTACGGTGATCCTTATCGATACCGATGGATGAATTTTTATAGGATCTCCTTATCTGCGTTCATCTGTTAAATCCGTACGATGACATACTTCTGATAAATCTACATGAAAATGCAATGATTTGAGAATAGTTACTATTTTTATAAACGGATTTAGGTCCCAAAAGGGTAAACAATTATTATCAACATACAATGACATTATGAAACGTAAAGCAACAGCCATCTGGCAGGGCAACGGCCCGGAAGGAAAAGGCACCCTCACCTCCACCAGCGGAGTGCTGAACGATACTCCGTATTCATTCGTAACACGGTTTAAAAATGAAGATGGGCTTGCCGGAACCAATCCGGAAGAGCTCATTGCTGCGGCTCACAGTGGCTGTTATGCCATGGCGCTGAGTTTTATGCTGACCAACGCAGGATTTGTGGCAACCGAACTCAAAGTGACAGCTACCGTAACCATCGAACTGATAACCGACCATTTTGAAATTACGGACATCCATCTTGACCTTACAGGCAAGGTACCGGGGATCACAGAAGAGAAGTTCCTGGAAATGGCTGGTTCCGCCAAAACCGGATGCCCCGTTTCGCGTGCACTCCAGGCCGTGCCGATCACACTCGCGGCGAAGCTGGTATAAAATATCTAAACACAGGATCGCCGGGGATCGACAAGATTGCCAACTGTCAACCGCCAACTGATTACTTCGGTATCCTTACCTCCACATACTGCACCGTCCCCTCGATCCGTTGCCGTGTCACCTCTACGGTGCTGCCTCGCTGAATGGTATAGGTTGTGGTATTTTTAAATAAAAACTGGCAACTACTGGCATCCACGAACGAACATTCTTCCGTGGGCCGCAGCAGGCATGGGCTTTCGAGCCGGTCCCCGACATGATACGGCTTGGTCGGGCAGATGATGCCCATGGTGCCTTCTGCATTATCAACCTTTTGCGAAAAAGGATTGAAAATGATCACTAAAGCAGCAATTATGACTATGAATGCTAATAGGATCCAGATAACCTTGTTTCGTTTCATGGAATAAAGGATTGAATATTGTTAAAAGATTGAATGTGCTAAGATAGGGAAAGAATTGGTCAGTGCCGGCCAGGAAAATCTAAAGAAAACTTAAACGGCTATCGCTGAGATTTGCGCGCGAAAACATCAGGTTGTACATATTAATCAAACCTTCTACCATCGGACTTGAAAAATTCCTGACTGATCATGTTTCACGGCTACTACAACTTGTCAAAAAGGAAGGTATTGGAATCGGATTAAGCTGATTTGATCAATTCTCATTTGCTATATATGTAAAACCAGATTAATCCTGGTGTGAAAAAATGCCAGACAATGACAAAGTCATCAATAAATTGATTCATTTATTAGTGACTTTTTTCACGTGGGCCCACCTGGGCTCGAACCAGGGACCTACTGATTATGAGTCAGTTGCTCTAACCGACTGAGCTATAGGCCCGAAGCGGGTGTGCGTGTGAGTGTGAGTGTGCAAAGATAATATACTTTGGTGGATTTTTAGCCTGCCCGAATCTCATAATTCGTGATGCTTTCCAGAAGTTATCATAGTGAAACCTGATAGATCAGAGAATGATAAATTTGCCGGTATATAGATGATTATGACTGCTGTCGATGATCTTGAAGATGTACAGGCCACCGGGAAGGTTGTCCCTTGATATGGAGAATTCCTGCGATCCATTCATCCTGATCTGCTTCAGCTCCTGACCGAACATATCACAGAGGATGCACATTGCTCCCTGCAGATCATGGTCGGTTGTGACGCTGACAATCGCCCTGTCGGTGACCGGATTGGGCCATACCCTGCACATCAGTACTTCTGCAGGAGGCTGGGAAGGTATCCCGACATAGCACTCATTGAGCATACCCGGAGTCCCGTGATCGAAGTAACTGCACCAGCTTGAGGCCAGCGCGTTGTCGAGGGCCGGATGGATGAGCTCCAGGGTGGGCCCGTTGCCATCGGGTGCGGTGGGCCAGGGATACTTGTCGTCGTAATGGACCGTATCGATCAGGGTCCCTGAGGCATCAAACAGCCTGATCAGCTCCCCGCTGCCCGATAAACCAAAATCCATGTTGCCAACGTAATTGGGTACCTGCGGGAACAGATTGGCGAAGGCATTTTTATCCTCACATACAACCAGGTAATCCCAGGATTCGATCATCGTTCCGGGGGGGAATGCATAGATGTGCTGATCATCCTCATCTTTGAATATCCAGTCTGTAATATCGAGGGAGTAGTTATGTGGATTGTAAAACTCGACCCAGTCACCGGGATCGAAATTATCGGCCGCATTGTAGTTGATCTCGTTGATTACCAGTGAATCCGTGAAGATCCGGGGTCTGAAAAGTGCCACGATCGAATCGCCTTCCAGCAGGGCTAAGGACACCTCCTTTGCTGAATCGCTGGGGAGAACCTCGTGGTTGTTCAGGATCCATCGGTCAAATTCGTAACCCGGATTGACTTCGATAGCCCGTAGTTTTACGTCGATCCCGCTGAAATAAGAACCTGTCCATGGATACTGAGTGAGCGACAGGGAGTTGACTTGCACCTGGCCTGCACCTGAGGGCTGAAGGTCTACCACAATATCGTATGGTCCTAACAGGTTGTAGCAGTCAGCCAGCCCTCCCCAGATCATGGTGTTGCGGGTGATGATAAAGTCCCTGATCTTTTGTACGTTCGTCTGCCACTCCTCCGGGCTCCCGCCCCACCGCACGGTATGCCTCGGTATCTCCGAAGCGATGATCTGGGCCATACTGTCAAGCATCGGGATCATGTAATCATCGTTAAAGGTGGTATTGAGCAGGTCAATATACCGTGAAATGTAGTATTGTTCAAAATCTGCATTCTCGCGTAATTTATTCAGTATAACCACATGGTTTTCCGGATCCTGCCAGCCTGCCAGATCATCCTGGTAGCAGGGTGAGACGTAGGGGCTTTGCGCAGGAATGCCCGTATAGTTGATATAATGACCGAAAGTGGCATCTTCATCCCACAGGATATATGCCCATTTGCGGTGTGTGCCCTGCGGATTCAAACCCCGCCACCAGCCCACGTTCCAGTTGAGCCAGTCGGAGCAGACCACATAGGAATTGATGATCACATAATCCACCAGGCTGGTGATGTCATACTGATCCGTAACGGTATGGTAATTTTCAGGATCGCTCATGTCGTGCGATATAATATAGTTATAGAGTGTGTACCAGTCTTCCAGCGCCTGGTCACCTCCATATTCTGCCCATGTACCTCCCCAGAGCAAAATATATTGAAGATCATACTTACCCTGGCTATAATAGTAATCGGTATAGTCGTGATCAGGTACCTTTTCCCGGATGGCATAGATACCCCAGTAGACACCATTAGCATAAAGAACGACGCGCTCCGACTTTCGCCAGTCGAGTTTCTGGCCCGCTTTCTGGGATAGTGTCTGCACAAAGTCGTCGCGCAGGTGGGAACTGGTGTCGATTCCCGGATAATTATCATCGCCGGAAGCCCTCAGGATCACCCGCTGAAATTCCTCCCTGTCCGAAAGGGAGAAGAATTTCTCATACAGGGCTTTGTTATAACCGCACTCATCCCGAGCGATATAGTCGATACTACGCTGGGGATGTACCCAGGAATCCTGTCCGTGTTCATTGAATTCGCCATAGGCGGTAGTGGTTCGCACTTTATCCTGGTTGAAAAATTCTGCTGAACCCTGTGGACGAAGGGTTTCATTGCCATTGAGCAGTTCCAGCATATGGTCGCTTGCCACGGACATGACGGGCAGTACATGATCTTCGTTCAGAAAGTAGGTGTCGAATTCGATCAGGCCGGGCAGTACGGCTGCAAAGTTGCTGAAGACCCTGGCTTTCAGGACCAGTGTGGATGAAATGTCGATGGGTCCGGTATAAGTCGGGGAGGATGCAATGGGTTCAGTTCCGTCAAGCGTATATTTGATCTGTGCATTGACTTCATTGGTGGTAAGGGTTACCGTAAAAGGCTCTGTGTAAAATCCTGCGGGTACGCTTACGGAGGGTTTTTCTGCATACCGGCTGTAAGCGGTGGAGGCATTGTTGGAAGATTCGGGTGTGGGATTTTTGAAGATCCCCCAGGCCGGTCCTGCATCCGTAACGCGGCCGCGGGAATGACCGTCCTGGGTGATTGCCAGCGGAAATTCCTCCATGATCGTCCCCGAAGGAGTGGAGAATACGATCCATTCAGGATTTTCAGTCGTCTGCGAAAGCCTGAAATTCGTATGGAAATGACCTTCGATCGCCTCATCCCTGCCGGATGCCCATACCACCAGGTATCCCCCTGCCCCAATGAGTGTACTTTCGGGAAAAGCCCACTTCCGGTTATCGTCGGGATTGTCGCTGATGAAGTATCCACCGATATCCGCATCCTGGCCGCTCATATTGTATATTTCGATCCAGTCCTCATATTTATTGTAATTGTCGGGTACTGTACTCAGGTTGGATACCGAGTACTCATTGATGACGAACTGGGCATGCAGGGGACAGGCTGCCATGAAGGCACAAAACCCTACCAGTGATAGGAACCGTTTTACTGACATAAGGGATTGATTTTTCAGGGGATAAAGTTATTGAAAATGACGGATTAATCAATTCTATCCAATTCATTTTTTCTGTCAAACTCAGTCATGGTGAACTGCATTCATTCGAATTCAAAATAAATAAAAGAATTGATATTTTTGTATTTTTATCATTGATAATGATACAAACACCATAGTGAAGCATAAAACCATGAACGATCCTTCCCTGATGATTGAAAGCAAGAGCAAGTTTCGTTTTGACGAAACTGTTGATACGCTTTCGAAAACCATTCTGGCAAAAGGCTGGAAGATCCCTGTGATCCACGATCTGCAGGAAACCATGATGAGGAATGGCAAAGAAGTGCTACCTGTTACCGTGATCGAACTTTGCAATCCCCAACTTGCTTTCCGGATCCTTTCACGGGATGAATACCGTGAGGTATCTCCTATGCTTCCGTGCCGCATATCTGTCTATGAGAAAGCGGACGGAAAAACCTATGTGGCACGTATGAATGCTTCTGCGTTTGCCGGTATGATCGGTGGTGATGCAGGCAATACGATTTCAGCGGAATTTACGCTAATAGAAGAATTCGTGCAGATCGTCGCCCAATAATTTCGGAAAAACAATCCTTTTTACTCTAATGACCATATGATCAGGGGATTAAGGTTTCATTTACAGAAATTTCATCGACCAGGATAGATTTCAGACATTATATATGAAAAATCTTTTACCGCTTTTGATCGCATGTTCCCTTTCCCTGAATCTTATTGCCCAGGTTGAGAGCAGCACAGAGCTGGCTCAGCGACTGGAAAAACATGTTTCGTTCCTTGCCTCGGATTCTCTGGAGGGAAGGGGACTGGGAACAGAAGGAACCATCCTCGCACAACATTATATTGCCACGGCGTTTCAAGCGATGGGTTTACAATCTTACCATCAGGAAGATTATTTCCAGCATTTTGACCTGCGCATAGGACTGGCCATGGTTCCGGGAACCAATGTGGTGGGATACCTGGAAGGTTCCGATACGCTTTTGAAAGATGAGTACATGGTTATCGGGGCACATTACGATCACCTGGGCTATGCGAAGAAGAAGGATAGCACAGTGATCTATCACGGGGCCGACGACAATGCCTCCGGTGTGGCGACCCTGATCGAACTGGCCCGTTATTTTTCCCGGAACCGCGATCTGATGAAGCGAAGCATCCTGTTCATCGCCTTTGATGCTGAGGAAAGCGGATTGCTGGGTGCAAGAAAATTCATTAATGAAAACGACCGGTTTGACATCCAGACCGTCCGGGCCATGTTCAGCATCGATATGGTGGGTATGTACACTTCAAACAAAGGATTGTCGCTGGGAGGCATCAGTTCACTGGAAGATGGAAAGGACCTTGCGCGTTCAATTGCTCTTCTTCAGGATTTTCGTTTAAAGAGTGCCACCGATGATATCAGTTTCGGTACCGATACCTATCCCTTTGGAGAAAAAGGCATTCCGGCCGTACATGCTTTTACCGGGACGAAATCGCCCTACCATAAACCGGAAGATACTTACGAAAAACTTGATTATGAAGGGATGGCAAAGATCACCGTTTACCTTCAGTCACTGATTTCAGAGGTATCCGGCAGGCCGGAAATCATTCCTGCAACGTGGTTGACCAGCGTGAACAAACCTCACGCTGTACAATTCAATGTGGGCGCCACTGCAGGATTGGGAAGTTCATTCCATAAATACCCCGATGAGTTCTATTCTGCTAAAGGCATCGTTGCATACAATGCAGGGATTTTCCTGCAGGTGCATCTGGGCCGCAGGTTCACATGTCAACCGGAAGTTCTTTATCAGAGCGACGGCAGCCGGACGCCGGAGGGAACCTTCCGCCGGCAATCCATCAATGTCCCGGTCAACCTGCATCTGAATTTTGTAAATCAAAACAATGGGATGAATAAAGCCTACCTCTTTGCCGGTGGTTATTATCTGTACACTTTTTCCGGGAACAACGGCAGTCAGGAGCTGGATTTTTCAGTCTACCGCGACCAGGAATGGGGACTGAGAATGGGATTGGGCGTGGACATTATGAAGGTGCAGCTGAAATACACCTGGCAACGCAGCCTGACCAACCTCAGCCAGACTGACGGAAGCAAGTTATTTCCCACCGGGTGGTATATTTCACTTGGGTATATATTCAACAGGTGACCTGAAAATCAGCAATGAAACTGTTTCTCTGCGCCTGTGATCTCCACTGCCTGAGTTTACGTGTGCCACTGCAGCCAGCGCTGGCAGCATTGACAAGTTTCAGAAATTCACACTGGTGATCTTACTGTTGATGGTGAAGGTCTTCCTGTGCGTTCCACCGGAATAGGTACCGCCGGTATATAATCCGTCGGTGTTCGTCCCGTTGCAGGTTCCCCCCGTATAGATGGAGTATGTTGCACCATTTTGCAGTGCGGAGGATGAAAATACGATGGATTTATAATTCCTGACAGGCTGAAACGTAAGGACATTGTTTCCTGATGCATCCTGGATGTGGAAAAGCGTTGAGGATGTGAGCGTCTGATACGTGGTGATCTTCAGGCAGTACTGGTCGGAACTGTTGCTCGGTGCCTGGAGCATGGGGCTGGCAGGACCCGACATTACCAAAAAGCCTGCGTCCATATTGCAGGTCCCGTTATAATCCATACCCATTTCGGGATCGTTCGGTGGCCCGTGGACGATAATGGTCCCACCGGTAAACAGCATGTCCCCGTTACCGTCCAGCCCGTCCCCGCCGGTCGTATTCACCACAACACGTCCACCGCTGATGGTCAGCAGGCTACCGTCATCTCCCTCTCCGCCGTTACCAAAGGTGGTATTGATGCAATCGTCGGACGAAAGGATGTGGACATTGCCGCTGTGGATGGTGATGTAGGGTGCCTCCAGCCCTTCCACCGAATTGTTGATGGTGATCAGGGCGTTGTTGATCTCGATGGATGTTTCAGATTTGATGCCGTCATCAGCCGATAATATGATGATATTCCCATTATTGATCAAAACGTCGGAATCGCTTTTCACTGCTTTTGCTTCAGCGTAATTGGCATTCTGGCCCGATCCGGAAATATAAATCCTTGCACCTGTTGTGGTTATATGAATCGTGGGGCTTAAGGAGGCTGTTCCGATCGTCAGACTGCCATCGGTTGAGAATCCCTTTCCTCCGGATCCGGAGCTGGATGTGGTCACTGTTCCGCCAGAGATGGTCAGGTTCCCGTCTGTACTGAAGCAGGTTGATACGTACGCATCCTTCACCCCCGAGGTATTGGTATAGGTGGCACCGTTGCCTGAACTTGTCACGCTCACGCTGCCCGAAGTCATGATGATACTGGCATCAGATGATATTCCTTTACCAGCCAATCCTGAGCAGACGATCGATATTTCTGCTCCGCTTATCGTGATATCTTCATCGGATTTGATGGCGGTGCAGTAGGAGGGATCGTAACCCGACCCGGAGGCTTCCAGGACGGCATCGCCGGAGTTGTGGATGGTGATGGTTCCACCGCTAAGGGTGATGGGCGATTTGCTCTTCATCCCTTTCGACTGGTCACCGGTTACGGTGATGTTGATGGCTCCGCCTGAAACGAGCAGTTCGTCATCGCAGCTGATGCCTTTTACGTCATCGGAATTATTGGTTGTGGTGATTGAGCCACCGGTGATCTCTATGCCCGCCTCATCTCCATCAATGCCGTCCCCCGAGCTGGTCACACTGATGGTTCCGCCCGTGATCAGCAGGCCATCACCGGCATGGATGCCATCTTTGGTAGAACTCGTAATGGTGATGGATCCATCGTTCACTTCAATAGCATCGTCGCTACTCAAACCGTGCTTCCCCGTACCTAGCCCGTTTATGGTCAACGATCCTGTTCCCGAAAATACAAGGTCAGACTCGCTGAAGAAAGCCCCGTCCTGATCTTCTCCCGAAGGCGGAACTGCATAGGTCAACCCGTCGGTCAGGGTGCTGGTTATCCCACCGCCAAGGATAACAGATACGGTACCTCCCGACTGAATATTAATGGCCGGACCATCGGCATTGGTGATGTTCACCCCGTTGAGAAGCAGGTTGAACGGCTGTGCGGAGTAAATCTTGAACATGCCATCGGTAGCGGTTCCCGTCAGACTGTAACTGATATCCTGGCGTTCGGTGACAGCATATACCGTCACATCAGTCCCTACCATACTCACGGTAATTCCTTCAAAGGCAAGGGGATTACATACAGATACCTCTGAACCATTATACTCGACGGATACTGTACTTGAATTGGGTCCGAAGCTGATGCTATCGATTTCCGCTACAGGGATCTGGGCAAGGGTGTCGCCAATCCGGAAAAAGGAAGTAGCTCCGTTGGTGGTGAAATAAATACTGTCGACCATTGCCAGCGGAACACCCAGGGTCATTCTGTCTGAGCGGTGGATGTATATTTTCTCCTGGGCAAACAGGGTGAGGCTGCTTACTAAGCATGCGAATAGCAGGATCTTCATTTTCATTGTTTCACGAATTTGGATGAATGACCGCTGGCGTTTGCCAGATAAATTCCAGGAGAAAGACGGTTTACGTTCAGTATGACTTTGCCGGATGAAACCGTTTCCGTCATCACCAGGTGTCCATCCGCACGGTTGATGTAAATCCAGTCTGCATCACCGGGGATACCTTCAATGATGAGGGTTTCACCGGCCGGGTTGGGACAGATGGCAAGACGGTTGTTGCTGGCCGGCGGACTATCTTCCACAGAGATGTGAGTGTCGAAATAGAGTCTCTGCAAAGTTGACAGCGTATATGCATCGACGGTTCCGGTCATGAAAAACAGGAACAACAGTAATAATAAACATTTTGCATTCAATCCTCGGGGGCTTTAGAAGGTCTTACGAATACATTGACTCACCAGTGGAGTCAAAGTTTAATCAGTTCTTCGTTAATTGCCAATAAAATTAAATTAATGGAAGAATTCGTTCAGATCGTCCCCCGAAAATTTCCGAAAAACATTCCTTTTGCTCTACTGACCGGATGGTCAGGAGATAAAAGTTTTTTCTCCATATTTCATAGACCAGCACCTACGACTGTCGACAATTTATGTTCTTTGAAATGGATGAATGAGTCAGGATTTTGTGTACCTTGCATCAAAATCCTGAAAATCATATCAAAATAAAGACCTGAGAGAATTATCTTTATTTTACTAACTTTGTTATACCCAGAAACATTATGGATATTGCAAACCGCTTTCCTTCCAATCCTCTTTTACGACCATCTGATCTGAAACCTGGCATTGAAGGTATGGAGATCGTGTGTCTTCTTAACCCGGGTGTTTTTGAATTCAATGGGAAAATATGGCTTTTGCTGAGAGTCGCTGAAAGGCCGAGACAGATAGAAGGTAAGATCAGTTTTCCTGTTTATAATGACAGGGGTGAGATTGAAATTTTGAACTTTGATAAAAAGGATCCCGATCTGGATGCTTCTGATCCACGGGTGATCAATTATAAAAAGAAAGATTACCTGACAACCCTCTCTTATTTACGTCTTGTCTGCAGTGAGGATGGAGTTCATTTTCATGAGCCCGGGGACTATCCACCTATCTTTGGTAAGGGGGTACTTGAGGCTTTTGGTATTGAAGATTGCCGGGTCGCCAGCATGAAAGACGGATTCATCCTCTCGTTTACCGAAGTTTCCGAGTTTGGGGTTGGCGTTGGCCTGATAAGGACTACGGATTGGAAGAACTTCAGGCGCGAAGGGATGATTTTCCCTCCTCATAATAAGGATTGTGCTATTTTCGAAGAAAAGATCAACGGGAAGTATTACGCCCTGCACCGTCCGAGCAGTCCCGAACTGGGCGGTAACTACATCTGGCTGGCCGAATCGCCCGACCTGATACACTGGGGCAGGCACACCTGTATTGCCACAACACGGGCCGGCAGCTGGGATTCGGCACGGGTTGGCGCCGGCGGGGCCCCCATCCGGACAGAAAAAGGATGGCTGGAGATCTACCATGGAGCCAACAGCGATCACCGTTATTGCCTTGGCCTGCTTCTGCTGGATTTGAACGATCCCTCCAGGGTGATCGCCCGCAGCAGCGAACCTGTCATGGAGCCTGTCGAGGCCTACGAACAAACCGGATTCTTCGGCAATGTGGTGTTTACCAATGGACACTATGTAAAAGGTGATGACATCTATATATACTATGGAGCCAGTGACGAAGTGATTTGCGGCGCACGGTTTTCAATGGCTGAGTTACTTACGGCACTCCTTTAATAAAAAACATTCATTTTGACACAGCCCCTTCAAAGGGATAAACTTCCCCGGGGTTTGCCCGGATTTATAAATACTTATATGATCAAGAAACTGACTTCAGAGTACCGCTTTTTCCTGTCACAACCGCGCAACATGCGGGTACTGTTGATCACCAACATGTTGTACTCGCTGGTGCTGCCCGTTGTCGAGATTTTCATGGCAGCCTATATCATGCGTTCTTTTAACGACACGAGCTATGTTGCCATTTTTCAGGTCGGGATGTACACAGGCATCATCATCACTTCCCTGACCAATGGGTTTTTACTTAAAAATTTCAAGGTCGCTCACCTCTACAGCTTCGGGATCCTGCTGAGCGGTCTGTCGATGGTTGGGATGATGTTCGTAAAAGGCATTGCCCTGCCGGGCCTCATTGTGGCCGGCACACTGATCGGGGCAGCCTCTGGTTTTTTCTGGACCAACCGTTATATGATGACCTTGAGCACCACCACGGATGATAACCGGAATTATTTCTTCGGTCTTGAATCCTTTTTCTTTACGGTTTCGAACATCGGTGTGCCGCTTGTGATTGGGGCACTGCTGACTTCGGTTGACGGGATGCGGATCTTCGGAAGGGTATTTGACATTTACAATGGTTATCAGATCGTGACCCTCATCGTATGCGCCATAACGATCCTGGCATGCTTCTCCCTCTCCCGCGGCAAGTTTGAGAATCCTGTGCAGAAGGATTTTCTTTATTTCCGTTTCGACAGGCTCTGGAACAAACAGATCCTTTTGGCTGCCCTGAAAGGGCTGGTGCAGGGTTTTCTTGTCACCGCCCCTGCCATGCTCATCATGAAATATGTTGGCAAAGAAGGATCCCTGGGGCTTATCCAGGGAATCAGCGGCGGCCTGACGGCAATCCTCCTTTACCTGCTGGGCCGCTTTGCCAAACCCAAACACAGGATCTACATCTTTGGTGTCGGCATCACCATTTTCCTGATCGGGACCATTATCAACGGCATTGAACTTTCGATGGCGGGTGTGATGATCTTTGTCCTGTGCAAGGTCTTCTTCCAGCCCTTGCACGACCTTGCTTATTATCCCATCATGTTGAAGGTCATAGATGTTGTCTCCAAACGCGAAAACCGGAACCAGTATGCTTATATCCTAAACCACGAATTCGGGTTATATGCCGGCAGAGTGCTGGGTCTGGGGCTATTCATCGTGCTGGCTTTTTACGCTTCTGAAACCTTTGCGCTCCGATATGCGCTCATCATCGTGGCAGCACTCCAGATGCTCTCCATTCCTCTTGCCAAAAACATCATGAAACATTCTTATCAGGTAGAATAATGAAACACGCAGGTTACTTAGTCGTCATAATGGCAGCCATACTGGTCATAAATTCCTGTAAGAACGAAACAGGAGTTCCCATTGAACAAACATCCATTGCGCGCATTGACCAGATGCCCAATATACCGGAGCCCTTTAAAATCATCGACTGGAAAAAGAAGGCACTTCAATTTGACAGTCTGGTCTTCGATTTCAATAATACCGCTTCCTATGGCCCGCTTATTTGGCTGGACAGTGCCCGGCATAATCTCGACCAGGTTACTTTTGGCCTTTATACGGTTCTTGGAGACATACGTCAGGGCCCTGAGCATTATAATGGAGAATTTCATGAGGCGCTCACTTCCCTGAGCGCTTTACTGAGTGCAGGATTACTGGGTATAGATAAAACCAACCAGTATGGGCTGAATTTCGTGAAGATGGCTCAGAACTATTTCAATTGCGATACAAAGTGGAACATCGTAATGAACAATACTAATCCCGGGGTCGCATTGGCAGGTGGCGGTTACGGGCGCGACTGGTGGTACGACGTGTATCCGAATCTGTTATTTTACGGAGTTGCTGAAATCTTTCCTCATGTTGAGAACACTGAAGTTATCCAACGGAGCATTGCTGATCAGTTTTATAAAGCAGACTCGGTCCTGCAGGGAAATTATGATTACTCCTATTTCGATTATGCCCGGATGAAAGGGATGCGCAACAACATACCCTGGCAACAGGATGCTGCCGGCGGTCATGCATACGTGTTGCTTGCAGCCTACCATAAATTCGGGGAGACTCGCTACCTGGAAGGTGCGAAGCGTGCAACAGAGGCCTTACTAAAACAGAAAGAAAGCCGTTTCTACGAAATTTTGCTTCCGTTCGGAGCCTATACGGCTGCAAGGCTAAACGCTGAGCAGGGGACCCGTTATGATGTCACCAAACTATTGAACTGGACTTTTGACGGCTGTCAGGCAAAAGATGGTCGCACAGGCTGGGGCGTCATTGCCGAACGCTGGGGCGATTTCGATGTTCATGGCCTGCAGGGGAGCATCACGGATGGTGGTGGATATGGATTCTTTATGAATTCGGTTGCCCTGGCATGGCCACTGGTACCCATGGTGAAATATGAGCCCCGTTATGCAAAGGCCATTGGTAAATATATGCTGAATGCAGTAAATGCCTGCCGTTTATTCTATCCTGATCAGGTGGATGACGCACACCAGTGGCTACCTGAACTGAAGGATATTACGAAAGGTATTATCGGGTACGAAGGCATCCGCAAAACTGACGATTACGATAATCCATCATTGAAAGGGATCACACCCGTTTCATTGGGAGATGGACCCAAATGGGTTGCCGGCCAGCCGGAAGAATCCATGTTCAGCCTGTACAGTACTTCTATTGCGGGCGTTTTTGGCGCCATCGTCCAAACTACCGATGTGGAAGGGATACTGGCACTTGACTGCAATGTGACTGATTTTTACACTGAGAATAAATACCCCGTCTATCTGTACTACAATCCATATCCTGAAATCAAAACAGTTATCTATTCATCCGGGGAAAAACTTGACCTTTTTGACATTGTTTCAAAAAAATACATTGCAAAAAACGTCAGTGGGAATATTGGTATTAAAATACCTGCCGATGAAGCAGTACTGATGATAGTTCTTCCAGCGGGACTAAGTCTTCGGACGGATGATTTAAAAGTGATGGCCGGCCACACAGTGATAACATACAAATGATTATTAATAGATTCAGATTCAGAATCAGACAACATTATAATTCAAGCATGATGAAACGACTACTTTTTATTCTGATGATCCTTTCAATCCCAGGGCTGATCTTTGCCCAAAAGGTTGTGGAAGGAACCGTAACGGATGCCAAAACTAATGAGACACTGATTGGCGTTACGGTTAGCATCAAAGGCACTACCTCAGGGACAGTCACAGACCTTGACGGTCATTACCGTCTGGAATCGGCCCAATTGACATCTTCATCCGTTATTCTCTATTCTTATATTGGATATACTTCATCGGAGCAGATCCCGGGCAACCGGACTGTGATTGATGTTGCACTCATCCCTGAAGTGTATGCGCTTGACGAATTGGTCGTAGTCGGGTACGGTACTGCAAAAAAGAGTAACGTTTTGGGATCTGTCACCAAGGTAAACAGTTCGGAATTGGTAAAAATTCCGGTTGCCGGAGTTGACCAGGCATTGCAGGGAAGGGCCGCCGGAGTCCAGGTCACGCAGAATACCGGTGCTCCCGGTGAGGGAGTTTCAGTTCGTATCCGTGGTTCCGGTTCAATCAATTCAAGCAACGACCCCCTTTATATTGTTGATGGGATAGCAGCAACAGACGCACTCAATATCATTGCTCCCGGTGATATTGAAAATATTACCGTACTAAAAGATGCTTCAGCAGCTGCTATATATGGATCGCGTGCTAATAACGGAGTTGTCCTGATCACAACAAAAAAAGGTACAAAAGGAAAAACGCAGGTCTCCTACAGGGGGCAGACAGGCTTTCAGAAAGCAATCGGATTGACTAAAATGGTGAATACAAGCGATTATATCACCATCTATAACGAAGCTGCCACCAATGACAATGCCAACCTCGACCCCGGACTGCAGCCTCGTGCACTGATCACATCAGAAGAGTCCGCAAGGTTTGTTGATATAAATTATGTCAAGGAATTGCTAAGGACCGCCCCGGTCAATTCCCATGAATTGTCAGTCTCTGGTGGAAATGAACTGACTAATTTCATCATTTCTGCCTCATTTTATGACCAGAGAGGGATCATCCAAAACACTGGCTACACAAGGGGAACAGCAAGACTTGATGTGAATACGGAAGCAGGTAAATGGCTAACGGTCGGTCTGAGTATGCTTGCAGGAATCTCGTCTAATGATATTATTGGAAGTTCCGGTGATGGTTACGGTGGTAACGGTGGTAGCGTGGTCAGGTATGCTTTTTTCCGCAATCCGGCCATACCCGTAAAATTCGATGATGGCAGCGCTTATGTCGACCGTCCTGCCGAGTACTTTGGAAACTCCATTTACGATTCATTCCTCGGCGACGGTTATAATCCTATTGGAATGGCCGATTATAACGAAAATAACCTTAAGGAAGAAAGTTATCTGGGTAAAGCCTATTTTATTGCTAAAATCACCGATAAACTGAAATTCACGACCAATTTCGGTTTGGATTACCGTAATTCCGGCACGCGCCGCTTCAATCGCACCTGGGGAACATTAAACCGCATTAACGCTGTGAACAGCCTTGACGTAAGCAGCCAACAGATAACTGACTGGACGGAAAATAACTTGCTCAATTACGAGACTTCTTTTGGAGAATCGCATACTTTTTCGGCTCTGGTCGGATTTGAAGCCATTAAGAACAGCGGAAAGGCATTATATGCAAGCGATTCGGATTTTCCAATCCAGGATGATAATCTGATATATATTGGTAACGGACTCGGAACGGAGATCAGCAGCCAGAGTGAGTATGCATCAACACTGGCCTCGTTCTTCGGACGGGTAAATTATGATTTCAAAGGGAAATACTACCTATCAGGTACACTTCGCCGCGATGGATCGTCAAGATTTACCGGAGATAATAAATGGGGAACGTTCTATTCTCTGTCGGCTGGTTGGGTGATAAGCCGGGAAAACTTCCTCAAGGATGTTCCCTGGCTCCAGATCCTTAAACTGCGTTTCGGTTATGGCGCTATCGGAAACCAGGAGATAGGCCTTTATGCATACAACGACCGAATCTCTCCCTATTTCAACTATCCTTTCAATAACCTATCCAATAATGGCTATGCACAAACAGCACTTGGAAATGAAGACTTGAAGTGGGAAACCAGTTATCAGTACAATGCCGGTTTTGATGCCGAACTCTGGAAAGGTGCACTTGGTTTCTCTCTTGATTACTATTATAAGGTCACAGATGATATGCTGGTCAATGCTCCTAATCCGCCTTCGGTAGGTGATGCTGAAGCAGCCTGGATTAACAGCGGATCCGTTCTGAATACGGGCGTTGAGCTTGAAGCAATTTACCGCCAGACGAGACAGAAATGGGGTTATTCGATCAGTGGGAACCTGGCTTATTTGCACAACGAAGTACTTCAATTAGATGCTCCGCTTTTTGGCGGGAGGGTGGAAACAGGTGTAAATGCAACCAAAACGGATGTAGGACAGCCCATCGGCGCCTTCTATCTGCTTGAAATGGAAGGTATATTCCAGAATAAAGGCGATATTTTGATTTCAGCTTTCCAGGGGAATGATATTGAACCCGGCGATGTCAAATTTAAGGATCAGAATGGTGATGGATATATCGACAACAACGACCGTGTCTATTTGGGGAGCGCCATACCAAAACTCATTACCGGTATCAACCTGGCAGCCAATTATAAAAACTTCGACCTGAGCTTATTCCTGCAGGGCGCATATGGCAATAAAATTTATGTTCAAATCAACCAGGATATTGAAGGATATTACCGCGGATTCACTGTAACACAACGCTATTTTGATGAGCGATGGACCAGTGAAGGTTCTTCCGACACCCAACCCAGGGCATCATGGTCCGCCAAGTCAAACAATGCAAGGCCATCCTCCCGTTTTCTCGAAGATGGCTCGTACTTACGGATGAAAAACCTTCAGCTCGGCTATACCATTCCTGAAAATGCATTTCCGAAGCTGGGACTATCCAGGGCAAGGGTGTACGTTTCAGCAACAAACCTTTGGACATTGACCAAATATCCGGGTCTTGATCCCGAAATGACCGTCAGCGATAATTCCAAAAATGAAGGCGACCGCGCTGCCGGTATTGACTGGGGAACCTATCCATCTGCCATGACATTAATGTTTGGAATTGACATCACTTTTTAATCAGATTCAGCCATGAAACAAAAAATAGTAGATCTCTGCTGCCACAGCTGGCAAAGAGAAAGTACCGCTCCAAAAATTTTTCGTCTGAATGCCTGCAAATATGGATTTGTCATGTCACTGATCCTATTAAGTTCCTGTAACGATTTTCTGACTGAGGACCTTAAAGGGACTTTTTCAACAGATACCTATTACAAAAATGATAAGCAGGCCATTCAGGCGATCAATGGTGCCTACAATGCCATAGCTTTTGTAAATCCCGATAATACCATATGGGTGTTCGGTGATATTGCTTCTGAGGATGCTGTAAAAGGGGGAAATCCTGGTGATCAGGCAGAAATCACCTACATAGATGAGTTTACAGCAGATGCTAACAACGGAATAATCGGAGACTATTGGCGTTTTGTTTATGAAGGTATTTCCCGTGCAAACAACGTGATTGCCAATGTCCCTGATGTTCAAATGGATGAAGTGCTAAAGAACCGGATCATCGGGGAAGCGAAATTTATCAGGGCATACGGCTACTTCAACCTGGTAAACGTATTTGGGAAGGTTCCACTCAAACTGCTCCCCCAGCTTTCGCAGGAGACAATTCATGTACCGCTGAGCGATGAATCTTCCATTTATGAGCAGATTGAAAAAGACCTGACCGACGCTGCCGCTCTTTTGCCCGAATCGTATGGTTCATCGGACATGGGCCGGGTGACCCGCGGTGCTGCTTTGGCCTTGCATGGAAAGGCAAGCCTGTACCAGCAAAACTGGTTAGTTGCTATCAGCTATTTTCAACAGGTAGAAGCAATGGGTATCTACGGACTGCTGAACAATTATGCCGATAATTTTAAACTGGCTTATGAAAACAGCAAAGAATCCATTTTCGAAATCCAGCATCTGACAGGCCGGGTTCCTCAATTGGGAAGTGCTATGAATCAATGGTTTGCTCCGTACACGGATGGTGGATACTATTTTAATGCTCCAACGCAAAGCCTGGTCGATGCTTTTGAAAAGAGCGCTTCAGGCGAAGTTGATCCACGCCTGGATGCGACAGTTGGCCGCGAAGGTCAGCCCTGGCTGAACGGGGAAATGTTCAGCGCATCCTGGTCCCCAACCGGCTACCTGACCAAAAAACACCAGCAACCCCTGTCTGAAGTATCTTCATCCCTCAAAGGCGATGGTGACCTGAATTACATATATATCAGGTATGCCGATGTGTTACTTATGAAAGCAGAAGCCTTTATTGAAACCAACCAGGCTGATTCAGCCAGGGCCAACCTCAATAAGGTCAGGCAACGTGCACGGGCAAGCTTTAATGGAACACCACCGGCCGACCTGCTGGCTGATATCACTACCAATGATCCGAATTCGCTGAGGACGGCCATACGCCATGAGCGCAGGGTAGAACTTGGCCAGGAATTTCACCACTATTTTGACCTGATGCGATGGGGAAAGGTAGTCGCTGAATCGGCGCTGGGACCCGATTTCCATTATGAAACGAATAGATATATGCCGTTGCCCCAGTCGGAAATTGATGCCAATCAGGCAATAAAACCATGAAATATATCAAATAATGTTGTATATTTGTTAACTATAAACTTAAAAAGCAAGGAAATTCTTTTTACAACTTAGAATTGAAAAGGGAATTTTACATGAACTTGTTAACTTTAAATAAACAAAACGTATGTAACATGTGCATACATAAAGTATTCAATAATTCATAAAATCTCAATGACAATGAAACATTTAATGAAACTTCAACTATTGCTGCTCATGTTGTTCGTAAGCGCAGCAATGATTATGGTATCGTCGTGCAAAGATGATGAGATCGTCGAAGGAGATAAAACTGACCTCAACGCTTTGATTGTTGAAGCTGACGCCCTTGCTGCATCTGCCACATCAGCTGATTATCCGCAGGCAGCTATCGACACCTATAATAGTACATTACAAACGATTAAAGAGGAAGCTGCTAAAAAACTTACCCAGGAAGAAATTGACAACCTGGAGGTTCAGTTGACAGAAGCAATGGATACCTTCGAAGCTACTGCTTATGATGCTATTCCTCAATCGGCTCTTTTAATAGGATTAAGCTTCGACGAAGGCTCGGGGACTTCATTAGTCGCAGAAGGTAAAAATCTGACGGCTGTCTTAACTGCCGGTCCTTCCCAAATTTTTGGGACAGCCACTAACATACCTAGTTTTATTGATGGAATAGCTGGCAAAGCGATGTATTTCAGCAATGGATCTCACCTGGAAATCAGTGGCTACAGTGCTTCTGATTTTCTGGGGAATACACTGTCTATTGCTGTATGGCTTAAACCAGACTCCACCAGACCTGGAAATTACATTGCTTCCTTTAACTACTGGAATTCCTGGAAATTCCAGATACAAGAACAAAACAAACCATTTTTCACGGTTCACACATTAGCAGGATATGTCGATGCTGACAACGAATCGGATTACTCCGTTCCTAATGATGCCTGGACACATGTTGTCGCAAGCATGAACTTGACCGCAGAAACTCTTGACTTGTATGTTAATGGTGTAAATACCAAGCACTGGACTGTCACTGAAAAGCCTAATTTAACTGGCACAGTTTCTCCGTATGCCACAGTATTACCCATTATGATAGGGGCATGCACTACATACGCTGAAGCAAAGGCTGCCTGGACATGGGAATGGCCTGAGACTCCTCAGGCCTGGGACGGTTTCATCGGAGCTATGGATGAATTTAAAATTTACAACATCGCATTGACTGATGGCCAGGTTTCAAAACTCTACAACGACGAAAAACCGTAAGCCTGAGGGATAGTCTTTTTGCTAAAGGAAAGAAGGGCCCAATGGATCTGCACAGTGAAAGCAGGCTTTTGGGCCTTTTTTTTAAGAGATCATTTCTTTTCATCCTGTATTAAATTGCTTCGTATGTCAATAGCCAGGGGGAAACTTCCTCTATTTTTACTTTCACTGACGGCTTTTTGTACCGGATTCTCCGCTGAAGGCCAGCAGCTGCATCTCCTTGCAGTCGGGAATTTAAACAACGGATACCATGTTGAATTATATGACGGAGACCGTTTACTGGTTAAAAATACGGAAGAGTTTTCCATTCGGTTCTTCAATACAGATTTAAGTACTACAGCAGAGATCGGAGCCTGGAAAGGTGAACAATGGTCGGGAAATGATACGAATATACTTCTGACCCGGGATTCCTATCTGCAGGAATTTGATGCCAACCTGTCTGTACGTGTTGAATATGAGATCATCAACCAGAGTGTGGTGAAAAAGACCATTCAGCTTTTTCAACCCTCCATGCCCGACATGTATTATATTTTGAAGGAAATTGCACGTCCTGCTCAAAAGCCCCTGAAATATACAACCTTTGAATGCGACAGTTTTCCAGGCGGGCTCGTGCACGAAATGTATCCCGCTGCCGGCTGGGTGACTCCTGATCATCAGGTAGTTGGTTTGCTGACGGACGCAGGTTACCTGAACCAGTTCACCCGCACTACCCGACGCCGGTTCAGTGGCAGGGGAGGCGGTTTTGTCGGCATGCGTAAACTTCCGGATCCGGAACTTTTTGCAGTGTCAACACAGGAAGAACAAGCAGGGCGAAATGAATATGTCAGGCTGACCTTCGGTGAGATGTACAACCTGGATGCCGGCTCCACCCGGATTATCCCCCCCGGCAACATTAGCCGGAAAGTCGGAAAGGTTGAAGTGGAACAGAACGACAGCCTGATCACGTTCATCTGCCATCCTTGCGACAGGGCTGGCATTGAATATATTGCCCCGTTCGAAGACCAGAAAGTTTACACGATCTCTTTTGATTGCAGGGGCAATACGCCGGTCGCCCTGAAATTGTTCAGGATACGCAATGGGGTGAAGACCCTGGAACTCGAAGAGGGAGTGAAATACATCGATCAGTTTCCTGCCGGCGGACAGGATTGGACCTCTTTCAAGGGCAGCATCCTGGTACCGTATATCCAACACGATTCAGTATCCTTATTTATTGGCACACAATCCGGCCTGGAATCCCGCCTGCAGATAAAAAACCTGCAGTTCACCGAGCACCAGCCTCAACGAGAACCTTACAATCTTCTCCCCCTGGGCCGGTTCACGGAAAAGGTCACCTACATCTTCGTTGAGCCTTACACAACCCACAAAGAGTTTATGATCGCATCCCAGACCCGCCTGGCAGAAGGCAAAGGATTCAAAGGATCGCAGATCGAAAAAATGCTTTACGCCAACCTCCAGATGCTGACCTGGATCACCTCCGTACACGATATGACCCCCTTCAATGTGCCCAACAAGAATTATTCACCCGACATGTACAACCGGGATTCATTCTTTTCGGCAGTCGCCACCTATCATAAGGAACTGAACCTGGCTCTCTGGGAACAATGGGGTAAAACACAGACGCCCGAAGGAGGGATCGGCACGATCATCACACCCTACATGGGCTCGGTGGAGGTCAAGGACAATGAAGCCACCATTGAATGGCTGATCTGGGCGATGCTCAACAAACGCCGTTATGGAATCAGTCTGCCACAAGATAAGCTACAAAACGCAGTGGACTATGTCCTGAACGAATTCGACGCAGACCGCGAGGCGATATGCAGGTCGCGCTTCTCGCTCAGCCAGGTGGATATTGTGGATTTCGATCCCAAAACGGACCGTCTTGCCGTGAATCAGGGTATGCTGGCCGTTGCCCTGCGTACGATCAAAGAGCTGGGATTCGATCTGTCAGAAACCTATCTTGAAAAAGCAGAACAGGCATACCGTGATTTTTACGATCCGCAGAGACGGCACCTTTTATTCGACCGGAATTATCCCGACATCATTTCCCTGACCGACCTGGAACCTGAGTTCTTTTCACTCTGGTTGTTCGGCCGGCCCATGCTGACCGATGAAATGGTCATCAATCACCTGGATCAGATACCTGTCCTGAACAGGGTACCAGATGCACCTCATCCGGAATATGGCACCACGGCACCCATCTGTGTACGTCTGATCAACGATGGAAAAAGTTTTGCTTATCTTTCCCGGGATTACCAGCCCTTTGCAGAGTTCGGTGAGGCCAACTACAGCGACGGGAGAAATGACGGGTACTACTACAACGGGGGGAGCTGGCTGCGGGCAGAATACTGTGCCTATGCCACCGGAATGAAACACGGCTGGGAGAAGGCAGGCAAACTTATGGAAAACAGGATCTGGGCGGAGATCAACCTGAACCCGGATTGGCCCTTCAGCAAGGAATTCATCCCTACCAAATGGACCAGCACGGATTCCTGGTGGGTTTCGACCAAAGGCCTCTGCTGGAATGTGTTCATCCTGATGGCCAATGAGCTCATCGGTCTGCGCACGCCCGATATGGATCCTGACTATCCAAAACGATGAACAACTTCCTAAACAACCATTCTCAAAACACACAATGAACCAACGACCAATGAACCGCAATTTACTTGTACTTCTGCTTTACTTCATCTTCGTGCAGGCATTTGCCCAACCTGAGCAATTAAATATATCCCGGATCGATCAAATGCCCGATTTGCCCTCCCCTATGCAGATCAGAGACTGGAATTCAGTGGCTTTGGACTATGACACCTTCGTCTTCGATCTGAACAAAACCGGACAGTACCTTCCGTTGTCCCGGCTCGGATCGCCGGGACAGTTCAACTATCCCGACAATACTCCTGTCTTTCTTGATTCTTATGTCGGCGCAGATGATCATTCCAACCAGGCAGAAGCCATCAATATTCTTCCAGCCATTATCGGCGCCTCCCTTGCCGGTGTTGATAAAAGCAACCAGAACGGGATGAACTGGGTGGCTATGACAAAAGATTTCTATAATAAAAAGAACGGTCAGAACGTCTATCTTAACAACTATTCAACAAAGTCGGGCAGCGATTGGTGGTATGATATCATGCCCAACATTTACTTTTATCAGCTTAGAAACCTATATCCTGATGCGGCGCCCGAATTCGGAAGCCAGTTCATCTCCATTGCTGACCGTTGGCTGTACTGCGTAAACCAGCTGGGAGGAGCCACCACACCGTGGGCGGTCCCGGATATGAATTATCGCGCCTTTAACCTGGCCACCGGACTGCCGCTTACCACGGGTGTACCCGAACCCGAAGCAGCAGGAAGCATCGCCTGGATTTTATACAACGCTTACCTTGAAACGGGAAACAGGAAATATTGCGAAGGCGCACAGCTGACATTGGATTTCCTGGCCGGATTTGAATCCAATCCCTCCTATGAGCTCCAGTTACCTTACGGAACACTTGCAGCTGCCCGGATGAATGCCGTGGAAGGGACCAACTACCCATTACAGAAAATGCTGGACTGGTGCTTTGACCGGGGAGAACTCAGGGGCTGGGGAGCCATCGTGGGCACCTGGGGCGGGTACGATGTATCGGGATTGATAGGCGAAGCGAACGATGGCGGCAACGATTATGCTTTTGTAATGAACGGCTTTCAGCAGGCAGCTGCACTAGCACCGCTTCCCAAGTATGACAAACGCTACGCACGCGCCATTAGCAAATGGTTGCTGAATGTCACGAACGCCAGCCGGCTTTTCTACTGGAACGCCCTTCCCCAGGATTTACAGGATTCATATGCCTGGGCTTCGGCCTACGATCCGGCTGCCTGTATCCCCCACGAATCAATGAAAGAAGTGTGGCAGGGAAAAACACCCTTTGCCACAGGTGATGCCATCAAAGGCGGCTGGGCGGCAACTAATTTGTCCCTTTACAGTGGTTCAAGTGTCGGATATCTTGCGGCTGTCGTGAAATCAACCAATGTTCCTGAAATACTTCAGATCGATCTGAATAAAACAGATTTTTACGGGGATACTTACCTGGATTCATGGCTGTACTTTAATCCGGCTCCAGGAAGCAAACAGGTTCAGATAAACCTTCCCTCCGGAACACATGGTGTGTACGAAGCCATTACCGAGACTGTGTTGTCGTCCGAAGCTACAGGCTCCTTTCAGTTGACAATTCCATCGGGTGAAGTGAGGCTGATCAGGTTGTTTCCGGCCGGGTTGGAGCCCCGGCAGGATCAAAACCGGCTCTATGTGGGAGAAGATGTGCTTGATTATCACTACCAATATGACTTTTCAGAGAACCTGCGCATCAAATCACTCTCAACGGATCAAAGCCCGCTTATCATCAACTCTTTATTCACCGCCTATTGTGAACCGGGGAATCGTGATCCGGAGGATCCGGTGCAGTTTGAATGGTTCATGAATGAAGTGCTGGTAGAAGGGCAGGACCAATCACAGGCGACACTTACTGCTCCTGCACTTCCGGAACAACTTGTCCTGAAGTGCAGGGTCAGTTCAAGCGGACAGGTGGCAGAAGACACCCTGCTGCTGAATGTTGTTGAGTACATTCCTCTTCCGCCTGTTGTGGATGGCATTCTGGCAGAAACAAAATACACCCCAACTGGCGCCGGTAATACGTTTACGGCACTGGTCGAACCGGTACCCGGCGAGGATCTGACTTATTTCTGGACAGTTACAGATGGTAACCTTGGGCAGTCAACAGGCAGTTCAGTCACCTGGCAGGCTCCTGATGTTCCCGGGGTTGGAGAAATTACGGTTCAGGTGACAAATCAGTACATGCTTTCGACGAGTGTATCGACAGGTATACTGGTTAAAGATACGAGTCTTGCGGCCCAAACCCCGCTGATTTGGTACCCTTTTGATTCCGATGACAAGAATGCCTCAAGCGACCGCTTCCATGCCACAGCTGTTGGCGTTACCAAAACAGAAGATGCACGGGGTGGACCTTCGCTGGCATACCGTTTTACCTCAGGACAAAACATTATCTATACAGAAAATCACGAAGACCTGAATTTTATTGATGCTGTGAGCCTGAGCTGCTGGGTAAAATGTGAAAAGCTTGAATCGGAGAGATTCATCATCTCACATGGTTCCTGGCAAGAGCGCTATAAGCTTTCCATAACTCCTGAAGGCCGGCTGCGCTGGACTGTCAAAACCAGTACCGGTGTATCAGACCTGGATGGCTCATCACCCATACAACTGAACCGCTATTACCACGTGACCGCGATCTTTACAGGGTATTCCATGGAGTTATACGTGGATGGTATCCTGGACACCTTTAAAGCTTTCTCAGGAGCGATTCTGACTTCGACCAAGCCCCTCACGATCGGCCGGATGGATAACATAGAAACGTTGTATGCACTCCGGGGTAGTGTGGATGAAGTGAAAATATGGGACAAGGAGATTCCGGTATCCCAGGTTGAAAAATTAAAAAACCAATGGGCAACGCCTTTTGGAATAATTGAAAATGAACTAATTGCAAGGATTTATCCCAATCCTGCCGATGAGTCAATTTTTATCGAGTTATCAGGAGCTGCCCATGCTGAACAGGTTTCCCTGTACACTGCAGATGGCAGGAGAATATCTGATTACCTGCCTGAATCTCACGATTCCCTGATCAAAATAAAAATCCCTGAATCGTTGACTGGCCTATACCTTCTCAGAATACTCATGAAGGATGGTGAGATGATTACGCATAAAATGATAGCCTGGTAAATACTTGTATAATATTCCCTAAAATTCAGACCGCATCCAGGCGGAGGTAGGCCTGGATAAAGATGACTTCACATTCCCCGTATTTCTCGATGACACATTCTGAGGAGTTGATTTTACGTTATCCGCATGTCTCGAAGGGGCGGTCTGGGTTGACCGTTTCTGGGATTCCGAACTCCCTGGAACTGTATTCTGCCGCGTCTGTTTGGTCGGTTCAGCATTTCTCACTTCCGGGACCTCCTGTGTACGTTCCGGTTGACGGTATGTGGTCTGATCTTTCCTGCCCTGGCTGTGATCCGTTGCGGTACGTGTCAAGCCTTCCCTATCCTCCAGTTTTACCACCCTGGAAGGAGCAGCTTTCCTTCCGGCTGGCAAATCTTCCTGAACTTCCGGTGCATACAGCTGAAGTTTATTGTTATCCATGTATTGTCCGGGCTTTTCCCTTTCCTGGATCGTGACCATTGAAACAGGCTCACCCCTGTATCTTTCGATTTCCCTTCTTTCCGGACCGGAGTTGTACGGCACATTTGTGGGATGATCGGTGCGGGCAGTGTTGATCACGGTGGAGTGATTTACAAACTCCATGTTTTGAGATACCTGAGCATAATAATTATACTGGTCATGATTTCCAAAATGATGTCCTTTCATGAACCGCCAGTGGTCATGGGGAACGTGATAGCTGTTGCCATAAGCCAGATAAATGCTGACGCCTGGTCCGATGGGTGCCCAGCCGTAATAGTCGCCGGATTTTCTCCAGACCACCCATCCGGGGCTCCATTCATATCCCGGAATCCACATAGGGCCGTAAAAAGGATCCATGTACCAGCGTCCATAATGAAACGGTGCCCAGCCCCATGAATAATTGGAGACCCAGGTCCACCCTGCCCAGGTATATACCCAGTAACCATCGGTTGCGTACGGGTAAAAATTGGAACCCGCATCCGGTATCCATGCATATCCGTAAACGGGATGGTATACCCAGTTGCCGTAAGGTGTCAATTCATCAAAGAAAACCTGGAATGACATCCGGGTATCCCGCTAGTTCTCAAGGCCTCGGGAAGCCCTCTGTCGTTCCGGTTTGATCGGAAAGCAAATATTGGACCAATGCTGAAAACCGTTCCAGGGAAGGAGGATCAGAAATATTTCCTCTTGAGCCACAGGGCCACATTGACCAGGCTGATCAGCACGGGCACCTCCACCAGGGGACCAATGACCGCCGCGAAAGCTTCCCCGGAATTGATGCCGAACACGGCTACCGCCACGGCAATGGCCAGCTCGAAATTGTTGCTGGCCGCAGTGAACGAAAGCGTTGTAGCCTGCTCATAGGTCGCCCCTACCCGCTTACTCATGAAAAAGGAGATCAGGAACATCACCACAAAATAGATGACCAGCGGAATGGCTATCCTTACCACATCCAGCGGGATCCTGACAATAACATCTCCCTTGAGGGAGAACATCACCAGGATCGTAAACAAAAGGGCGATGAGCGTTATGGGACTGATCCTGGGGATGAACCGGGTGTGGTACCACTCTTTATTTTTGACCCGGATCAGGATGAACCGGGTAAGGAATCCCGCAATAAAGGGTATGCCTAAATAGATGAACACGCTTTTGGCGATCTGGCCAATGGTGATCTGTTCGACGACGGTGCTGGTGGGCAGGCCAAACCAGCCTGGCAGCACCGCAATGAAAATATAGGCGTAGAACGAGAAGAACAGGACCTGAAAGATGGAATTGAGCGCCACCAGACCCGCACAATATTCCGTATCACCCTTTGCCAGCTCGTTCCACACGATCACCATCGCGATGCACCGTGCCAGGCCGATCAGGATCAGGCCATACATGTAATCCACATTGAAACGAAGAAAAACAATGGCGAGTGCAAACATCAGCACCGGTCCCAGGATCCAGTTCTGTACGAGGGAAAGAGAGAGTACCTTCACATTCCGGAAAACATCTTTCAGCTCTTCGTACCTGACCTTGGCCAGCGGGGGATACATCATCAGGATCAAACCGATCGCGATGGGAACATTTGTGGTACCCACGCTGAATCTGTTCCAGAAACCTGCGATGCCCGGAAAGAGATACCCCCAGAAAACCCCCGCTCCCATGGCAAGGAAGATCCAGAGGGTTAAGTAACGATCGAGAAATGACAGTCTTTTTTGCATACTCAACGTTCTGAGATTGAATTATAACAAAAATGATCCTTTTCCTTTTTACCGCAGAGGCGCACAGAGGTAAAGCATACCTGAAGGTCCATCTCTGCGCGCTACTGTGGTAAAAGACAAAACTCTCATATATTACGAATTCTTTTTACCTGTTACGGTAATGCTGTAAATTCCCATGGTGCTGCCCTTGAAAGCTTCTAACTCATCTTTTGACAGGTAGTGTAGCAAAAGATCATCAGGCAGCCGGATCTCCTTTTGCTTCCTGACCTCAACGTCTGTAAAGCCTGTATCGGCCAATAAATGAAGGTAGTCTTCCCTGAGTATTGCACCGGACACACATCCGGCATACAATTCAGCCTCCTTTAACAGTTTTTCAGGTAGATCACCTGAGATCACCACATCAGATATGCAGAAGTGACCATCCGGTTTCATTACTCGGTGCATTTCACTGAAAGCCTTTTTCTTATCAGGTACCAGATTCAAAACACAATTGCTGATGACCACATCGGCTACAGGTTCGGTAAAGGGCATGTTTTCAATATCTCCCCTGATGAATGCCACATTGGTGTAACCCAGTTTTCGGGCGTTTTCACGTGCTTTTTGAAGCATGGCCCCTGCAAAATCAATCCCGATCACCTTCCCTTCTTCTCCTGTCAGTGCCCGCGCTATAAAACAATCGTTACCCGCGCCTGATCCCAGGTCAAGAACCGTGTCCCCCTTCCTGATGCCGGCAAATTCTGTGGGTAATCCGCATCCCAGTCCAAGGTCAGCATCTGTCGCATATCCTTCAAGCAGGCTGGCATCCTCACTGAAAACAGCGTAATCTTTTTGGTCGCAGCAGGGGGTGCCTCCACAGCAAGAGGATTGGTTTTGAAGTTTGCTCTGAAAGGCGATCTGATTATACTTCGACCTGACGATTTCCTTAAGATCTTTCTTTTTTGTTTTCATGAGATACTTTTAAATAAAACCGATAAAACCGTTTTCCGATGCTATCCCTGACTCTCCTGTAAATAGCCAGTATTTCCTCCTCGGTACCCGTGGCATCTGCCGGATCCGGAAATCCGATATGTAGCCTGTTTTTAACTTGGCCGGTGAAGACCGGGCAGGATTCCTTTGCGTTATCGCATACCGTGATCACATAATCAAATTCATCGTTTAGATAGTGATCCACCAGTGTGGGAGTATGATAGCTGATGTCGATCCCGACTTCCTTCATTACCCTCACCGCATAAGGACTCACTCTCGCAGCAGGATGAGTCCCACCGGAATGAACCTGCCAATCCTCATTGAACGATCGCAGGAATCCCTCTGCCATCTGGCTGCGACAGGAATTACCGGTGCAAAGAACGAGGATTTTCATGTCACTTATTTTTTTCCCTTTTTCTGAGCATGCACATGCAGGAGCCTGTCAACCGCTCACTTTTATCGATTTTCAGGGGCATATGATCCTGTTCCCATTCAACCAATCCCCCGGCAAGATTTGCAATCTTTCTGAATCCTTTATCGGACAGAAAATGGACTGCCTCTTTGCTGTGAAGACCTGCGGCATCAGCGAAAATAAGAAGCCTGTCCCTGGGAAGGTCATCAAAAACCGTATAAAGCAAACTTAAAGGGCAATAGATCACTTCCGGAACGTCAAACTGCTTGTACCTGCCCATATATTCTTCCCTGACATCGACCAGGATTGCCTTTTGCGCAGTGCACAAATGATAGGCTTCTTCCGGGATGTAATGCTTAATTCCATCGATGATAAAAAAATTCTTCATTAAGGATCCTTCATCAACAGATTCACAAACCAATCATACCGTAAATGATCCCTGACAGGGTTGCCATCACAACCACCAATGAAACATATACAACTGTCTTCCAGGTCCCTATGATCCCCCGGATCACCAGCATGTTCGGTAACGAAAGGGCGGGACCGGCAAGCAATAGGGCCAGGGCCGGACCTTTTCCCATCCCTGCGGCCATCAGTCCCTGAACAATTGGCACTTCGGTGAGCGTGGCAAAGTACATGAATACCCCCACAACGGAAGCGAAAAAGTTGGAAAACAACGAATTCCCTCCAACCAGCGTGCTGATCCATCTGCCAGGTATGACGCCGGCCAGCTGTGTATCACCATGAGTGGATCCAAGGAGGAATCCGGCGATCACAATCCCAATAGCCAGCAAGGGGATGATCTGTTTGGTAAAATCCCAGGTGGATAGCGTCCACTGCCGGTTCTCATCATTCTTTTTATCCAGCAGAGTGATCAGGGCAATCCCAGTTACAGCAACAAGTACAGGGATCTGGGGGCTTGTGCTCCATATCGCTGAAAGTGCTGTCAATAAACCGACCAAAAGAACATAATACCATTTCGCTTTGAGAATAAGGATCAGTGAGAACATCAGCAGGATGGCAAAAATAGCTGTGATAGTCCATTTATTTGCCCATATGAAATACCAGAATCCCGAGGTCGTTTCAGGCCTGCCCCAGTTGGCAAAAACCAGGATCAGCACCAGGGTGAAAAAATGGAAAGCGGTCTGCCACACAGGCCTTTTCTCCGGAGGAAGAACAACATTCATCTGCTGCCCTGCTTTTACCTTCTCTTCTTTGCGATAGATGAGCGACATGATCAGACCAATGATGATGCTGAACGTCACAGCGCCGATAACCCTGGCAAGCCCCATTTCGAATCCCAGGATACGTGCAGTCAGAATAATGGCCAGGATATTGATGGCCGGGCCGGAATACAGAAAGGCAATGGCCGGGCCCAGTCCCGCTCCCTTCTTATGGATGCTTGAAAACAACGGCAGTATGGTGCAACTGCAGACAGCCAGGATGGTACCCGACACGGAAGCGACCGCATAGGCCAGCCATTTCTTTGCACCGGCGCCGAAATATTTGATGACGGACGCCTGGCTGACAAACACGGCAATGACGCCGGCAATAAAGAATGCAGGCAGCAGGCACAGGATCACGTGTTCGCGCGCGTACCAGTTCAGCAGATCGAAAGTGGCGCTGATCGCTTCCCTGAAGCGCAGATTCTCCAGCGGCATGAAGTACGCAAAGGCGAAACCTGCTGCGATCCATACCAGGATCCTTATTTCCTTTTTCCAGTCCATATGGTTTATCTCATCCCCTTCTCCCCATCTCCACTTTGGAGAGGGGGCGGGGGGTGAGGTACTTAAAAATAGATCACAATGATATAATAGATTCCCACCCCGATGAACAGCACTGCCACTACCCTTCTGAACCAGACCTCGAATGTTTTCAATTTATTGTAAAAATTACCCAATCCGGAGATACTGAATGCCAGGAACCAGGCAAACAGGATGACCGGGATCCCGGTAGCCACGGCGAACACAATGGGTAAAAACAATCCGGAAGGAGTGCTGAGGGTCATAGGGATAAGCATCCCAAAGTACAACACCCCTGAATACGGGCAGAAGGCCAGGGCAAAAACGATCCCCAGCAGGAGTACGCTCCACCAGGTCCACGATTTTCGGCTCTCCAGCCTGCGGGATGCTCCCCCGAACAGACTGAGGTTCAATTTCAGCACATCCAGCATGAACAGGCCGATGATGATCAGCAATGGTCCGATGATCTTTTCGCCGTACTGCTGGAACACCCCGGAAACCTTGAACCTGCTGGCTCCGAAATACAGTATGATGGCCAGCAGCGTATAGGAAAGCATCCTGCCAGCCGTGTAGATCAACCCGTTGATGAAAACGCGACGCCTGTCCTGTAAGTCTTTACTGATGTAGCCAATGGCTGCGATGTTGGTCGCCAGCGGACAGGGACTGATGGCAGTCATCAATCCCAGAATGAAGGCCGAAAAAACCGGAACCTGGGTTTGATCAAAAAGACGAGTGAGAAATTCCTCCATCAGATCAGCGGATCAATCGCATTTTTGATCTTTTCCCGGAGCTTTTCAGGATTGCTCCGGGCATACATGAATCCATCCTCCGTAAGGTCGATCTTTTTATCTCCCCCAACAATCAGCAGGGTTTGCATCGAAACCTCAAGCTTCTTTGCCAGTCCTTCGCTGGAGGATTCTTCAAGGTTAACGGATGTAAAAAGTATCCTTCCGGATTTGACCAGCTCCGGATAAAGTGTCTTCAACGCCAGCTCTGCTTGCTCTTCCACAGCCTGGCAGGTAGCACAGCGCCGGGTGAAATGAAAGTAATATACATTAATAGTCTCATTTTGAGTAATTTGTACCTGATCATTTTCCTTTGGGCCCTGTGACTGGCAACTTAAAAACATGCTGCTCAGCACGATGATCAGAGTCAATAATCGAATTTGTTTCATATCTCCTGATTTTTTCTGATGATCTCTTTCACCTGGTTGACACTCAGTAAATGACCGGAAGACACGATTTTATTATCCATGATCAGACCTGGTGTACTGATAATGCCATATCCTATGATCTCAATAATATCCTCCACCTTGGTAATCTCAGCTTTGATCCCCAGCTCGTCCACAGCCTCTCTGACATTTTTCTCAAGGGATTTGCATTTAGGACAGCCTGTCCCAAGTACTTTAATTTCCATTTTCAATGAATGTTATTCGTTGTTCGTAAAATTACGTACAATGATACAAAAAATTTATTTCTCAAGAAAATCTGAGAAAAGATTTTTTGCTTCTTCCCAGTTCCCGGGATGGAGGCAGTACCTGATCTTGGGCGCTTCTATCTCACCCTGTATCAGTCCGGCTCTCTTGAGCTCCTTCAGGTGTTGCGACAGGGTAGATTTTGCGATGGGTAATTCCTCGGATAGGTCACCGCTGTAACAGCAGGTCTGGTTTTGCAATAACTCCAGGATATAGATCCTTATGGGATGTCCCATCGCTTTGGCATACCTTGCCAGTCTCTTCTGCCGTTCGTTGATGATCTCACTGGCCATAATTGATGGTTTTGCAGTCATAAGATACGAATAACAATTTGACAATGTAACGATTTTGACCGCAAAGATCACCATAAAATCCGAACTGCCATAAATAACAACAAATAACCAGGGATAACCATGTATGACCACGAATGACTATGTATGACCATGAATGCCTTTTTTCTTTACTTTTAGGGTCAATTTCCTCACACTCATCATGACCATCGCATGAGGATTCATCTGATTTCAGCCCTTGTCATTGGATTTTGCATCCTTATTGAAATGCCGGTAGAAGGGCAGAAGAAATTCAGTGTTGAAAAGATCATCAATAATATGGATTCACTCCGGATCGCACGGATGGAAACCGGCAGGGGAATGCTCACTCCTTTCATTGCACCCGGGTATACTCCTGAAATGAAATTTTTAATGACCGTTGGCGGATTGTACACATTCAAAACCCAAAAAGACAATCCACGCCTGGAACGATCATCAATCCCCTTTACCTTCAGTTACAGTACCAACAAATCACTGAATGTGATTGTCAAGCTGGTCATGTACGGCCAGGAGGACAAATACCGGATCCTGAGCGAATACTATTTTAAGGACATGCCCGATCATTACTGGGGAGTAGGATACTCCAATGGTAAGAAAATTAACAAATCGGACAGCACAACCCTCTACCACAGGAACCTCAATAAGCTCAATATTAAAGTCCTGCACCGGATCGGTTCTATTTTTTTCGGAGGACTTTTCTTTGACCTGACGCGGAACAATGCCCGTGAGCTAAATCCGGTAATGGAATCCGATCCCTACATCCTGGAGTATGGGTCCAATGTGTATTCGACTGGTATTGGGGGAATTCTTCAGTATGACACCCGCGATCATATTGTGAATGCTTATCGCGGAAATCTGGTCGATCTCGGGGTGACGTACTACGGACATATCCTGGGCGGGCAGAATGAATTCTGGGTACTTGAGCTGGATTACCGGGGCTATATACCCGTTACACAGGTCAATAACAGAACCGCGCTTGCCTGGGAAGCCAAATTCAGGACCACCTGGGGATCGACTCCATGGACAGATCTTTCCTTACTGGGAAATCCGTATGATCTGCGGGGGTATTACTGGGGCCGCTTCCGCGACAGATCCATGATCTTCGGACTGCTGGAATACCGGCAGATGTTCAACCGGAAAAAACCAAACCTCAGGGGTAATCTCGAAAGCCGGCATGGATTTGTGACCTGGGCAGGCATGGGATCGATAGGAGAAAAGCTGAACGACCTGCGTTACTGGCTGCCCAATGCAGGGATTGGTTATCGTTTTGAAGTCCAGCCGAGGTTCAACATCCGTGTGGATTTCGGAATTGGACTTGAATCCAAAGGATTTTATTTCAATTTCGGGGAAGGATTTTAATAAATCTTCCATTCGAGGATGCCTGCTGAGAAATCCTTCTGCAATTGCGCTTCCAGCCTGAGAGCCTGCGTGGTGACCGGATCAAAGGATACGGTAACATACCTGTCCTCTTCCTGACTATACGGGTCCCTGTTGATGACCGAAATCCATTCAGAATCTTTTTGGTATAAAATCCTCCATTCTGCGGGTGGCCGGCAAACATAATCGTAATGGTCAAACACCAGCCAGTACACCTGCACTTTCGAAACAGTGGAGGGTTTCTCAAAATCATATTGCACCCATTCGGTGGTTCCCTTTTTCAGCCACCAGTAAAAAAAATACTTGTCCGTATCCCTGCTGCTGACCGGTTCAAACTGGTCATTAAGGCCCGGAGCCCAGTCTGTGGAAGCAGTGGCCATGGCTTTGGAAGCGATGGTCGGTGCAGGCTTCTGGATGGCTGTTTCAGCATTTACCGGTATCCAGACCAGCATCGGGCTCTTTCCACGGTTGTTCCAGCAGGGGTAAGGGATGGCGGTGAGGGGGATATTTGTGGTTATTAGGTTGTTATTAGTTGTTATTAAGTTGTCATTCGTGGTCATTGGATGATTATTAAGGGGGGAAAGAAATTTTCCGGTCATTTCCAGGATCATGACTCCTCCAAGGAGGTCTTTTCTGTACGTCGCGATAATTTGTCCGGTATCCGGCAGAAAAACGGAAAACAGATCATCAGCTGTCTGATCTTTTACTTCGAGGCAGTACATGATCGGGCCGCGCTGCAATGCCACCTTGTTGCGGTCGTTGATGACAGCATCGTTTGCTTTGATCCTCCTGACGGGCATCGGCAGTGCAATTTCCACCTGGTCGCCCTGTTTCCAGTGCCGGTGAAGGATAGCATATCCTCTATCCAGCCGATAATCGGACAGCTTGCCGTTGATCCGGATATCCATACTGATTTCGTTACTATCCGTAAAAGCATACAGGTCGGAAGGAACCGCTTCATTTCTTGCCCAGCCAGGGATGCGGATGCAAAGATCAAATGTTGATGAGGCGAGTTCATCCAGTGTCAGTGCCACCTGTCCATCCCAGGGATACGTAGTTTGCTGATTGATCTTCAGCTCTTTACCATGAAATGGGATGGTAGCATCGCTACCTGCAAACAGGTTGACATACACACGCGCATCGTCAGCAGCATACTGGTATCCTGATACCGAAGCCATAAAACGGGTGATGTTCCCGGGGCAGCAGGCACATCCGAACCATGGCTGTCGCTCACAGGAACCGTCATCTTCCAGCAGGTTGTCATAAAAGAATCGGTCGCCACTGATGGAAACGCCCGAAAGCAACGCGTTATAAAGTGTTTTTTCAAGGATATCGATGTATTTTGAGTCTCCTGTCATCTGGAACATACGCTGATTCCAGTAAACATTGGCGATCGAGGCACAGGTTTCGCAGTAAGCGGTCATGTTGGGCAGTTCGTAATTCTCGCCGAATCCTTCCCCCATGCCTCTTGCACCGATACCTCCGGTGACATACAATTTTTTGGAAACTACATTATTCCATACCCTTTCCGCCGCAAGCATATACTCCTGGTCTCCGGTGATGGCAGCCACGTCCGTCACGCCGGAATAGAGATAGCCAAATCGCACGGCATGGCCCACGGCTTCATCCTGCTGCTTGATGGGCTTATGATCCTGGCTGTATTGGCTCAGCGGATGTCCGTCCGTGCCGACGCCTGTTTCGTCAAGGAAGTATTTTGCCAGGTCAAGGTACTTCTGTTCCCCGGTTACCCGGTAGAGTTTCACCAGTGCCATTTCGACAATGGGGTGTCCGGATGGGCAATGTTTCTGTGTGGAATCGGGGCCAAACACCGTACAGATCAGGTTGGCATTCTTTAATGCTATGTCAAGCAGCGATCTTTTCCCCGTAGCCATATAATGGGCAACAGCGGCTTCGTAGAGATGTCCGCAGTTGTACAGTTCATGGCTGTTCAGCCTTTCCCAGCGCTCCCTGCCCATCCATCGGTCAAGCCGACTGCACTGGTTGGTCCGGCAGGTGTAGAGGTATCCGTCATCCTCCTGGGCATGGCCGATGAGGTAGATCAGGCTGTCGACATACCGGTCAAGACCAGGATCGTATTCCACTGCCAGGGAATACGACGCCCCTTCGATGATCTTGTACACATCGGTGTCATCAAAGGGAAAGTCTCCTTTGTGTTCACCCTGTATCAATCCGCCGGCCAGGGCAAAATTACCGATCCGGCCGGTGATCTCCGACTGTTGAAATGCGTAAGGAATGGACACAAGCCGGTTGGTGTCGACCCTGGGTTTCCAGAAGGCATCGGTCATCTTTACCTGCGTGAAAGGAACCGCCCGGATCGGGTAATCTTTTTTTGCTTCTGTCTTTTCAGGGTTTTGCTGACAGGAGATCAGTAATGAAAGGATAAGTACAGTGTGAATTATATTTTTCATGAGATCCTATTTTATCATATCTCCATTAACCTTCAGCCAGACAGCCATTTCCCCAGGTCCGCGGTTAGCCCAGTAGCAATAGGGGACGGCGGTGAGGGTGACGTTAGTCATTTGATTGTCGGCTATTTGAGGGAGGGATTTGGCATTCATTTCCAGGACCATGATCCCCCCAAGTAAGTCTTCACGGTAGCGTGAGGTTAAATTAACAGTATCCTGCAGATAATAAGTGAACGCTTTTCCATCGGGCTGGTCTTTTCCTTCCAGGCAATAGACCAGTGGCCCGCGCTGCAGGGCGATCATCCCACGATCGGCCTCCACCTTATCATGTGCTACGATCTTCCTTACTGGCATAGGCAGGCTTAATTCCACCTTATCTCCTTTCTTCCATTTACGGTTGATCGTTAAAAATCCATTTTGAACCATCCCTTCGGTTGCTTTTCCATTGACCAGGAGTCGTACCTGCTGATCATCCTGATGATCGAAACGATACAGATCACCTGGTACGGGCTCATTCCGGGCCCACCCGGGAATCCGGAGTGACAGCGTAAACTTCCGGGATTTTTGGGGCTCCAGCGTCATGGCAACATCACCATTCCAGGGATACTGACTTTCCTGCCTGATATTGATTTCATTGTTATCAATTTCGATGGTTGCCTGACTAGTCACATACAGGTTCACAAAGATCTCATTCTCGCGGTAGCTGTAAATATACCCCGGCATGGAAGGTAAAAAACGGCAGATGTTGGAAGGACAGCAGGCGCATCCGAACCACGGTCGCCGATGGTGCCGGCCATCGGATGCCAGCGGGTTTGGATAAAAGAACAAGTCGCCGCTCAGCGCCACACCATCCGCGGCTGCATTGTACAGGGTACGCTCCATCACGTCCAAGTACTTTGCTTCCCCCTTCATCAGGAAAAGCCGGTGATTCCAGAACACCATGGCGATGGAGGCGCAGGTCTCGCAATAGGCCTCCATATTCGGCAGGTAATAATCCTCTCCAAATCCCTCATTATAGCCTGCCTGCCCAATGCCTCCCGTTATGTAGTATTTTTTGGAAACCACATTTTCCCAGATTTTGCTGATAGCCTCCACATAGGCCTGATCACCGGTCAGTGCGGCCACATCCGCCATGGCCGAGTACATGTAGCACGCCCTGACTGCATGGCCTACCGCTTCGTTCTGGTCAACCACCTTCTGATGTGCCTGGCAGTATTCTTCACCGCCGGGTCCCCGAACGTCCAGGAAGAATTTTGCCAGGTCAAGATAACGCTGGTCGCCTGTTACGCGATAGAGTTTGACCAGGCCGATCTCGATCTCCTGGTGACCCGTGTATTCCTCCACTTTACCCCAGCCAAAATCATGAGCGATGAGTTCAGCATTTTTAAGTGCCACATCCAGGAGCGACCGTTTGCCCGTTGCCATGAAATGGGCCACCGCTGCTTCATACAGGTGCCCCACATTGTACAGTTCATGACTGAGTTCATGTTCCAGTTCCCATCTTTTCTTCCCAGCCCACGGATGCGCACTGTCGGGATTGATCGTGCGATTTGTGTAGAGGTAGCCGTCTTCCTCCTGGGCAGCAGCGATCTTCGTGATCAATGTGTCCAGGTATTGGTCCAGTGCAGGATCATAGTTGACATGAAGGGCATAGGAAGCGCCTTCGATGATCTTGTACACATCGGAATCGTCGAACGGATATTCCGTGCAAAAACTCCCCTCTTCCATTCCGGCAGCAATCTCGAAATTTTTAACGCGGCCCGTGGTTTCGCAATGTTTGAATGCGATGGGTATGGTGACCTCACTGTTCATCCTGATCCTCGGCGCCCAGAAATTGTCGCTGACGCTGACCTGAGTAAACGGGACAGGAAGAATGGGGTAATCGTTGAGGTGGTTTTCCTTTGGGGCACAGGATAGAATAAAAAGAACCGGCAGAATTAATAGGGTCTTTCGTTTGTAATTCATGGTCATTCGTTGTTCAATTGTTAAATTGTCAAACAGTTAAATTGTCAAATTGTTATACTGCTGACTGCTGACTGTTGACTGCTGACTGCTGACTGGCTACCGGCTACCGGAACCGCACAATCCCTTTCACCACCGCTGTATCCATCTTCACGACTGCGCGATCATAGGTCATCAAACCGTTGCATTCGGTTTCCACGTCGGTGGTCTGGGTGTAGACCGCTGCACTCATGCCACGTTCTTTAAAGACCTTCACTGAATCATAAAATTCAGCAAAACGAATCCTCAGTGAATCCCGATCTGTGATCTGCTGGTATCCCCAGTTTTCTTTCTGCCAGGAATGATCCTCAACATAAAATCCGAGTCCCCCGAATTCTCCGAGCACAGAGGCCCTATTTTCCTCCAGGGCAGGCATCCGGGGCTCGGGATAATGATGGATGTCGAAAATATCACCCACGCCCCTGTCCTGCCAACCGCTGGCATTGTTGACAAGGCGGGTGGAATCCAGGGACTGGATCAGCTCAACCACCCTGTCGGTCTCGTACTGCCCCCAGCCCTCATTGAAGGGCACCCACATGATGATGCTGGGATGGTTGATCAGGTGCATGATCATCCGGGTGAGTTCCAGTTCAAACTGGGTTCGTTCGGCTTCCGGGCGGATCAGGTCGGAGTCTCCCGGAGGGACATAGCCCCTGGAACTGGGCATATCCTGCCACACCAGCATGCCCAGCTGATCGCACCAGTAATAGAACCGCCGGTTCTCCACCTTGACATGTTTGCGAAGCATGTTGAATCCCATGGCTCTGGTCATTTGCAGGTCGTACTTCATGGCCTCTTCCGTGGGGGGAGTATATATCCCGTCGGGCCAGAAACCCTGGTCTAATGGACCATTCTGAAAAAGCGGTTCATGATTGAGGAATATGCGTGTAAATCCCTGTTCATCCTTCCCCAGGGTGACTTTTCGAAGGCCGGCATAGGTTGTGATCTCGTCCATGATCCGATCCTCCCTGGAAACCTGCAGCCCGATGGTATAAAGGAACGGATCGTCCGGCTGCCATAACCGTGCATCCTTGATGCTGACCTCAATCCATTTTCCCGGATTACCTGACACCCTGACGGAGTCTCCGATATCGAGGTGGATGATGTCCGAAGGCAGGGATCCAGCAATGTCGGGCAGGATCCGTATCCTTGAAGAGTCGATGTCGGTCACGATCTGCAGTTCCGTGAAATAGGGATCGGATACCGGTTCTATCCAGACCGTCTGCCAGATACCGGTGGTGGAGGTGTAAAAGATCCCTTTCGGATCATTCACCTGTTTGCCGCGGGGCTGATATCCGTCATTCGTTGGGTCCCCGACAGCGACCAGGATCTCATTTTTTACACCGGGACGCACATGCTCCGTAATATCAAATGTAAAGGGATCATACCCGCCCCGGTGTTCACCGACGGGGTGACCGTTCAGCCAGGCTTTGGTCTCCCAGTCGGAAGCCTCGAAATGCAGGAGGATCCTGCGGCCTTTCCAGTAGGGAGAGATCCGGAATTCGCGCTTATACCATACCTGGTTGCCGGTACCGACTTTTTGCCCGATGCCCGAAAGAGCAGATTCAACAGGAAAAGGGACCAGGATCTTTTGGGAGAATTGTGCTGGTATGCTGTCTTGGGGAGTGATGGCAAAGTCCCAGAGCCCATTGAGGTTCTGCCATTCGTGCCTGACCATCTGCGGCCGGGGGTACTCCTGCCAGGCATTTTCAGGGGTTACGTCAGCCGCCCACCGGGTTTTTAGCGGTGAAGGCGCCATCTGCCACGGCGAAGGGGCTTCGCGGCAGGAAACGAGGAGTAACAAGGTAAAAAACAGATATTTGGTTTTCATATTGTTATAGGATATAATGCATTATAAGCCAGTAGCGAATAAAAAGAAATTGTTGTCCTTCTCTGCATCCGGTATCTCCTTATTCCCCAGTTCTATCGACTGCAGGCTGAGTGACGATCGGAAAGATAGATCATATACCTCATTCCCGTTCTTCCATATTCCAGCATCCTGATGAAAGATCTTCTCTGACCCATCTGAAAACCGGGTCCTTACCTTCACAGGCACCGGATAATGACCTATCTTTTTTATTCTGACAATATATTGATCTTCATTTTGTTTCACTTCCTCTATCCCCAGATCCGGGTATCCGAATTCAAAGAACCATGGCTGGTATAACCAGCTGAGATCCTCTCCCGAAATTTCATTGAAAGTATAAAAGAAATCATACGGCGTGGGATGTTTGCCCTGCCAGCGTGTCATATACGCATGCAGCGCATCCATAAACCTTTTTTCTCCCAGGTAATCCCTCAGGATCAGGTAGAAGAAGGCTGCCTTGGTATAGGAGTTATTCCAGTAAGGAACATTGCGGATCACATTGGAAATGTTGTACAGGGGCAGGTCAATATCCGATCCAGCCATTTCATTGTAAGTTGAGCCCCACATAACGGTCGTTTCATGAACGGTATCGATCACAGAGGTGATCAGGTATTCCCCCATGGTGGCCCATCCTTCATCCATCCAGGCGTATTTGGTCTCATTGATCCCCATGTAAAAAGGAAAATACGTATGGAATATCTCGTGGACTGTGAGAGAGATCACCTCATGGGGATCGGTCAGCGAGTGGTCGTTCACCATCATGGGGTATTCCATTTCGCTCAGGCCGTTGAAGACGGTCATGGAGGGATAGGGAAAAGGAATGGCCGGAAACCTGTACGACATTTGCCCGATGGCTTTGCGGGCGATATCACAAACACCATAATAATCCTTTGAATCCTTATGGTATGCGGCTGCAATCCAGACCCTGCGGCCAGTGCCCGGATCGACCACCAGGCTTGTGGCGTCCCAGAGGTAATGATTAGAAACTCCGAAGGCTACATCGGTTACGTTATCAGCTTTGAATACCCATGTATGAAATTTTCCCCTGGGAGTGATCCTTTTTGCCAGATCACCGGTCTGGATGATGGAGATGATCTCCTCTGAATCCTTTGATTTCAGGAACCGCTCCAAATAAGGCTCTGAAAGGACCTCTTCCGGATTTTGCAGCTCGCCGGTGGCCCAGACCCGATGATCCCCCGGTACGGTGACCGACAGCCGGTAGTTGCCAAAATCGTTGTAAAATTCCTGTTCACCGGTGTACAGTGACATATCCCAGCCATCCACATCATCATAAACGCAAAGATGTGGGTAAAAATAGGCAAAGAACCAGCTGCCCGGATCCACCTGTCCGGTACGAAGATGCGACTCCTGGTTGATCACATAATTCCAGGATACATCTAAAGTAATTGATTGTAAGGGCATTACAGGTGCAGGAGGCCTAATCATCATCAAGGTATGGTTGATATAGATCCTATTTTTGGATGGAGTCAGGTCCAGCGTGCTATCATCGATCATTATCCGGCTGATGGTTAATCCCTTGTTTTCATCAGAGGGATTGACATCATAATCGCGATGCAATCCGTCTTTATATTGATTGGGATACAGGTGGAAATAGAGGACATGCAGGGTATCGGGGCTGTTATTGAAATAGACGATCTGGGCTTTACCCGTCAGTCGGTTGTTTTCGGGATTCAATGTTACATCCAGGATATAATCGGCGTGGTTCTGCCAGTAAGCGGGGCCGGGTTTGCCTGAAAGGATGCGGGTACCCTTGTCATAAGTCTGCTTGATATTTTTGGGGAGGTAAAGCTCCTGGGAATAGCTATCTGATGAAGGATGAATAAGGAAAAATGCCAGGCACAGAGTTGCCAGCAGCACAACATTGAAGTGGAAGTACTTCATAAACTCAGCATTTGGATTGAGGTGATAAATTTACAGTTATTTATTGACTTTGCATGATCCATCGATCATCGAAAGCTTTTCTTTACCTTCGCGAACCGTAACGGAGCTGTCATGAAGAAAGTTGTTCTGATCACCGGAGCTGCAAACGGTCTGGGGAAAGCTCTGGCCGGTGAATTTGCCAGGCATGGCTGGATGGTCTTTGCAGCAGATATCGAACCTGTTCCTTCAGTCCAACCTAGTATGATAACGCTGCAAATGGATGTAACAGATACAACCTCCATTCATGCAGCATATACTACGGTTGCACAAAATATCAGTTCACTTGATTTACTGATCAATTGTGCCGGTATCTACCAGGCCTACCCGCTATCCGAGGTTTCCTTTGATGACCTGTTCAGCATTTACTCTATAAACACCTTTGGTGCCTTCCGTGTCATCCGGCAATTTGTGCCACTTTTATTGCCTGCCAGGGGGCGGATTGTGTCGATCAGTTCTGAGAGTGTGAAATTCCCTTCCCTGTTTCAGCCCTACCAGGCCACCAAGATCGCCCTGGAGGCCATCCACCGCACCATTGGCCAGGAGCTGTACCTGAAAGGCATTCGAATGTCCCTCATCCGTCCCGGCGCCATCCAGACCGGGATGACCGGAAAGGTTGAACACCTGGTCAATCCCGTGCAGGATTCAATGTTCGAAAAGGAGTTTGCCCGCTTTACTGTCCTGGCACCTCGCTTCAGAGGCAGGTTGCTATCCCCCGAAAAGGTGGCCGCTAAAATTTACAAAAAGGTTACCCGCCCTTATTTGCGACCGGTATACCGGATCAATAACAATCCATTGCTTTCATTGATGGCGGTTGTGCCTGAAAGATGGATGATGCGGATAATGAAATTGATGCTATCCTGGCATTAAAAATCCCAAATCCCAGGATCCAAATTCCAAATAAATTTCAAGATCCAAATCACATACGGATAACGTATGGAATTTGAATTTTGGGATTTGTTTGGAATTTGGTACCTGGAATTTGGAACTTGTCAAGTATCTGCCAGGGATTTAGAATCTCATCCCACAGACATATCGTGGTCGTACTTGATCCGTGAAGGCTTCGCTCCCATTTCCACGCCTTCGATGAATTTATCAACGCAGGCACGGATGTCGTAATGATAGCCCCCTTCCAGAACAGCGAAAATGTTGGAGAAAGAACGTCGCAACCTGAATCCCGTTTCATAGAAGGCTTTCATGGTATATTGCAGTCCCAGCAGCCGGTCCTTGTGATAGGCATCGAATCCGGCGGAAACGGCAACCACGTCTGGCCGGAAATTCCGTGCGGCGCCTATGGCCTTATCAAGGCAGTCGAGGTATTCCTTATCCCCGCTGCCGGCTATCAGGGGGAAATTCAACGTGTATCCCGTTCCCTTACCCGTCCCTTTTTCGGCGGTAAAACCTGAAAAGGGATACACGTACACCTGGTGCATGGAGGCAAAGAGTACCCTGTCAGAATCATAGAAGAAGGCCTGCGTGCCGTTGCCATGATGCCCGTCGAAATCGAGGATGAAGACTTTCTTTCCCTTGTTGATCAGCATCTGGGTGGCGATGGCAATGTTGTTGAAAAGACAGAAACCGGTGGCGGTTGATTTTCCGGCGTGGTGACCTGGCGGGCGAACCACGGCAAAATCATTTTGTTCAGAGGCCATGATCGTAAGTCCCACCGCAATTTTTGCTGCTTCCCAGGTTTCGGGTGTCAGCAGCACCTCGGCTGCATACTCATTGTTCTCACAACAATCTTTGATCCACTCGATATAGGGTTCCGAATGAATCAGAGAAAAGTACTTTTCCCCGTCTGCAAACGTATCTTCAATATCCGTAAAACCCTGGATGCGATAGGCTCCTTCCGCATCGCTGTGAATGTTATGGAGAAGGAATTTCTGATTGAAGAGGATCTTCATCTTTAAGAATATGCTTTCAGCAAAAGTACAATTTTCAAGGGATTTCCACCCATATGTTGTGCGTATCGGCACAAAAAGATTGTCAACTGTCAATTTTCAATTGTCAGTTTTCGACCAATGTAATCCCTAGAACCTGCATGGCCAGCCCGAGCAATCCGGAATGATCCCCGGGCAAAACCAGGTGATGATTCCCCATGGGATTTTCTTTCAATGATTTCACGGCCGGTAGAGGAAGTTCGATCATGATCTGCGTGCGGCACGCGTATGGTAGGGTGGGCCGGTCGGTGATGGTGCCTGTCGTCAGAAAAGCTGTGGAAAGTTTGTTATCAAGTCGGAACAGGGTGACCTTGTCCTCCTCGAAATAACCCTGGATCGCGGTACCCTTACCGGTCTCAAAATGCGTTTGAATCGAAAAATCGGCAAGCAGATCCGTGGGGGCGGTACAATGGGCAAACAGTGCAGCGGTTCCCTTTATTCCAGCCAGGTTTGCCATCCAGGGAATGTGGCCTGTAATTTCCTTCAGCAACATCATTCCGGCAATGCTCACCAGGTCGCCCTCGCAGCCGGCCGGGATACCATGGTCGTTGAGATCGGACAACGCCAGGCAGGCGGTCACCCCATTTTTCTGAACCAGGGAAAAACATTCCACGGTGATCGCATCCAGGTGATGCATGGCAATGATGTTTTTCAGCAGGGTGTGCACCTTGCTGGCGGAAGTAAGGGGATGCGTGCTGGTATGATCAAATTTATTGATGAAGTCCATTGAGGGCAGGTGAGTCCTGAAATCCCCGGCCTCATGCCAGCTGATCTTTTTCATCCGGATGCCCAGTCGCCCCCTGAGCGCTTCCTGGGTGACAGAAGAAGCCACCAGCCATTCCGAAACATCTCCTATCAGGCCAAGGGTCTGTCCATGCAAACGCTTCAATCCCGATTTCACCCTGTACAGATTCCGAATAGTATCCAGACTGTCCCTTTCATCCAACGATAAAAGCAGTGTATTGTAACCATGCTGGACAGCGTATGCCTGTACTTCCGTTGCCGAAGCAAACGCATTGTCTTCACCGAACGCTGCCAAAAGCTGGAACCGCGATTTATTAAGCTTTTTGAGAGCTTCAGCTTCCGAACCGCCGGTAAGGAAATACAGGATATCGGGGACCTGACCTTCAAAGGTGATGTATTCCCTTTCCAACCAGTGCAGGAAACGATCCTGGCCATTTCTGACTATATGATCCTCGACACCAGAAAATGCAAGGGAGCATGCGTATAGGAGATTGTCATCTTTAACATGATGAGTGTCCATAACTTCACGATATTCATGATCCAAGAAAGGATAAAATTAAGAAATAACGGGGCTCATCCGGACTGACTGCCAACTGCCAACCGCTCCTTCCGCTTCAGGATCATCTCCATCTCATATGGATCGATCCCCACATAATCCTGGTAGGAAAGATACCAGTTGATCACCTTAAGAGCTTCGGAAGCTTTTCCTTCCTTTTCATATACTGACGAAAGCCGGTTCACAGGGATTCGGGTTTGCCTCCATGCTCTGGCTTCCAGGCCGATGTTGTCCAGCGCTACGATCTGATCGATGGCCTGAAGGTAATTCCGGATGGCCAGCTTCATGCTGTCCTTTTCGTGGGTGACAGCCCGGGCAATGGTCCGGGCAATTTCCCTGTCCTTCTGAATGATTTCTTTGAAAAGCTCCGGATTTAATGAGGTCTTGATCACCTCAATAAAGCAACTTTTATTTTTTCGGAAGAAATTCAGAAACCGACTGAAAAAAAGGGAATTGACATACGCATGGGTAATCCTTGCCCGCACAGCCCCTCCGCGGTCAAGATGAACGGCCAGCTCTTTTTCGCCGTAGATAGAACCAATCTGCCACCCGCTGGCATTGAACACCCTGATCAGAAACCTGTGTTTGGGTGAATCGTACGAACGCCTGAGATAAACCGGATCATTTTCATTGCTGCCGGATACAATATCGCTCCGTTTTGTCCCGTTTTCGTTCATACCAGCCGTATCCTCCAAACGAATGACGAATTTCTCTTCAAGGTTCAATTCAAGGGTGGATTCCATGGTAAAAGACTGAGCTTCAAATATACATCAACTTTGGAAGAAAGACAAATCAGACCTGATTAAATATCATTGCACGGCCGGCATATGCTTTTCGTTACAGAATAAAAGGCTGTTACGGTGAAAATTATCGTATTTTTGTGACACGTTAAGACCCATACAATGAAAAGATGCTTCATTCTGTTACTGGCAGGCTTCCTCAGTTATCCTGTTTTCGCACAGAGCATGCAGGAAAAACTGCACCGCCATCTGACAGCCGGATTTGACCTGTACGATGATATCTGGATGAATATGCCGGATTCGGTTGATCAGGGTGTGATGAACTTCGGGGGAGACCTCTATCTATTGTATACCTTCCCATTTTCCGAAAAAAGTCCGTTCAGTTTTGCCCTTGGTGCAGGGTTGGGCATCCATAAGCTTTACCATAATGGATTGATCCAAACCGATACCAACGGCTTCACCCAGTTTTTGAACTTCGACACCGAATACCCTGACCTGGATTATAAAAAGAACGTCTTTGATGTTGACTATCTTGATTTCCCCCTGGAGCTGAGGTTTCTGAATGATAAGGGTATCCGGTTTTCTGCAGGAATCAAAATCGGTGTGACACTGCAGAGCAAGACCAAATACCGTGGGGATGACTACCTGAAGGGATCGAACGACCAGTTAAAGGTTAAATTTCTGAGTTTGCCCAATATTGAAAATTACCGGGTGGCTGCCACTGCAAGGATTGGATGGAAATGGATCGGAATTTACGGAGCCTATTCCCTTACCAAGGTGTTTACCCCCGATGACGGACCTGAAATCTACCCCATATCCGTGGGTATTTCATTCTTCCCGTATTAAGTAACCCGCGAGCCGTCCCGGCGATCGGATCAGAGCTCTTTTCTCAGCCGGGCAACCGGAATATTCAGCTGTTCACGGTATTTGGCAACGGTACGGCGGGCAATATTGTATCCCTTTTCTTTTAACCTGAGGGTAAGTTCTTCGTCGGTGAGTGGTTTGCTTTTGACTTCTGCTTCGATGCAATCCGACAGGATCTTTTTAATTTCCCTGGTGGAGACTTCTTCCCCTGAATCGGTCTGAAGGGATTCCGAAAAAAAGCTTTTTAAAAGGAATGTACCATAGGGTGTCTGTACATACTTGCTGTTGGCCACCCTCGATATCGTGGAAATATCCAGCCCGACAATTTCGGCTATATCTTTCAGGATCATTGGTTTAAGGCGTGTCTCATCGCCCGTCTGAAAATATTCCTTCTGATAATTAAGGATAGCATCCATGGTAATATACAGGGTATTCTGTCGCTGTTTGATGGCATCGATAAACCATTTTGCAGAATCCACCTTCTGTTTGATAAAAAGTAAAGCATCCTTATGGGCATTGTTCTTTTTATCTTTACTCCTGGCGTAAGTATCGAGCATCTCCAGGTAGGTACGGTTCAGCCTCAGTTCGGGAACGTTCCTGGAATTCAGTGTAAGGTCCAGTTCGCCATCCTTGGTCTGGATGATAAAATCCGGGATGATGTAATAGTTGGTGCGTGCTGTCTCACTCAGGGAATTGCCTGGTTTGGGATTGAGGGTAAGGATCTCATCAATTGCCAGTTTCAGATCTTCTTCCGTAATTTGGATTTTATGGATGATCTTGTCGTAATGTTTCTTCGAGAATTCCATGAAATATTTTTCAAGGATCAGGATGGCCAGGTCACGGGTGTCGGAGGGTTCCGCAATTGCTTTCCTACGCAGTTGCAGGATCAGGCATTCCTGAAGGTTGCGGGCGCCCACTCCCGGGGGGTCAAGTTTCTGGACGACCATCAGCATTTCAAGAACTTCCTCTCTTGTCGCCTGGAGGTTTTGTGAAAAGGCCAGGTCATCAACCATGGCATCGAGATCGCGCTGCAAATATCCCGACTCATCGAGATTTCCAATGATCGTTTTGGCGATGGCCAATTGCTTTTCGGTGAGGACCTTCAGGCCCAGCTGGGTGATCAGTAGTTCATGAAAACTGATACCGGCAACAAAAGGAATTTCCCTGACCTCATCATCAGGAGACGTATTGTTGACATACAGCCGGTAATCAGGGAAATCATCCTCATCCACATAGTCATCCAGGTCAAATTCCTCCTTGGACTTATCGTAATCGTCTCCTTCCTCCTCCCCGTCATCTTGTTCAGGTTCTTCATACTCGTCAGATTCCTGGCCGGTATCCTCCTCGGCAGCCGAATCATCCAGGGCCGGATTCTCTTCAATTTCCTGTTTGATTCGCTGTTCCAGTGCGATGGACGGGATCTGCAGCAGCTTCATCAGCAGGATCTGCTGTGGTGAGAGCTTTTGTAATAATTTCTGTTGAAGCCGCTGGTTTAACATCATGTCCTGTTTCTACATTCATGAACCGTTCTATACAAAAATACAAAATGTTACCAATATATCAAAATCGCACAATCCTTACGGGGAACTGAATTTGATTATTGATGCACCATACCGAAATCCCTACAAGATTATTCTTAATGCCTCTGTGCCTTTGTGCCTTATCCTTTATCCCTTCCCCCTCTCAAAACTCCGCGTTCCTGGGTGTCCTTGGGAAAGGGATGACATCACGGATATTGCTCATTCCCGTGACAAACTGCACAAACCGCTCGAATCCCAGTCCAAAACCCGCATGGGGCACCGATCCGAACCGCCTTGTATCCAGATACCACCACATGGGTTTCTCAGGGATATGCATTTCCTTCATCCGCATCAGTAGCTTGTCGAACGATTCTTCCCGCTGGGATCCGCCGATGACCTCACCAATCTGGGGAAAAAGTACATCCATGGCCCTGACCGTTTCCCCGTCATCGTTCAGTTTCATATAAAAGGCCTTGATCTTTTTAGGATAATCCGACAGGATCACCGGCTTTTTGAAATGTTTTTCCACCAGGTAACGCTCATGCTCTGACTGCAGGTCGGCTCCCCATCCTTCAATGGGATACTGAAACTTCCCTTTCCTGTTGTGGTTTGAATTTTTAAGGATATTGATGGCCTCGGTATAGGTAATGCGTTCAAATTTATTTTCAACCACAAACCTTAATTTTTCGAGCAATCCCATATCGAACCTTTCTTCCTGTTTTTTCTGCATTTCCTCCTCCTGGAGCCTTTTATTCAGGAAATCGAGATCATCCCTGCAGTGATCCAAAACGTACTGAATGACATATTTTAGCAGATCTTCTGCCAGGTCCATGTTATCACTGTTATCGGCGAATGCCACTTCCGGTTCGATCATCCAGAACTCCGCAAGATGACGTGAAGTGTAAGAATTTTCTGCCCGGAAAGTGGGTCCGAACGTATAGACTTTCGTGAGTGCAAGAGCGGCCAGTTCGGCTTCCAATTGTCCTGAAACGGTCAGGTTGGTCTCGCGGCCGAAAAAATCCTGTGAATAGTCGATGTGGCCATTTTCATCTTTAGGAAGGTTGTTCAGATCCAGGGTGGTCACCCTGAACATCTCACCCGCACCTTCCGCGTCTGAAGCCGTGATGATGGGAGTATGAATATTATAAAATCCATGCTCGGTAAAGAACCTGTGCACGGCAAAAATCATGGCATGCTTGACGCGGGCTACGGCACTGAATGTGCTGGTACGGAACCGCAGATGAGCAATTTCTCTCAGGAATTCCAGCGAATGCCTCTTGGGCTGTAAGGGATACTGATCAGGATCCGCTTCTCCCAGCAGATCGATCCGCCCTGCAGCCAGTTCCACCCTCTGTCCACTGCCTGCTGACTCCAACAGGGCACCTTCCACTGCCAGTCCGGCACCTGTAGTGATCCGGGTCAGGAGGTCTTCCGGAAAAACGGTCAGGTCGACCACAACCTGGAGGTTTTGGATGGTTGAGCCATCATTCAGTGTGATAAAAGCAACATTCTTGCTGATCCGCTTAGTCCTGACCCATCCCTTCACCAGAAAGGTTTTGCCGTATTCGTATGAATCAAGCATTTGCCCGACAGATAATCGTCTGATCGTTTCCATTATGTTCGGTTGATTTAAATTGCAAAAGTACGGACAATTTTCAATCCAGGGATCAGGATTCGTCCGGTTCGACTAAAGCCATCTTCTTTTCTTAAAATAGGCGATCATCAGCAATCCCAGCACCAGCATGCTCCCCAGCAGTATCCAGAAGGAGTTGGGATACTGGCTCAGAGGCAATGAATGGAGGTTCATTCCGTATACACTGGCGATGAAGGTCAGGGGCAGCAGAATGGAAGAGATCATGGTGAGAATCTTGATGATCTCGTTGGTCTTATTGGTCTGAAGTGAGTCGAAGGTTTTCGATAAACTTTCGATCAGCTCGGCATAATCCTCAGTCAGGTCCCAGATCTTCTGGTAATAGTCGAGAATATTGCCCCAGTATTCTTCCATGGTATCAGCATAACCTTCAATCTCTCCGGATTCAAATTTATGGAACAGCCGTAACTGGGGTTTAAAGGTCGTATTGAGCAGGATGATATTTCTTCGGGTCATGGAGATTTTCTCGATCGTTCGCTCAGCCTTTTTATTGAAAAGGTCCCTGTTGATCATTTCCACTTCCAGCCCTACTTTTTGGACAAGAGATAATGTTTCTTTCATCAGCCTTTCGAGAATGCGGTAAAGCAGTGTATCGCTGTTGCCGATCTCCAGTTCTTCTTTCTTTTCCGACAGCTGCCGGTATTCCTTGAACATTTCTGTGACCACCCAGTGCGATTGCCCGATGGTAATCACATAATCCTCGCCCCAGAAGATCTTGACTTCCCTGGTCAGAAGAAACCGGTTCCAACGGTCGAAATTGGGGAAATGAAGGATCAGGAAATAGTAGTCGTCGTAGATGTCGATCTTGGGGCGCTGGTTGTAACTTTTACAGTCTTCTATGTCGAGGGGGTGGAAGTAAAACGTTTCGAGCAGATAATTCAGGTCCTCCTCCCTGGGATCCAGAATATGGTGCCATTTGATGGTTCCAATTTTGATGGTTTCGATCATAGACCAAGCCCTTTATGTTCAATATTCTACATTCCTTACATTTTTTTTCAGAGGTTCAAAGGTAATCATTTCGGTCAAACGAAATACACAGGGTGTCATTTTTTCAATCGACCTGCTTCCATGTAAGGGTTTCCATCAGATGATCCATGTCCTGGACAATAAAATCGATGACGGGAGCTAATGAATCGTTGTTGGGGGTCACCCGGAAATAAAGGGCGCCTCGAATAAAGTGATGTGTACTGTCGGTAAGGAAAAACTGGTAGGGTGAAGCTGTACCTGAGCCGCGTATATCGTAAATCATCCCGTATATATGATGATCCGGATCCACGACGGGCAATTCGCGAATGGCCGTAGCCCTGGGGATATGCTTTAAAACCAGAAGGCGGGTATCTTCCAGCAGCTGTGGAAGATTATGGTTAATTTCCTTATAACTCAGATGGATACTGCCCTTGAAATCCGGATAATTGATATTAATAAAAAACGGATTATCCGGTGTATAGGGATCAGGCGTAATTTTGGTGCACGTCGGATATTCAAACGTAAAGGGAAAGATTGAATCAAGCAATACGTACCTTCTATCAGGCAGATCGATGCGAAAATATCCCCTGGGCCTGGGTACAGGATCTTCATGGCAGGAAACAGCCAGCAGGGTAAGACTGATCAGGACTGTCAGTAACCCTTCAGGCAATCTCTTACTGGGAAACATGTTCATCGAAATGGACCTTTATGCGTTTGATCCTCCGGTTATCCACAGCCTCAATGATGAAAGAGAAATCACCCCACTCAATTTTTTCCCCCTTGTAGGGCAACTTACCGAGGATTTCCAGGACAAGTCCTGCCAGGGTATCCGACTCCCCTTTCACTTCATCGAACAGCTGATCATCAATCTTCATGATCTTGCAAAAATCATTGAGAGAGGTTTTCCCTTCAAAGATGAACGTATTTTCGTCAACGAGCGTATAGGCAGGGGCATCGCTTTCGGTATCATATTCGTCGTTGATCTCTCCCACGATTTCCTCAATGATATCTTCCAGTGTGATGATCCCTGCCGTTCCTCCGTATTCGTCAACAACAACTGCCATATGGATCTTTTTGTCCTGAAACTCAGTCAGCAGGACATTGATCCGCTGATTTTCAGGAATGAAGAATGCCGGGCGTATCAGGTGTATCCATTCAAACGTTTCATCATTATCAATATGTGGGAGGAGATCCTTAACATACAGGATTCCCTGGATGCTGTCAAGTGTTCCTTCGTAAACGGGAATTCGTGAATACCCCGAACTGATGATGACTGAAATTAATTCCCTGAATCCGGTTTTGGACTCAACTGCTGTGACATCCATCCTGGAGCGCATGATTTCCTTCGCCTCAATATCTCCGAATTTTACAATACCTTTCAGCATTTTGCGCTCTTCCTCAGGAGTGGAGGCATCTTTCACCATCTCTATGGTTTCCGAAATTTCGGATTCGACTTCGCTTTGACGTTTTTGTGCAATCCTTCGCTCCGAATAGGTGGAAATCCGGATCAGGAGATTAGCCGCGGGGGCAAGCACAACACCTAAAAAGAGCATGGTGGGTGCCGACATCCGCGCCAGGTTCAGGTTGTACCGTGAGGCAAATGCTAATGGGATCACATCCGTAAACAGGAGAATGAACAGGGTGATCAGGATGATCAGCAACAGTAAGGTCCAGCCATGGGATACACTGGGATCCATCAATCGGTAGGCGAGATACAGAAAAAGTGAAATGACGGTAACCGTGATCAGTGTACGCAGGATGACCAGGGTGGCCATCAGGTGCACCGGTCGGTCAAGATGGTTGCAGACCAGCTTGCTACGGTATTCTGTTGAGGTGCGTAATGCTTTTATTTGTCCCTGGGTCAGTGAAAAAAATGCCATCTCCGCTGCGGCGAACAGGGTTGATAAAAGCAGTAGCAGGATCACAACGGCAAGGATGATGGCAGCCTGTGCTGAGAAGGGCTGGAAAAATGTGCTGATAAAAAGGCCACCCATGGAAAGATCATGATCTATGAATGGATCGTCCAAAGTTTTGCAGGTTTAGCGTTTGAGTGTTTGAGGCCGCAAAGATAATAATAAATCGAAGGTTGGCCACAAATTCTGCGGCAGGCTGCAGGTTGACCGGATCCTGGAAGCCTGATCCGAAGCAGGATTCCTCTGCCGGTCAACCTGTGTGTACCGGATGAGAGGTATGGGTGAGATCAGAAGGGGAGATCATTCCCCTCGTCGTTCACCAGTTCACCCCCGTTGTTTGGAGCAGCGGTCTCTTCCGGGGTAACTGCGGACTCCTGTTCCCTTCTGGCACCCAGCATGATCATACTTGAACCCTCAATTTCTGTTGTGTACCGGGTATTCCCATCCTTATCCTCCCATTTTCTGGTCCTGATCTTACCCTCCAGATAAATCTGGCTGCCTTTCCGGAGATACTTCTCAGCATTTTCGGCCAGCCGCCTCCAAAGGACGATATTATGCCATTCCGTATGATCGGTCGGATTGCCATCTTTTCCTTTGAATGTCTCCGTTGTAGCCAGTGAAAAAGAGGCCTTTACCAGTCCGTTGTCCAGATGCCTCACCTCCGGATCTCTTCCTAAATTCCCGATCAAAATTACGCGATTGATTCCTGCCATAGTCCATTAATTTAATGAGTGAATACTGATGTTTATTACAAAGATAAGAAATCCGGGGCTTCCCTGAACCACTCCGGGCTGCATCCGGGTATTCTTACTGGTTAATCCGGAAAGGTGGGAATTTGTTACCCATCAAATGCAGATTTTTTTCAAGAAATCGTGTGATCATCCTTGGTAAGGGGAAGTCATTCAACTGGTCAGGATGGACGAGGATCCAATTATCCTGGAAATGTATATCCGCTATGGTGTCAATACCCATGAGGAAATATTTGGCATAGAGATACTGATGGCTGAGGATATGAGGTGCTGCCCCGCTGATTTCGATGACCGGTGGCATCTTTTCCGGAATCCATTGTTTGAAGCCGGGGTGAGCTACCAATTCATCAAGGCTCATCAATGATCCGGGCTCAAGCGAGGGAAAATCGAACATATTCATCCAGATATCCCGAGAGGTCCTTCGGTTAAGGATGATCGTACCGAATGGATTCCTTACGTTGATCACCAGATAGTTCAGGTAGCGTTTCCGGGGAGTTGCTTTGGTTGAGCCAGCAGGTAAACTGCCGACAAGATTTTGCCGATAGGCCATACAGTGACACTGTAATATACAGTGGCCGCAATCAGGATTGCGTGGCTTGCAACAAAGGGCACCGAATTCCATGATTGCCTGGTTGAAGGTACCGGGTTCGGGGCCATCCACAAGATCCCTTGCTGCATCGTAGATCCCGGAGCGTCCCCGGGGTGAGTTGACCGGGAGGGTGATGGCCAGCAGGCGTGAAATGACGCGCCGCACATTTCCATCAACAACCGGGTAGGTTTTGCCGAATGCAATGGAAAGGATGGCTGATGCCGTATAATCCCCTATCCCGGGAAGAGATGCCAGGGCTTTATAGGTATCCGGTATCCGGTTGTTGTACCGGGTATGGATGATCCGGGCAGCCTGCAGCAGATTGCGCGCTCGCGTATAGTATCCCAATCCCTGCCAGTGCCTGAGGATATCTTCTTCTCCTGCTTGTGCAAGAGATTGAACATCAGGATAATGACTGATAAAATTCTGGTAATAATCCTGTCCCTGCCTGACCCTGGTTTGCTGCAGGATCACTTCCGATATCCATATGGAATAGGGATCGACGGTGCTGCGCCAGGGTAAGTCACGCTTGTTTTGGTCATACCAACCTTTCAGCAAATGGCGGATTTCCGGTTTACCTTTGATCATTTCCTCTGTGGTTTTTCATTTCCAGACATCAGGTGCGATCCTGAATCCATGCAAAAAAAACATAAATTTGATTAGATAATTTCGATATAAACTAAAATAATTTTATATTTGCAGCCCATTAAAAAATTTATTTTCAAAACATTAATACATTATTGTCATGACAAAAGCAGAAATCGTTGCAGAAATCGCCAATAAGACTGGTATTGAAAAAGTAGCCGTACAAGCAACAGTTGAAGCATTCATGGAGGCTGTGAAGAATTCATTATCCACTGGAGAAAATGTTTACCTCAGGGGCTTTGGCAGTTTCATCATTAAAAAACGCGCCAAAAAAACCGGAAGGAATATTTCCAAGAACACCACTATCATTATTCCGGCACATGACATCCCGGCTTTTAAACCTGCCAAGACATTTGTAGGCCAGGTTAAGAAAAGTGTAAAGAAATAACAGACTAAATTTATTAAACGATGCCTAGCGGTAAAAAGAGAAAACGCCACAAGATGGCTACGCACAAGCGTAAGAAAAGATTGAGGAAAAACAGGCATAAGAAGAGATAGCTTTACTTTTCACTGATGCACTCCCTGTTGGATTTAGGAACAGAGAGTGCATTCCATCATTCCGTCTTGCAGGTTCAACCTGGCAGAGTCATGGTCAGGGGTTTATCAGCCTGGATGTCACATAATTAAAATATTCGAAGTGACAAAGGAGCTCATCATTGATTCCAAGCCTAAAGAAGTCGAGATCGCACTCTTTGAGGATAAACTGCTTGTTGAACTTAACAAGGAAAAGACCAATAACGATTTCGCAGTGGGGGATATTTATCTTGGCAAGGTTAGAAAGATCATGCCAGGTCTTAACGCTGCATTTGTGAATGTCGGTCACGAAAAGGACGCTTTCCTGCATTATCTTGACCTGGGATCTCACATCCGGTCATTGAATAAATATACCCGTCTTGCCATGGGTGGCAAAACGGGTCAGATCACGCTCGATAATTTTGAGCTGGAGCCTGAAATTGATAAGACCGGCAGGATTTCCGATATCCTTACGCTGAATCAGCAGGTCATGGTCCAGATTGCCAAGGAACCCATCTCAACCAAAGGACCACGGATCACCTCGGAGATCTCATTTGCCGGAAGGTACCTGGTCATGATGCCCTTTTCCAATAAGGTCTCCATTTCACAGAAAATCAAAAGCCAGGAGGAGCGCAACAGGCTTAAACGGCTCATCACCAGCATTAAGCCCAATAATGTGGGCATCATTGTCAGGACCGTGGCCGAAAACAAAAAAGTTGCCGACCTGGATGCAGAAGTGAAGAGCCTGATGGGCAAGTGGGAATCTGCCCTCAAAAAACTCCCTGCTGCCAAAGCCCCCAAACGCATACTGAGTGAACTCGACCGGACATCCGTCATCCTGAGGGATCTGCTCAACGATACCTTTAATAATATTCATGTCAACGATCCGGTTTTATTTGATGAAATCAAGAATTACCTGATGCGGATTGCCCCTAATAAAGTCGATATCCTCAGGCTTTATAAAGGGAAAATTCCCATCTTCGAAAATTTTGGTGTCGATAAGCAAATCAAGGGATCCTTTGGTAAAGTCGTCAGCATCAAGAGTGGTGCCTACCTGATCATCGAGCACACCGAAGCCATGCATGTGATCGACGTGAACAGCGGTCACCGGATCCGATCGGATAACACCCAGGAATCCAATGCTTTGGAAGTCAATCTGGAAGCAGCTACCGAAGTAGCACGTCAGTTACGCCTTCGCGATATGGGGGGGATCATTGTGGTTGATTTCATTGATCTACGTGATGCAGGCAACCGAAAAATGCTCTTTCAAAAATTCAAGGAAGAGATGGCAAAGGATAATGCCAAACATACCATCCTTCCACCCAGCAAGTTCGGACTGATCCAGATCACCCGCCAGCGCGTCAGACCTGAAATGAACGTAGAGATCCTGGAAAAATGTCCCGCATGTGACGGAACCGGAAAAATCAAACCCAGCATCATCCTGATCGACGAAATCGAAAATAACATCCGATATCTTTTGCAGGACCAGAATGAACCCTACCTGAAGATAACCGTTCACCCGTTCATCTATGCTTACCTGAAAAAAGGCTTTTTCTTCACCCAGCTAAGGTGGTTCAGGAAATTCAAAAAATGGATCCCCATCCGCTCTGCCGCATCCTATCATCTGCTGGAGTATCACTTCTTTAATAAAAATAACGACGAAATAAAGACATAGCCATGGACATCGTTGTCAGCGGTATACGGCCCACAGGTAATCTGCACCTGGGAAATTACTTCGGGGCGATCCGGAATTTTGTCAGAATGCAGGAAGAAAGTACATGCTATTTCTTTATTGCTGACTATCATTCGCTCACCACGCACCCCACTCCCCAGGACCTGCACGGTACGGTAAAACAGGTTCTTGTGGAATACCTTGCTTCCGGCCTTGATCCCGAAAAAGCCACACTTTATATCCAAAGCGACATCCCTGAAGTCACCGAGCTGTACCTGCTTCTCAACATGAATGCCTATGTGGGAGAACTGGAGCGCTGCACTTCCTTCAAGGAAAAAATACGCAAACAGCCGGATAATATCAATGCGGGATTGCTCACCTATCCTACCCTCATGGCGGCGGATGTGATCATCCATAAAGCGGTCAAGGTTCCGGTGGGGAAAGACCAGGAGCAAAACCTGGAGATGATGCGGACCTTTGCACGCCGGTTCAACAGAATGTACAACGTGGATTTCTTTCCCATCCCGGTAGCTTATAATTTTGGTAACACCCTGGTCAAGATACCGGGCCTGGACGGAACCGGTAAGATGGGCAAGTCGGAAGGAGAAGGTAATGCGATTTTCCTTGCTGATGATGAAAAAACCATCCGTAATAAAATCATGAAAGCGGTGACCGATGCCGGACCCACACAGATCAACCAGGTGAAGCCGGAGCCTATCGAAAATCTGTTCTCCCTGATGAAAGTAGTTTCGGATCCGGAAACCGTGCGCTTCTTTGATGAACAGTACAACACCTGCACGATCCGCTACGGGGAAATGAAAAAACAGCTGGCTGATGACATGGTCAGCTTCATTGCACCCTTTCATCAGCGAATCCTTGAACTCTCCGGCAACGAAGCCTACCTGCACCAGGTGGTCACACGGGGAACTGAGAAAGCCCGCGCAAGCGCTTCAAAAACGATCAAAGAAGTCAGGGAGATCATCGGGTTCAGGCATTTCTGAGATGATGGTTATTCATGGTTATTCATGGTCATTTATAGTCATTCATGGTTATATGTGGTTATTCATGGTTATCGGTGGTTATTCATGGTTACTTATAGTTATTCGTAGTTGTTCGTGGTTATTTTAGGTGATTCGTTGTGATTTGCAGAAATTTGCTACTACCCTGATATGAAATCATTGAACCAGGAAAATAAAGAATCTGCCGTTATTGTAGGCCTTATTACGCAGCACCAGGATGAGGAGCGGCTGAAGGAATACCTGGATGAACTTTCTTTTCTGATTGACACAGCCGGCGGAACCACGGTAAAACGATTTACCCAGAAATTGAATTTTCCGGATACCCGTACGTTTGTTGGCCAGGGAAAACTCCTTGAGATCGTAGATTACGTAAAAGAATATACGATCGATATGGTCGTATTTGATGATGAATTGTCCGCATCGCAGATCCGTAATCTTCAGAAAGCACTCGGGTGCAAGATCCTCGACCGCAGCAACCTCATCCTGGATATCTTTGCCAACCGTGCCCGGACGGCACATGCAAAGACCCAGGTGGAACTGGCTCAGTATGAGTACCTGTTACCACGTTTGACCGGTATGTGGACACACCTGGAACGTCAACGAGGTGGCATTGGCCTGAGGGGACCCGGAGAAAGGGAAATTGAGACCGACCGGCGAATCATCCGCGACCGGATCGCATTGCTGAAAGAGAAATTAGCCCGCATCGACCGGCAAAAAATCACACAGCGGAAAAGCCGTGAAAGCCTGGTCAGGGTTGCACTGGTCGGCTATACCAATGTGGGGAAATCCACTCTGATGAACCTGATCAGCAAATCAAACATTTTTGCCGAGAATAAACTGTTCGCCACCCTCGACACGACCGTTCGAAAAGTGGTCATCCATAACCTTCCCTTTTTGATCAGTGATACCGTGGGATTTATCCGTAAACTTCCCCATGATCTGATCGAGTCGTTCAAAAGCACTCTCGATGAGGTCAGGGAGGCAGACCTGTTGCTTCATATCGTGGACATTTCCCATCCTGATTTTGAAGAGCAAATGAATATCGTGAAACAGACGCTCATCGAGATCAGGGCATCTGATAAGCCAACCATCATCGTATTCAATAAAACAGATATCTACACCTTCCTTGAAAAAGATCCCGATGACCTTTCGCCCGTAACGTCACGCAATTACACACTCGAGGAGATGAAAAATACCTGGATGGCAAAGAATAACCTTCCCTGCGTTTTCATTTCTGCTAAGACCCGTCATAATCTTGACGAACTAAAGAATCTTCTGTATGAGGAAGTCCGAAAAATACACGTCCGGCGCTACCCTTATAACCATTTTCTTTTTTAATTTCGTTGTACCTTCGATCGGAAGAAATGAAAAAATACCAGCTTGTTCTTCTGTCGGTTTTATCCGGTGTGCTGCTGAGCCTGGCCTGGCCTGCCAGAGGATTTCCGCTTTTGTTGATGGCAGCATGGATACCGGTGTTATGGGTGGAGGATCATATCCTTGACCGGCAGAGAAAAGGGGACCTCCACAATGGCACATTATTTTTCACGACCTATCCCTGCTTTTTCATCTGGAATCTTCTGACCACCTGGTGGATCTATAATTCCACCGGGATTGGAGCGGCCCTGGCCATTTTATTGAATGCCTTCTTCATGACCCTGGTATTCCTGCTATTTCACCTGACAAGAAAAGCGTTCACCAATGTCCTGCCAGGATACCTGAGCCTTGTGGTCTACTGGATCACGTTCGAAAATATTCACAACCACTGGGAGATCTCCTGGCCATGGCTCCACCTGGGCAATGGTTTTGCAGCTTATCCGAAATGGATCCAGTGGTATGAATTTACCGGAATTTTCGGAGGCACGCTATGGATCCTGGTATCCAACATCCTGTTGTTTCTCGTGTTCAAAGAACTGTACACGGCACGTAGATTCATTGTACCGGCCCAGGTCAAGGCCATCTTTGTGCTTGTCTGGATAGTCACTCCCATACTGATTTCGGTCTGGATGTACAAACACTACCAGGAGAAATCCGATCCCGTGGATGTGGTGATCGTACAGCCCAACCTGGATCCGTATACCGAACAGTATGGACTGGGAGTTGATTCCGTGCTGAAACGAACACTGGCACTCTCGGATGCCATTGCCGACAATGCTACCGACTTTGTTGTCTGCCCTGAATCAGCACTGCAGGAACATCCTCTCTTCGAAAGCGAATTTACCCGTTCAAAAAGCTACCGTTACCTCGCTGCGTACGTCAGGGAACATCCTGAGCGGTTCCTGATGATCGGTGCGTCCACATATAAAATGTTTGAACCGGGCGAACCACTGACCCATACGGCCAGGCAATTCGGGGATTCGGACCGGTATTATGATGCCTTTAATACGGCAATCCTGATGCAACCGGATATGAATTACCAATTATACCATAAGTCCAAACTGACGCCTGGGGTTGAGATCATGCCCTATGCGAAATACCTCCGATTCATTGAGGGTCTCGCCATCAACCTTGGGGGAACCGTGGGCAGCCTTGGGACAGATAAAGAAAGAAGGCCCTATGATATCCCATTGAAAAATCTCAGGATTGCTCCGGTGATCTGCTATGAATCGGCCTATGGAGAGTTCTGTTCTCGATATGTAAGAAATGGTGCGCGCCTGATCTTCGTGATCACCAACGACGGCTGGTGGGGAAAGACACCGGGACACCGGCAGCATCTGACCTTTTCATCGCTCCGTGCGATCGAGACCCGCCGCAGCATTGCCCGCTCAGCCAACACAGGGATATCTGCCTTCATCAACCAGCGTGGCGATGTGCAGCAGGCCACCCCTTACTGGATCGAAACAGCCATCCGGCAGGAGATCAATGCAAACAACGAAATTACCTTTTATGTCAGGTATGGTGACTATCTTGCACGGATAGCTGTCTATATCAGTGTCCTGCTTCTGCTGATCACCCTGACCGTAAAACTCATCAAACGCACAGGCAACATTAAACAGCCACTTACATGAAAAAGATTTTTCTGTTTTTCTTGCTTATCCTGCCGGCATGGTTGATTTCCGCTCCTAATGACACCATACCTGAAAAAAAGAACAAAAAAGAGAAAAAAGTCTATCTGATGATTCTCCCGGCCATTGCCTCCAACCCGACCAACGGATTGCTGTACGGGGCTGCAGCTTCTGCAACATGGTACATGGGACCGCCGGAATCCACCCACCTGTCGGAGGCCATGGCTTCCATCATCTATACCACAAAAAAACAATCCATCAACCTGATCAAGTCCAATCTTTTCCTGGAAAACGACAGCTGGATCCTGAAAGGTGACTGGCGGGTCTTTTTCTCCTCCGCACCCACCTACGGGCTTGGAACCGGACCCCAGTCAGCCAAACCGGTTGGAACGGGCATTAAATACCAGGATAACATCTTTTCGGAGCCCATTCCTGATGCACAGATGATGGAATTTGACCTGATCCGTTTACATGAAACCGTTCTGAAAAGAATCGGTGACAGCCGTTTTTTTGCCGGATTGGGCTATCACCTGGATTATCATTATAACATCAGGGATAACCTGCTGGACCTGGATACAACTCCACCTGTCATTACCAGCCATTATGGCTATAGCTCAAAGTACGGATTTGATCCGGAGCGATATTTTCTTTCGGGGATATCGCTGAATGGGCTTTATGACAGCCGCGACAATCCCGTTTTCCCGACCGATGGCCGCTATGCATTCCTCTCCCTGCATATGAATCCAGAATTCCTCGGAAGCACAAAGAATTCAACCATGCTATGGCTCGAGTACCGTGATTACTTCAATTTATCCCAAAAACGGCCGCGTCATCTTATCGCCGTTTGGTTCTTCGGGCATTTTGTCACTTCAGGAGATGTACCTTACATGGATCTTCCTGCTTCCGGATGGGATCAGTTTGGCAAATCAGCCCGCGCCTATACCCAGGGTCGTTTCCGGGGAAAGGAACTGCTCTATGTCGAAACCGAATACCGTTTCCCCATTCCCATAATAAAGAAGTATCCTGATCTCCTGGGTGGGGTAGCTTTTATAAATGCCACTACGGCATCGAACCATGAGAAGTACCATGATCCCAACTCAAACACGGATTTAAGCGCAGACATTGACCTGTTTGAATATGTTGATCCGGGCTTCGGGATCGGTCTGCGGGTGATGGTCGTTAAAAAATCAAAAGCGTGCATTACCCTTGATTATGCCTGGGGAAAATATGGCGCTCAGGGATTCTGGTTCGGGATGAATGAGACGTTTTAATCCTTCCCGTTATTTCAGCACTTCCAGTGCAAACGCATACTCCAGAGCGATCTCCTCAAAACGTTTGAACCGTCCTGAGGCTCCGCCATGCCCATAATCCATGTTGATTTTAAAGATCAGCAGGTTATCGTTCGTTTTCCTATCCCGTAACCTGGCCACCCATTTGGCTGGTTCCCAGTACTGCACCTGTGAATCGTGGTAGCCGGTGGTTACCAGCATGGCAGGATAGTCCTTTGCCTCCACGTTATCGTAGGGGGAATACGACAGCATGTAATCGTAAAATTCCTTCTCATGGGGATTGCCCCATTCATCGTATTCCCCTGTTGTCAGGGGAATGCCTTCATCCAGCATGGTCGTCACCACATCGACAAACGGCACATTGGCAATGACACCTTTGAAAAGATCAGGCCGCATGTTGACAACGGCTCCCATCAGTAAACCTCCCGCGCTGCCGCCGTTAATGATGATATGATCGGGATCCGTATATTTTGTGGCGATCAGGTGCTCGACGCATGCGATGAAATCCGCGAACGTGTTTTTCTTATTTAGCATCTTCCCCTGCTCGTACCATTCGTAGCCCATCTCTTCCCCTCCCCGGATATGGGCAATGGCAAAGACAAATCCCCTGTCGAGCAGGCTCAGCCGCACGGAGCTGAAATTAGGATCATAGCTGCTGCCATAGGATCCATAGCCGGTGATCCAGGTAGGATTTTGCCCGTTGAGTTGCAGCCCCTTGCGATAGACCAGCGAAATGGGAACGGAAACTCCGTCAGGAGCTTTGGCAAACAAGCGTTTTGCCTCATAATTGCCCGGGTCAAAGTCGCCCAGAACCGGATCCTGTTTGAGCAAAATTTTTTCACGGGTGCCCATATTGTAGTCAAAGGTAGAAACGGGCGTTGTAAGCGATGTATATCCAAACCGAAGCACGTCACTATCAAACTCAGGATTGACAGAGATCCATGCACTGTAGGTCTCTTCTTCAAAAGGCAGGTAATGGTCGCTTTGTTGGTCCCAGGAAATAATCCGCAGCTGGCTCAGTCCCTGGCTTTTCTCGGATAAAACCAGATGATGTGTGAAGATCTCCAGCTCTTCCAGAAGCACATCTTTCCGGTGAGGGATGACCTCCTCCCAGTGTTCCCTTCCTGGACTTTCAACGGGTGTTCGCATCAGCCTGAAATTTTTAGCGTCAAGATTTGTACGGATATAAAAGTGGCCGGCGTAATGGTCAGCGTAATATTCCAGTCCCCGTTCACGTGGGGAAAGGATGCGTATCCCTCCTTGTGGATCATTTGCATCGAGAAAGCGGTACTCGGTCGTGATGCTGCTGAACAGACCGATCATGATGAACTGTCGGGATTTGGTCTTATAGCAGGAAGTACTGAAGGTTGCATCCTTTTCTTCATATACCAGCACATCCTCCGAGGGATCGGTTGCAAGCCTGTGCCTGTAAACCTGATAGGGCAACAGGGTTTCTTCATCCTTCACCACATAAAAAAGGGTTTGATTATCATTGGCCCAGGCGACAGATCCTGAAGTATTGGAAATGATTTCGGGATAAATCCGGCCGGTCAGCAGGTCTTTGATATAGATGGAATAAAGCCTTCGGCTTATCGTGTCCACTGAGTAGGCAAGCAATTGTTGATTGGTGCTGATATCGAACGTTCCCAGGCTGAAAAACTCATACCCTTCAGCCATCTCATTGACATTTAACAGGATTTCTTCCGGATTTTCCAGGTTGTACTTTTTACGGCAATACACTGGATATTCTTTTCCCTGCTCAAATCGGGTATAGTAATAATAGCCTTCCTTTTTATAGGGAACCGACTGATCATCCTGTCTGATGCGGGAAAGGATCTCATCGTACAATTGTTTCTGTAACTCCTTTGTATGAGCCATCATGGCTTCTGCATAAGCATTTTCTGCGTTGAGATAATCGAGAACTTTCGGGTCATCACGCTGATTCATCCAGTAATAGGGGTCAATCCGTTCGTGTCCGTGGCTGATTAACTTTTGGTCGGTTTTTTCGGCAATGGGAGGTTCGGGCATACCTTGTTGATTTTTAACGCATCCTGATAAACTGATTCCTGCAAACACGAGTACGGTAAGCCTGGAAAACAGGGGTGCATATTTTTGTGACATCGTTGTATTTTTCATTAACGGCAAAGATATTTAAATGTATTAATCCCAGAAGAGAGAATTATTATATAAAATATGACAATATGTCATAGTAATTATAATATAGTGCCATATTGTCATATTTTATGAATAAAAAAATAGCAACTGACGGGTATTTTTGGTTGGTATAAAACTTGAAAAGACAGGGTATCACATTAAACAATTTAACTAAAGGAGGATTTAATATGACCATCATTCGTTATTCACCCGTACCAAGGTTTACCGATATATTCGATAACCTGTTTGAAAGAGAAGCCGATCGCGTGCATCGTCATAACTGTGGTTGTGTACCCCGCACGAACATTCTGGAAAAAGACGACAAATTTATGCTGGAACTGGCTGTTCCGGGGGTAGATAAAAAGGACTTCCATATCAATCTGGAAAAAGAGATGCTGACCATTTCAGCTGAATCTGAAACCGGTGAAAACAAGGAATCAGGAAACGGATACACCCTGATGGAATTTGAAAAAGGATCGTTCAGCCGCAGCTTTATCATTCCTAAAGAAGTGGATACCGACAAGATCAAGGCTGATTACGAACATGGGATCCTGACCATCACTCTGCCGAAAAGGAAAGAGGAGATGAAGGTTTCGAAGGAGATACAGATTGGGTAAGGCATAAGGGGTAAGGCATAAGGGATAAGGCATAAGGGATAAGGCATAAATGTTGAATGTTAATGACTTATGACTTATCCCTTATCCCTTATCACTTTTTTAGAACCAGTGCCGGAAGGGTATCAGTAACCGCTCAAAGAATTTATCCACAAAGGGTCTGTTGAGCCAATGTTCATAATTGAACAATTCGCAGTCCCTTTCTGTTTCAAGAACATGGGAAACGATCAGGTCGGTCGCTTCCGGATCACGTCCCAGGATGGCAATTTCGTGCTGATAGCGAAAACTACGGAAATCAAAATTAGGCGATCCCAGGATGAAAGTTCTCCGGTCGGCCAGCAGGATTTTCGCATGCAGGTTATCCGGTACGAAAAATAGAAATTGAACCTTATGTTTGCTTAACATTCCCAGGTACCGGTTACGCAGAATGTCGATGATCCGTAAATCTGAATGCTTGGGAAGAAGCACCTTCACCGTCACACCCCTCCTGACCGCTTCCACCATGGACTTCCGCAGCTGGGTTCCCGGCAGGAAATAGGGAGTTTCAATGATGATCTCCTGCTGGGCATTCCTGATCAGCTCCAGGTACCTTTTTCGGATCCGCTGCATGGTAATGGAGGGCACATCCCGGAGAATTTCAAACGAACCGTGTCTGATCGTCCGGGCATAAGAAGGCTTTTCAAATACGTATTTATTGTAGATTTCAAAATCACTCAGAAATATTTTTTTAAACGGCATGGCGATATCGCCCTGGATACGGAATATCGCTTCCCTCCAGGAAGATGCATATTCAACGATGTTGGCCGAGCCCAGGTGAACAATCTGATCATCAATCACCAGTATCTTCCGGTGGTTTCGCCGGTGATTCTTGGTAAAAAAATCAATGAAAAACTTGATCTTCTTAAAGTACCGTACCTTTCCTCCCGCCTGGATCAGTTCAGAAAAAAAAGAATCATTGACATACGCTCCCCACGAATCGATCAGTACCCTGACCTCTACCCCCTGCCGGCATTTGCGTACCAGCTCGTCCCTGAAGATCTTTCCATTTTCACCATTACCGTACTTGTACACCTGTAAATAGATGTAGTGCCGGGCGTGACGGATATCGTCAAGCATCGAACGGAAATAGTCCTTAGCATACTCAAACAGCTGATATTTTGGTTGCGTTTGCATCTGACCGGAGCATCCAACATCCCAATTCAAATTTAGGTAAATTTTAACCCCCGGCTTCATCCTGTTAATTTTTTATCTTTGTCATTATCCATTACAAGCACATTGCACGATGATCAAGTCAATGACCGGATACGGTAAGGAAGATGTGGAAACAGGCGGAGGCATTGTTCATGTTGAGGTGCGTACATTGAACAGCAAGCAATCCGACATCAGCCTGAAAACTCCCGGGCGGTTCAGGGAGAAAGATCTGGAAATACGGAGCCTCCTCGCCGATCGGCTGGAAAGAGGCAAGATCGACCTGAACCTGGGCATAGAGAACGGTACCGGCGAAAACCACTTTACCCTGAACAGGAACGCTGCCATCCGATATTGGAATGAAATGCGGGGACTGGCATCGGAGATCCGGGAAGAAGATTTCAATTCCTATCTTCCCTTGCTGATCCGTCTTCCTGATGTATTCACTCCCAACAAAGAGGAAATAAATCCGGAGGAATGGGAAAAGATACGCCTTGCGATCATAAAAGCGATCGACCGGGTGGACCAGTTCCGAATCCAGGAAGGTCATATTTTGCAGTTGGATATGGAACAACGCATCCGGATGATCCTCGGTTACCTTGGCCAGGTTGACTCATTTGAATCGGGCCGTATCCTTTCCATTAAAGACCGTTTACAGAAAAACCTGTCGGAAATCATTGACCAAACCCGGATCGATACTAACCGGTTTGAACAGGAGCTACTCTATTACCTCGACAGGATTGACATCAGCGAAGAGAAGGTCCGGCTAAAAAAGCATTGTGATTATTTTCTGCAGACCATGACAGAAGAAGATCACAATGGTAAAAAGCTCACGTTCATCACACAGGAGATTGGCAGGGAGATCAATACACTGGGAGCCAAGGCCAATGAGGTGAACATCCAGAAACTGGTGGTGCAAATGAAGGATGAACTGGAAAAAGTCAAAGAACAATTATCCAATGTTCTCTGAGGGAAAAGGCAGGGTGATCATTGTTTCGGCTCCATCCGGTGCCGGTAAAACGACCATTGTCAGGCATCTTCTCGCATCGGATCTGAACCTGGTCTTTTCCATATCGGCATGCAGCCGTCCACCGCGTAAATATGAAGTTGACGGGAAAGATTATTACTTCCTGGATGTTGGGGACTTTCAGCAAAAGATCCAGGAAGGTGCCTTTGTGGAATGGGAAGAGGTATATCCGGGGAAATATTATGGTACATTAAAGCAGGAAGTTGATCGTATCTGGAATGAAAATCATCATATTCTGTTTGATGTGGATGTCAAAGGGGGCATCAACCTCAAAAAGGTCTTCGGTAGCAGGGCGCTGGCATTATTTATCATGCCTCCTTCCCTCGGGGAGCTGGAGAGGCGTCTTCGGTCGCGTGCCACCGATCCGGAAAAAAGTATCCGCGAGCGCATCAAGAAAGCATCCCTTGAGCTTACGTTTGCACCCGGATTTGATTATACGCTGATCAACGATGACCTGAAGGTGGCACTGAAGGAAGCTGCACAGGTGGTCGGACAGTTCCTGAATAAGTGATTACCTATCCATGATAACATAAGTCACACCAAATGAATACGACGCTGGGTCTTTTCTTCGGATCGTTCAATCCCATTCACCTGGGTCATGTGATCATCGCCCGTTATGCCCTTGAATTTACTGATCTTGATGAGGTATGGTTCATCATTTCACCGCATAATCCCTTCAAGGAGAAGACCACCCTGCTGGCTGACCATCACCGCTATTATATGGTTAATATGGCGGTGGAAGATTTCCCCAGGCTGAGAGCCTCCAACATTGAGTTTCAGCTGCCCCAGCCGTCCTATACCATACATACGCTGGCCTATCTTAACGAAAAATATCCGGAAAAACGATTGGTCTTGCTGACCGGATCCGATGTTTTGCCGACCTTTCACAAATGGAAGAACTATGAGCAGATCCTTGCCGATTACGAGTTATATGTATATCCACGGCCCTATACGGAAGCTCATCCCTATGGCAGTCACCCAAAGGTCAGGTTCATTGATGCACCGATGATGGAAATTTCTTCCAGTTTCATCCGTGAGTCCATCGCCAATGGCAAAAACATCTCCTTCCTGTTACCCGAAAAGATCTACAGGCACATAACGGAAATGCATTTTTACGAAAAGTGAACCACAGTTCCTGATAGGGCGGCAGAGAAAAGCCCGATGCAATCTTCCTATTTCTTCCCCTGGTTGGCCACTGCCTCCATTTTCTTCCTGATCTCCTCCGGGTCGCCAATGAAATAATCCCTGATGAGACGAAGATCATCATCAAACTCAAAAACATAGGGGACACCTGTTGGAATATTGAACTCCACGATCTCCTGGTCGCTGATATCTTTCAGGATCTTGACGGCTGCTCTCAGGCTGTTGCCGTGGGCTGAAATCAAAACCTCACTGAACTGGTTCAGAGCCGGTAAGATTTCCTGGTTCCAGTAGGGAATCAACCGGATCACCGCTTCCTTGAGGGATTCAGTGGATGGAATGTCTGCGGGGTCGAGGTCAGCATATTTTGCCTCAAACCGGGCATGGCGCGGATCATCCATCGCCATGGGTGCGGGAGGGATATCGTAGCTGCGTCGCCAGATCTTCACCTGAGCCTCTCCGTACTGTTCGGCCATCTGTTTTTTGTTCATCCCCTGCAACGCGCCATAATGTTTTTCGTTCAACCGCCATGTATTGCGCACAGGGATCCACATCATATCCATCTCGTCGAGGGTAAGCCAAAGTGTACGAATCGCCCTTTTCAGATAAGAGGTGTAAGCGATCTTGAATTCATAGCCTTCCCGTCTTAATATTCTTCCTGCTTCCCGTGCTTCTTCGATGCCTTTTTCCGAAAGATCCACATCTGTCCAGCCTGTAAAACGGTTGTCCCTGTTCCATACACTTTCTCCATGACGGAGTAATACCAATCGCTTCATAATGAATGACTTTTAGTAATTGTACGGCAAAGGTACGAAATATCCGTGAACGCCGCCTGTGATGATTTGCAAACAGGTAGTGGGGAGTGGGTTTTAGTCAACTTTGATGATCTTTCGGGAATAGCTGCCGGAAGATGCTTTGACTTGTACAATGTATGCACCGGCTGGACAGGATGAAAGATCAAGCTCAAAGGATCGGTGGGGAATGACGGTGGCAACCGGAACCTGAAATTGCCTTCCAGAAAGGTCAAATACTTCAATTTTTTCGATATCTGCAACCTGGGTTAACAGTGCCAGAACCTGATGAGTTGGGTTAGGGATGGTCAGCAATGAACGCTGCGGATCTACCGGTGGATTCATGATGACTGCGTTTGCCCTGGAAACGATCCACTGATCGGGATCAAAAAGAACAGAATCAACCTCGAATCCGGGATCTGCCAGGAACACTTCACCGGAATACCGGTGGTCGAACACCAGAAGCGTATCCCTGCTTTCGTTTTTGAAAAGTACCGGAAGTGGCATTTCAAAAAATTCCACCGAAGGATGCGATTGTTCCTGATGAATGGTAAGCTGGATCTGAGTCCCTTTCATCGGGTAGCAAAGGATCGTGTAGGAAGGATATCCCTCCCCGGTGTACCAGTCGTTGAAGAATCCGGTAAGGTCCAGCTGGCTGGCCTCCTCCAGGTGAAGTTTCAGGTCGGTGGTGGTGGCAAAACCGTATTTCAGGGATGGATCCTGGAGGTATTGGTTCACGGCATGGAAAAACATTTCGTCGCCCATGATCCACCGCAGCATATGCAACAGAAATGCACCCTTGCTGTAGGATAGGCGTGCGCTGAAGATGCGCTCCACCGTTGTGGTATCGGCAACATAAACAGCACCATCGGGAGCACTGGTAATATTGGAAATATTATTCCTTTTCCAGATGGTCCAGTAAAGATCCGGGGAGAAACGTTCGTAGGCCAGTCCGGCACAATACGTTGCAAATCCTTCGTTCAGCCAGATCTCGTGCCACGAGCCGCAGGTGATCATGTTGCCAAACCAGGAATGGGCCAGTTCGTGGGAACAGATCTCAAATCCGAATCCCCCCATGAACGACATGGTCTGGTGTTCCATCCCTCCTCCCATATTGAACTGGGCATGACCGTATTTTTCTTCCCTGAACGGATAGGGTCCGAACTGCTGGCAGAAGTACTGCATCACCTTGATCATATCCTGGGTCCCCTTCCTGGCGTTCTCAAGGTTTTCCGGATAGACATAATTGAGCACTTCTATTGAATCCGTACCCGTAACACACCAGTCGGAATAGCATGCATAATTCGTTACGGCAAAGGCAATCAGGTACGGCGCGATCGGGTAGCGGTGTTTCCAGTGATAGACCTTGTCCGTTCCGGCCACCATCTCACCTACCAGCAGGCCATTTCCTGCAACCCGGTACCGTATGGGAGTAGTGATGACCATGTCGATCGAGTCAATTTTATCCTCCAGGCCGTCCCGGCACGGCCACCAGTCACTGGATCCATAGGGCTCCGACAGGGTCCAGATGATGGGTTCCCCGGCATGAAATCCCTGCGCGAAGGATCCGAATCCCGCTCCCGGTTCCGGTGTACCATGATAATAAATGCTGAGCGAATCAACCAGTCCACAGGGAAATGTCTCACCCAAAAAAATGGTCAGCCGGTCGTTCACCGAATGCTGATAATCTACTGTATGCCCATGGACGACAACCGAATCAACCGACAGGGCATGACTCAGTGCAAAGGAAAACTCTTGAAGATCCGTTTGCAGTACTCTTACATACGTGGTTACCGAACCGCGCAGGAAAAGCACTGCTGGATCGATCTCAAGGTTGAACCGATGGTAAACGATGTCATAATCAGATGGGTTGGCTGTTTTGGTGTAATATGGGAAGTGAAGCATGGCTTGCTGATCAGCCCGGGCGATACGGTTCAGTTCCTCAGCCTCAGGTCTGTCCTGCGGAAAACCCGGATTCAGCAAAAAGAATAGCTGGCAGATGAGCGCAATGATACCCGGGGCTTTCATAAACGTAAAATTATGAAAAAAGTACGTGGCTGCTTCGGTCACGGGTGGACTATTGTTACTTTTGTGCTTCAAATCATCTGAAGTGAGCATTCGAAACGCTTTGCGGCCATTTATCAACCCGGTGTTCCCCATAATCGTCATCCTGTCCTGGTCATGTGCCAATCCTGTGGCGCCCACCGGCGGTCCGAAAGATGTCACTCCTCCCGAAGTGATGGGCACTCAACCGGAGAATGCCTCCCTGAACTTCAAGGACAACAAGATAGAGCTTACCTTCAATGAATATGTCCAGCTGAAAAACACCAAGGATCAGGTGATCATTTCCCCACCTTTTCATGAGGAGCCAGAATTCCGTATTCGGGGCAAATCGGTCACCATTGATTTTGAGGAAACGCTCAGGGAAAACACCACCTATACGATCCTTTTTGGCAGGGCCATCTCCGATATCACGGAAAACAATCCCCTGGCAAATTATCGGTATATCTTTTCCACGGGATCTTTTCTGGATTCATTGTCACTTGACGGAAGGCTGGTCAATGCATTCACCCTGCAACCCGAACTGAATGTTTTTGTCATGCTGTACGATACTCCCGGCGACTCGGTTCCCTATCTGGAGCTACCCACCTATGTCGCGCGGACAGATTCATCCGGGGTGTTTCATTTTTACAACCTGAAGGATCAGCCCTATCAGGTATTCGCCCTGAAGGAGATCAACGGTAATTACCGGTATGATTTCATCACCGAGCAGATCGCTTTTGCGGATACCCTCGTACAGCCTTACTTTATACCTTCCATGAATGCGATCGAACTTACCGATAGCACTCCGGTTCCCAAAACCGTTCATCCGGAGTTGATGCTCTATCTCTTCCAGGAGACCGATTCAACGCAGAAGATGTTGGAGAGCAAACTGGTACAGGAAGGAGTGGCCCGATTGGTCTTTAAAAGACCACTGGAAGATCCTTCGGTCAGGATTCTGGATACCCTGGCCACCCAGCGTTGGTATCTGCCCGAATGGAATGACACCCGCGACACACTTCAGTTGTGGCTCTATAAAGACATTCCCGATACGATCCACATGGAAGTCAGGGATGATACAACCTTTGCAGATACTGTCCGCCTTGTGACCAAACCCCTTGTGAGGGATGCCCGGGCAAAAAAGGGCCCTGCCGACGAAAAACTGCTGCTTTCAAGCAATATCCGGTCGGGGAAGCTGGATCCCTTTCGTCAACTGATCCTACTTTTCAGTCACCCGGTTCAACTGGGTGACCTCAGCCGTTTGCTCCTGATCCGGGGACAGGATACGATCGTTCCGGAATCCTCCTTCAGCGACAGCCTGCAACGGCAATTGATCATTCATGCTCACAGGGAGGCCGACAGCAGCTACCAGTTACTCATCCCCGATTCGACATTCCTGTCCATCCGGGGAACAAGTCATGATACTGTCCGGTTCTCCTTTACTGACCGGTCACCGGAGGAATATGGAACCATGGTACTCAATCTTAGAATGCCTGACACAGCATGTCAGTATCTTCTGCAGTTAATTACGGCAAAGGAAGAGGTGGTGATGCAAGAGAAAATGACCGGAAGTGCATCCGGGAGAATTGAATTTCCCAACCTGATCCCGGGCAAATACAATGTAAAGGTCATTTATGATCAGAACCAGAATAATCAATGGGATACGGGGAAGTATATCCTGAAACGAGCACCGGAGAAAGTCCTCTATTATGAAAAAACTCTCGAAATAAGAGCCAACTGGATCTCAGAGGAAACCTGGGATCTGCCTGGCCAGAAATGAAGGTACTGAAGATTTATTTTTCGCCACAACGATTAATACAGTTCACCACGTCAACAAGGGCATCACTTCTGAGAGAATAGTGGATCTTTTTACCATCCCTTTTGGAAACCAGTAATCCTTTGCTTTTCAATATATTCAGGTGGTGTGAGGCAGAAGCCTGTTCAATCTTGAGATGTTTATAGATCTCGGTTACACTCATTTTATGATTCTCTTCCAGCAGTTCAATGATCGCGATTCTCATGGGATGAGCAAGGGCCCTTAGTTTGGCAGCGGCTGATTCCAGTTTTGTTATATCCAATCCTGACTTTTGCATAACGGTTATTTTTATACAAAGTTAAAGAAAAACATAATAGAAAAATAAATATGTAATTTTATTGCTTTATTTTACAAACAACTGGGTAAAATGGAAGGTGGAGCCATCGAACAGACCCTGATCGCTAAGTTTCAGTTGCGGTATCACCAGCAGTGCCATAAAAGAAAGCGTCATATAGGGTGCCTGAAGGGTGGAGCCGAGCTGTTTTGCCTGTTTATCAAGCATATCATAACCGGTGGCCGTTTCATATCCATCACCATTCGACATGATCCCAGCTACGGGCAAGGGTAAAATATGTTTTACGGAGCCGTCCGACAGCGATACCCCTCCCCTGGTTTCTACCAGCAGGTTGATTGCATCCGAAAGATCATCGTCGTTGGTTCCGACGGCAATGATATTGTGGGAATCATGCGCCACGGTTGAAGCGATCGCTCCTCTCTTTAATCCGAAATTCCGGACAAAACCCACCGCTGGTGGTGAGGGCCGGTATCTGTTCATCACGACCAGTTTCAGAAGATCTCTTCCCGGATCAGCCACAATGGCTGATCCGATGATCTTTGCATCGGCCACCGAGGTTTCTGTGATCAGCTGTCCGTCGAGAGCATCCAGTACCCTGATCCTTGTCCCCTCTGCGGCTACCATAAGATCATGGGAAGTCACCGGCAGGGCGTTAAACAGGTTGGGAGGTGCTTCCGGTACAGACTGGATGAAGGTCTGCCCCATTTCTGCAACCTTTTCGCCGTTGATATAGGTAGCCATCACTTCAAGATTCTCCAGATCACTTACGATGATCATATCAGCAGGATCCCCATGCTGAAGCAAGCCTACCGGCAGCCTGTAATGGCGGATGGGATTCCATGTACAGCACCTTAAAACGGCAAAGAGGTCATATCCCCTGCCCAGTGCACGTTTAACCTGTTCATTGATGTGACCGCTGATCAGATCATTGGGATGCCTATCATCGGAACAGAACATGACCTGGTCGGGATAATCGTTCAACAGGGGGATCAGCGTGTCAAAGTTTTTTGCAGCGCTGCCTTCCCTGATCAGGATATGCATTCCGTTGCGGGCCTTTTCCTGCGCTTCCTCCAGGCTGAAGCATTCATGATCCGTGGAGATTCCCGCACGGATATACTTCAGGGCATCCATCCCCCTCAGACCCGGAGCATGGCCGTCGATCGGCTTGTTGTATTTTTTTGCCAGATCGAGCTTTGCCATGACGACCGGATCAGCCGTCAACACACCCGGGTAGTTCATCATCTCCGACAGAAAATGAATATCATCCAGCTTTAACAGCTCTTCTGTCTCTTCCAGTCCCAGGAAGGCACCTGCAGTCTCAAAACCGGTTGCAGGAACACAGGAGGGGGCTCCGAAAAAAAATTTGAAGGGTGTTTTTTTTCCATTCCGGATCATAAATTTCACACCTTCAACACCCAGCACATTGGCAATTTCATGCGGATCAGAAACCGTAGCCACAGTACCATGGGGAACAGCCAGGCGGGCGAATTCCGACGGGATCAGCATCGAGCTTTCAATATGGATATGGGCATCGATGAAGCCAGGAAGGATATAATGCCGGGTGGATACAGGGGTTTCCAGGACCTTTTCGATTTTTCCTCCAACGACATATATCCTGCCCTGAAAAATCCGCTTTCGCACCACATCCACAATCCACCCTTCCAGATCAAACTTACCTTTCATCTGAGTATAATTCTCCAATACTTTGTGCCTTTGTGCCTCCTTTAAAACCTGTAGCACAGATTGATCGCAAACTGTCCGTCGGTGCGCACAACATCTTCCTCATACGGAGCCTCAGGGAAATACCGGATCCCGATACTGGCTATGGCCGACACACTGAAGTTCATCAGGGGCATGAACTGAACCCCATTATCGACAAAGAACTTGGTGTACATGCCCTCATTCTCAACATCATCACTGTACCAGTAATTCCCATGGTCATCATAATAGTCCACCCAACTGCTGGCCCTGCCGTAACCTATACGAAGCTGCGGACCCATGAAATACCTCCATTTCCCCTGTCCGGTCGGATAAAAGTTCACCCCAACCCCGGAATAAAAAATGTTATTGAAAGACCAGTCATCGTATTCATCAAATCCAAACGCCACAGGGATCTTGATTCCGACCTTACCTGTAGAAAGTAACCGTTCATAGGAAAGACCGAAATCCCCAAAAACGAGATCAAAGAGATGATAGGCGAAAACATTCCGGGCGAAATTCGTTTCGAGTTCCCGATCTTCCGGCGTTTTCCTGTAATCAGGTTTGCTAAAAAGATCATAATCCCCGTTCTCATAGGTGATCATTACAACATTTTCCTTGTTTACAATATAAACTGGCCCATCCGGATTGTCAAATTTCTTATACTGGATTTCCCTGTTCCCAACCTGTAAAATCCTGACTTCCTCTTTGGAACCATCGGTTTTGAAAAGGACATCCTGGGAAAAGGTATTCAGGCTCAGTAACATACCGAAAAAGATTCCTGATAAAGATAAACGATTCATAATGAATGATTTAGTTTATTTTGATTCACATTCAGCTGTTCATTTACCATTCCACTTCCTGTTTTGTTGCTTTTGGTTTCATGGAGGTCTTCAGTGAACCGACCAATTGTTGCATATATTCGTCCACGCGTTTAAGTTTCAGGGAGCAATCGGGGGAATAATCCGGGCGGGATTGATCCAGCCAGTGCTCGATCGGGTACCGGGATTCGGTTTTCAGCAATAGATCATAAAAAGTGTACCGGTACCGGCCATCCTTGAACTCCAGCCGGAAGGAATAAAGGATGGTTGCCCATTCCATATTAACCTGTTCTTCTGTTGTTTGATAGATCTTAAAGCGGTAATTTCCCTCAATCTTTCCGGTTTGAGGATCTCTGACCGTGGTGACCGAAGTAGGATTTTTAAAGGTTTGGTTCACCCAGGCGACCGCCCGGTTAAAAAAGTCATTTTTTGTCCCTTCTTCGTTCACTACCTCCTGATAGGTGATCAATCCTGTTGTCGGGTCAACCGGGACGACGGTAACAGAATCGCGGATCACCTGAGGGGTTTGCTGGCTGAAAACGTCCATTCCGGCAAGAAGGAAAACCAGGAAAGCAACGGGCATGATCGGTCTATGGTTTAGCATGGCTGGCATGGATTTGATGATGGATCACAAAAATAAACAAAAAAGCCGCCCTGAGTGCGGCTTTTTTGATTTGCAGCGGGATGATCTTTTACATCATACCCGGCATACCTCCTCCCATACCCGGGTGAGGTGCGCTTTCTTTTTCTTCCTTGATCTCGGCAAGCACACATTCAGTAGTCAGGAGCATGCCTGCAATGGAAGCAGCGTGTTCCAGAGCAACGCGGGTGACCTTGGTCGGATCGATCACTCCGGATTCGAAGAGGTTCTCATAGCGGTCGGTGCGGGCATTGTAGCCGAAGTCACCTTTTCCCTCCTTCACCTTCTGGGCAACCACCGAGCCATCCAGGCCGGCATTTTCCATGATCTGGCGCAGGGGTTCTTCGAGAGCTCTTTTCACGATTTCTATGCCCGTCACTTCATCATCATTTTCTCCCTTGACACTGTCCAGTACATTGATTGTACGTATATAGGCCACACCTCCTCCCGGTACGATACCTTCTTCAATGGCAGCGCGGGTTGCGTGTAGGGCGTCATCAAACAGGTCCTTTTTGGCCTTCATCTCCACTTCACTAACGGCGCCCACGTAAATGACAGCCACGCCTCCTGATAATTTAGCCAACCGCTCCTGAAGTTTTTCACGGTCATAGTCAGAGGTGGTGGATTCAATCTGCTTTTTGATCTGTGCAATACGACCGTCGATGTGCTTCCGCTCGCCCTTGCCTCCGACGATGGTCGTATTTTCCTTATCCACCGAAATCTTTTCTGCATTTCCGAGATAGGACAGATTGGCATCTTCCAGTTTATAACCCTTTTCCTCAGAAATTACGGTACCTCCCGTGAGGATAGCAATATCCTCAAGCATTTCCTTCCTTCTGTCACCAAAACCCGGAGCCTTGACGGCAACGATTTTCAACGAACCCCTCAGCTTATTGACCACCATGGTTGCCAGCGCCTCACCATCCACATCTTCGGCGATGACCAGCAAGGGACGACCCGTCTGGGCTACTTTTTCCAGGACGGGAAGCATATCTTTCATGATGGAGATCTTTTTATCATGGATCAGAATATAAGGATGTTCGAAAACAGCTTCCATCTTCTCCGGATCCGTGATGAAATACGGTGAAATATAGCCCCTGTCGAACTGCATACCTTCCACCACCTTCACGTTGGTTTCAATGCCTTTTGCTTCTTCGATGGTGATGACACCTTCCTTCTTGACCTTACCCATGGCTTCCGCAATCAGTTTACCTGTATCCAAGTCATTATTGGCTGAAATGGCGGCAACCTGTTCAATTTTTTCAGTGCTGTCGCCAATCTGGCGTGTCTGCTTTTTAAGGTCAGCGATCACAGCGGTAACCGCCTTATCGATGCCTCTTTTCAGATCCATCGGATTGGCTCCTGCTGTAACGTTTTTAAGACCTGCGGAAATGATGGCCTGTGCCAGAACGGTTGCTGTGGTTGTGCCATCTCCTGCCACGTCGCTGGTTTTGGATGCAACTTCCTTTACCATTTGAGCACCCATATTTTCAATTGGATCCTTCAGTTCGATCTCCTTTGCCACAGAGACACCATCTTTTGTGATGGCCGGAGAGCCATAGGATTTATCAATGATCACGTTTCTGCCTTTAGGTCCAAGGGTTACCTTGACGGCATCTGACAGGATATCGACTCCTTTTTTCAAGGATTTCCTGGCCTCAAAATCAAATATTACTTGTTTAGCCATTGTTCTGAATTTTTAGATATAATAAATGAAAATTTCTTTAAATGATCGCCACAATATCGGATTCGCGCATGATCAGGTAATCCTTTCCTTCCAGGCTGATCTCAGTGCCGGCATACTTGCCGTACAGGACGGTATCACCCGCTTTCACCGTCATCGGCTCATCCTTTTTCCCATTACCAACAGCCACGACAGTTCCTTTCTGAGGTTTTTCTTTGGCGGTATCAGGAATAAAAAGACCGCCTGCCGTTTTTACTTCAGCAGGTGCGGGTTCAATCAGAACGCGGTCTGCCAGAGGTTGAATAGCTAATTTTGCCATACGTTTTGAATTTTAATGTTATACATGAATGAATAATGGATTTTTATCAGTCTGCGATCACTTTGCATATTTTATGCCATTGCCCGTAAATAAAAAAAAGTGTCATACTGCTCTGACATTATGACACTTTTTTTATGGATGGGTTGAACCGTCTATTCTTCAGGCGGAGCCTGGTAGTCCACCGGAGCACTGCCTGTTCCTTCCTGTACCCGTTGCTGGACTTCACTCTGCGGGATTTCCAATGAGCGGATGTTCCGGGGAATGATAAAAATAGAGACCAGGCTGAACACCAACAGGGCAAGAGCAAGTGTCCAGGATGCTTTTTCAAGAAAATCCGCTGTTTTTCTCACTCCCATAAACTGGTTGGAAGATGAAAAATTGGAAACCAATCCCCCTCCTTTGGGATTCTGTACAAGTACAACCAGTCCCAGCAGTACGCACACCACGAGGATAAGAACCATAATCAGGATATATGCAGCCATATTGCTTAATGTTTAGATTCCGGATTATTTTCCAGATTTTTAATTTGGGCTGCAAAGTAACGACTTTTTTCCGGGAATTTCAATATCAATTGCTGATATATTTTTATTGCCCTTTGAAAATATCCCTGAGCGGCATAGACCTGTGCCAGCGTTTCGGTGGCCAGATCGTCATGTTCAAGCACACTTTTACGAGCAATATCCACCGGATCAAAAAAAGGAGATTTTGAGGGTTGCAGGATGACCTCCTCCTTTCTGTCAGCAGGTTCCTCCCAGGTTGGGGTGGAATCTGCAAACGGTGTGAGGGCAGGTCCGGACTCCATTTCTTTAAATTCCTTTTCAATATCGTACATTCGGGATTTTCCCCGTTGAGTCTTAAGATCCCCGATTGTTTTTTCCAATTCGGAGATCAGTTGACGGAAATAGTCAAAATCGACTGGTTCGGCATCCGTAAGCCCGGGTGCGTGTTCCGTCAATTCATTATGGGAATCATTGGATGAAGAAAGGTCGGTGCATTCCAGGATAAGCTGCCTGAGGCGTTTCCGGTCAGCAGCAAAGGCGGCAGCCAGGTGAAGATGATGCTCAAAATAAACACTGTCGTCGGTGGAATGGGCTTTTGCCAGCATCAGGTACAGGGTTTGGCAATACGGAAAGGATCTGACCAGCTCAACGAGATCTGCCTGCTGGGCTGATGAAAGTTCGCCAGGGAACTGCAGGAAATGTTCAAAATGCTGACGGTTCATCCAATGGCCCTCCGGGTAGGGTAATGATGTTTACCAGTTCACAACGGCTTTATCAAAAATATCCTGGACAAGCTGTTGATTGATCTGATCGATGAGTTCATCTTCCACATCGGAAAGACTGCTTGAGCTATCGTAATCCTGGTATCGTGAAAAACTCGTTTCAAAATTCATTTTCTCATCCAGTTGGTTCACGAACCTGACATTTACCGTTATGGTCAGGCGGTTCAGTGCGGCAACTTCATTTGCCTGGATAGCGATGGGATTGGCCGTATATCCGGTGATGGCTCCTTCAATGGACATATCGCCGTTTTGTGCGACAAGATGAAGGCTGGTCTCCCCCGTAAATTTATCCCGCAGGGCATCGGTGAACCGCTGGCTCAATGTGGGCTGCACCAGCAATGCATTGTTCGGAAAATAATCAATGGAAATGGTCTTTGCACCGGGTGGGATTGAGGCACCCGTGAACGAATACATCCCGCAGCCGGAGATGAGGAGCAGGTTGACCAGCATCGCTGCAGTGAGCTGAATCACCAGGGATTCCATCCGTATGTCATGCCATGGTTTCATGGATAAAAAATGGGATTTCCTGTCACTGAATATTATATTCCTTGATCTTGCGATACAGCGTACGTTCGGAGATTCCCAGCTCCTGAGCCGCATTTTTGCGTTTACCGGCGTGTTTATCCAGGGCCTTCCTGATCATATCCATTTCCTTTTTTTCCAGGGAGAGGGATTCCTCGAGAACCTCGGAGGGATGGATTGGTTCCTCAATGGGAACAGGGCTTTTGGGTTGAATTTTCAATGCTGGATTCCCGGTTCCGAAGGATTCTGTGTCCGTGTAAAGTTGTTTCAGGATCCGGGAGCTGTTTTCCTGGATTTCCTGATTCAAATCTTCTGATTGCATGATCTCCGCTATCAGCCGTTTCAGATCATTGATATCCCTGCGCATATCAAACAGTACCTTGTAAAGCAGATCCCTTTCCGAGATTCCATTTCCGGGACGTTCACCGTTGTACAGTACGGGAAGTTCTGTGTAGTGCGTATCCGGAAGATACTTTTTCAGGGTATCCAGCGTGATAAAACGGTCTTCTTCAATGATGCTGATTTGTTCGGTAACGTTTTTCAATTGTCTGACATTTCCCTGCCAATGGTAATGGATCAGGTAATTTTGCGCTTCTTCACTCATCTGTATAGAAGGCATGCGGTATCGCTCAGCAAAATCAGAGGCAAATTTTCTGAAGAGAAGAATGATATCTTCATGGCGCTGATTCAGTGTCGGAATATGGATCGGCACTGTATTGAGCCTGTAGTACAGGTCCTGACGGAATTTTCCGCTCTGGATAGAGTCGGGTATATTGATGTTGGAAGCAGCTACCACGCGTACATCGGTCTTGATGACCCTGGATGATCCTACGCGAAGGAATTCCCCTGATTCCAGCACCCTGAGCAGCCTCACCTGTGTGGAAAGCGGCAACTCGGCTACCTCGTCCAGGAAAATGGTTCCGCCATTCACCACTTCGAAATACCCTTTTCTTGCCTCACTGGCGCCGGTAAAGGATCCTTTTTCATGTCCAAAAAGCTCTGAATCGATGGTTCCTTCAGGGATTGCACCACAGTTAACGGCGATGTAGGGTCCGTGTTTTCGTGAACTGAGCTGATGGATGATCTTGGGGAAGACCTCTTTCCCCGTACCGCTTTCCCCGGTAATGAGCACAGTAATATCTGTCGGCGCTACCTGCCGGGCTATATCAATGGCCCGATCCAGTAACGGAGAATTACCAATGATCCCGAACCGTTGTTTGATCGCCTGTATATCCATGCTTATGCTTGAATCAACTTCGGACTAAAGATACAAATTTTACCCATCGAACTGTATCATCATAGCCTTTCAGGTCATCTTCCCTGTGGAGTGACCTTAGCGAATGACCGCTCCAAACTTATGTTCAAAGGCCGACATTAAACGTTTCATCACCTGTTCGATCTCCATATCCGTCAGGGTTTTCCCTTCATCCTGCAGGAAAAAGGAGACCGCGTATGATTTCTTGCCTTCACCAATCTTTTCTCCTTCATAGACATCAAAAAGCCTGACCTTTTTCAACAACTTCATTTCGGTCTTATAGGCAAGTTTTTCGATATCACTATAGTGAACCTCACGTGGCAGCAAAAGGGCCAGGTCACGCCTGACCTCAGGAAACCGCGCCAGGGATCTGAACATGATTCCGTTGTCCTGCAACAATCCTGCAAGAACATCCAGATTCAGGTCGGCATAGAATACATCCTGCCGGATACTGAATCCGGCCAGGATATCCCTGTGTACGCTGCCCATTTCCAATGTTATCCCCAGCCTGGAGGTTCCCCTGACAGAATAGGAAAATAAAGAAGAATCCCCTGGCTGAAAACTCAGTTGATTCTGCTCAATTCCCAGTCGTTGCAGAAGGTTCATGACCACAGCCTTCAAATAAAATATATCCAGCATCTCATCTCCCGTATACCAGTGTTCGGGTGCTTTTCTACCGGTCAGCAAAAGCGACAGATGCTCTGTCTCGGTGTAACGACGGGTGACATCCGGTGAGGTAAGTTGATCGGGGTGCTGATGATAGGTTTTGCCGAATTCGAACAATCGCAGATCCAGTGCTTTACGGTTGAGGTTGAAGCTGATGGATTCCAACCCGCCGAAAAGAAGGGTCTGGCGCAGGATCTTCAGTTCACGGCTGAGGGGATTGATTACCTCCGCAAAGGAGGTGGAAATAAATTCCCTGAGCCGTTCATAATAATCAGGGTTGGAAAGGGAATTATTCATGATCTCGAAGAATCCATTTCCCGTGAGCAGGAAGGAAATGACGTTCCTGATCCGGTTGCGGTCAGGTTTTTCCTGGTGTACGACGGATGCCTTTACTTCGGAGGGGATTTCCACATGATTATATCCATAGATCCTCAGGATTTCCTCAATCACATCCGCTTCCCGGGTGACATCACGCTTATAGGTGGGTACGGAGACCCGAAGGCTATCGGTATCCTCTGCCAGGATGCTCATTCCGGTGTCGCCCAGTATTCTGCCAATCTGTTCATGGGGGATTTTTTTTCCGATGAGGTGGTCAATGGCTGAATACCTGACATTGACTTCCTTTTGCTGAATGGGATTGGGATAAATATCCACCACTTCCGATGCAATCTGCCCACCGGCTAATTCCTTCAGCATTAAAGCGGCCCTTTTTACCGCATAGAGGGTTCCATTGGGATCTACCCCTCTCTCAAACCGGAATGAGGAATCGGTCTGTAATCCATGATATTTTGCTGTTTTTCGTATGCTACGGGGGTTGAAATGGGCACTTTCAATAAAGACCCGGCTTGTTTTATCGTTCACCCCGGATTTCATCCCACCGAACACTCCTGCAATGCACATTCCCTCGGTACTGTTGCAGATCATCAGGTCATTTTCAGAAAGTTCACGTTCGACTTCATCCAGGGTGATGAAGGAGGTCTTATCCGGTAATTTTTGCACGATGACCTGATGGCCCGTTATCTCATCCGCATCAAAAAAATGGAGAGGCTGGCCTGTTTCCAACATGACATAATTACTGATATCCACTACATTATTGATAGGTCTGACACCGGCTTCTGTAAGTAAAGATTTCAACCACTCCGGTGACTCGCTGATGTTTACGCCCGTGACGGTAACCCCTGTATACCGTGGGCAGGCTTCTGAATCCCTCACCTCTACCCTGATCGTCAGTGAATGATTGTCGGGATTGAACTTATCCACTGATGGGATATCAAGGGTAAGTTTTTGATACAAAGGATCCTGGTTTCGCAATACGGCCAGCAGATCCCGGGCAACGCCGATGTGTGACATTGCATCGGTTCGGTTGGGTGTGAGCCCGATTTCAAAAACCGCTCCTTCTTTCAGCTGCAAATATTCTTTCAGAGAGACACCCACAGGTGCGTCAGGTGGAAGTACCATAATGCCGGCGTGTGAGGTTCCCAGTCCCAGTTCATCTTCGGCGCAGATCATACCCTGGCTGAGTTCGCCCCGTATCCTGGTCTGTTTGATTTCAAACGACTGATCTCCCTGATAGAGGACCGTACCCACAGTGGCCACCGGCACTTTTTGTCCGGTGCTGACATTGGGGGCACCGCATACAATCGCAAGCAGTCCGGGACTGCCGACATTAACCGTGGTGATGCTCAGATGGTCGGAATCAGGATGCTTGCTGCAGGTTATGACCTCCCCGATCACAACCCCTTTCAGTCCACCCCTGACAGCTTCTGTCATGGTAAGGTTTTCGACCTCCAGTCCGCAGTCGGTAAGTAACCGTGCGACTTCTTCTGCAGGCAGATCAATATCCAGGTATTGTTTCAACCAGCGGTACGATATTTTCATACTGCGATATTTTAGGGCAAAATTAACAAAATTATCTGTGTCTGATGGCAATCAGCAGGATAGAGCATGGATTTTAGCCGATTCAGCTGATCATTCCCCAGTTGGATTTCATTTTTTTCATTCTTGGGATTTGTTCCCTTACCGGTTGGTTTTCGCGTCTCTTTAAATCCGGGTCATTATCCAGCAGGGAAATGGCTTCATTCCGTGCCAGGGTCAGCAGTTTCTCATCCCTGACCAGATCGGCAATACGGAGGAGGATCATTCCGCTCTGCTGCGTTCCTTCCAGGTCGCCCGGCCCCCTGATCTTCAGATCCGCTTCTGCAATCTCAAATCCATCCGTTGTCCTGACCATGGTTTCGATTCGTTTCCGGCCTTCAGTGGTAAGCTTATTACCGGTCATCAGGATACAATAGGACTGATCGGCTCCCCTGCCCACTCTTCCCCGAAGCTGATGCAACTGGGATAAGCCGAAGCGTTCTGCATTTTCGATGATCATCACTGAGGCATTCGGTATATCGACACCCACTTCAATGACCGTGGTGGCTACCATGATCTGGGTTTCTTTCCTGATGAACCGCTGCATTTCATATTCCTTATCAGCTGTTTTAAGCTTTCCGTGGACGATACTAACTGCATACTCCGGCAGCGGGAATTCCCGTACAATACTTTCATACCCATCCATAAGGTCTTTCAGGTCGAGTGCTTCCGATTCCTGGATCAGGGGATATACCACATAGATCTGTCTGCCCTTTCGAATCTCATCCTTCATAAAGCCGAAGACCCTGAGCCGGGCTGAATCACTAAAATGAAAGGTCTTAACCGGTTTCCTTCCCGGAGGAAGTTCATCGATCACGGATATGTCGAGATCTCCGTAAAGGGTCATGGCCAGTGTACGTGGGATGGGAGTGGCTGTCATCACCAGCACATGAGGAGGAACCTCGCGTTTCTCCCACAGGCGGGCCCGTTGAGCCACACCGAACCGGTGCTGTTCGTCAATCACCACCAGGCCCAGGTTCTGGAACCGGACATCTTCCTCGATCAGGGCATGGGTTCCCACCAGGATCTGCAATTCCCCGTTCCTAAGGCGCTCATGGATGTTTTTTCTTTTCGAAGCCGGAACGGATCCGGTCAACAACGCAAATTGTACATCCATTCCCTTCAGGAATCGGGATAACGACTCATAATGCTGACCGGCAAGTATCTCTGTCGGGGCCATCATGCAGGCCTGGTAATGATTATCGAGGGCCATCAGCATCGACATGATGGCTACCAGGGTCTTCCCGCTTCCAACATCCCCCTGCAGCAGGCGGTTCATCTGCCTGCCCGATCCCACATCGGTCCTGATTTCCCTGAGAACCTTCTTTTGTGCCGAGGTGAGAGGAAAGGGAAGCTGATGATGGAAAAAATCATTGAAATATGCACCGATCCTGGGGAATGTAAGCCCTGTGACCTTTTGTTTGCGCAACAGCTTCAGCTTGAGCATGTTGAGTTGAATGAAGAACAACTCCTCAAAACGGAGCCGAAACTGGGCTTTTTGGAGCATTCCTGTATCAGCCGGAAAGTGGATCTGGCTCAGTGCTTCCTCTCTGGAAATAAAACGAAATCGGGTGATGATGCTGGCCGGAAGAGTTTCGGGTATATTCCCGATCGCCTGATCCGTCAGGGCGTGCATGATCCTGCTGAAGCCTTTGGAATTAAATCCTCTGGATTTCAGCTTTTCGGATGAATTGTAGAACGGTTGCAATGCCCCGGTAACAGATAATGTTTGTTCGCTTGCCAGGTCAATTTCGGGATGGGGGATGTTGTATTTCCCATTGAACCATGCCGGTTTCCCGAAAACCAGAAAGTCAACATCCGGCACCAGTTTATCCTTGATCCATTTGATCCCGTTGAACCAGACAAGTTCAATTTCGCCTGTATGATCTTTCAGGACAGCCACGAGCCGGGTGCCAGGACCTTTCCCAATCGTCTGGATGCGGATGATCCGTCCGATGAGTTGCACATAGGCCAGGTCGTTATTGATCTCGCTGATCACCTGGATACGGCTGCGGTCGACATAACGGAACGGGTAATACTCGAACAGATCGCCAAACGTTGCGATCTGCAGTTCTTTCCGCAGCATTTCGGCCCGTTTGGGTCCGACACCTTTCAGGTATTCAATGGGAGTATCAAGAAACCGGTACATTATTGTGCCTAAAATAAAAAGGGGTTGACTCTCTATCCCGGTCAACCCCAATATCATCCTTCAGACTATCATTCAACTATCCACTTCACCTTCGAATGTTCTGAAATGGATATCCGATCAGTATTCCCACAGGTTCTGCTCAAACTCAAAGAGTTCATACTTGATGCGTTCAGCTTCCAGCAGTGCATCCAATCCTGTTGCATACTCAGAGATTTTCCGGTCGAATACGTTATCTTCCTTATAAATATAACTATTGAAGATCCGTTTGTGGAAAACGTCATCATAGGTGAGCCGGTTGGAGCTATTCATGCGGTTGAACACTTCGGCCTTGGCGAAGATGTTACGGGCTTCGGGGAAATAGACCCAGAAAAGAGGTCTGAAGGCCCTGAATTCACCTTTTTCGTCGTAATCCTCCACAACGGGGCAGATCCCGAGGATGCGCACATCGAGCATGGAGCGGTGTTTATCGAAGAACCAGTCCTCCTTGATACGGATCTTTTTCACTGTTGAGGGGTTAAAGGTCACAGAGATCACTGTATCATACCAGTCATAGGGAGGGTAAGGTCTTTGCAATGACATTGTGTCGGTTCTTTCCAGGGTATTCATGAGTTCCTGGAAGGTCAGCGGGGCAGTGAATTCATCGGTGGGAAGGCTGGCATCGTAAGCCGTAATTGATCCCTCCTTCAATGCATCGATGATCACCTGCATGAGGCTTCTCCACTGGTTATGGGGAATTTCAGGGTAATAGAACACCTGGTTGATCTTTTCTTCCATATCGATGACTCTCCACAGGCGTTTTTCCCACATGACATCGGCTTCCCTGACATAGGCGTAAGGTAGCGGGGTATTTTCGCTGACCTGGGTTTTATCATAGGCGGCATCGCGTGGCGGGCTGTCAAGGATCTGTGCCGTAGCTTTCAGATCCATGAGTGCAAGTCCGATAAATAAACCCAAAACCATTAATTTTTTCATATCTCCTCCTGGTGCTGTTTTATCGTAAGTAAATTATTCAAGAACAAGGGTTATCGTACCTAAACGACGATTACCGTCGGGTCCTTCAGCGATGATGTTTTCCAGCCATACTTTTGTTCCCCGCTTGGCATTGCTGATGAAGGACTTCATATCCTGGGTAAGCTGGTTTCCGCGGGCGGCACTGCTGAAAATATCCCCGCTTCGTACCGATACGAAGGTAAAGGAAGTGATCACAAAGCTAAGGTCGAACTCAAAATCTTCCGGTGGGCGGGGAATGATGGCACCTGCGGCGATAATGGCATTTTTTGCCACAGGTCCGTCGTTAACATTTGCGATATATGCTTTGGGATCAGGTACCCGTTTGATACGGAATTCAGATGTTCCCATGTTGATCTGCTGGCCGCTGTATTCGGCATCTACCGAGATCACTGCTTTACCGGTCGAGCCTTTGGGAATCCTGACCACATAATTGTAATTGTTACCCGCAGGGGCAGGTGTCAGTGAACCCACATTGATGCGGGGGGAGATCATATCGTTGCTGATACCGGGAACTGAAATGGATACCGGATTATCAACCCCGATATAGAAAACGTTCATTTTGGTGGCAGAGACCGTCAGCGAAGGCTTGGCAACAATGTACTCATCCTTGAACGAGTAGTTCCGGGGAATCCCGGATGGATCCATTACCTGAACGATACCTGCATATCGCTTCAATCCGGCAGATCCGGCGGGAATCGTCAGTTTTACCACTCCGGCCGCACCGTCCACCTGTCTTGCATTATCAATGCTCCTGACCGTGTCAACACCCTCCATATAAAATACTGCAGGATTCTGCTTGGTGTCATAGGCGGCCACAATAACTTCAGCCTCATATTTATCACCTTCAAATATATAACGGCTGTTGGCAATGACTTTAGCGCTGATCTGATCGAACTTAAAATCTTCGGCAGTAACTTCACTGTAAATATGAGATACCACATCAAACTCGGCGTTTCTCACCTCAGTGACCAGCCGGTTAAGAATGGCTACATCTGCAGCAAGGACGGTATAATAAAAATAGTGCTGCTCCCAGGTTTGTTTTTTATTGTCAGCATCCCGGAAGTCACCTTCGGTGACCAATCCAAGCCGGTCACTGTCGGAGGGCAATCCCATATATTGCAGCATCTTTGTCCTGTACTCAATGAGCTTCCTTTTCAGATCTCCGGCCACACCCTCTTCACCGGTTCTTGACCGGCCAAAGAAATAACGTGTAGGTTCCGTAAACCGGTCCTTTGAGGCTATTTCATTTAAAGGAGTGCTTTTAGCCTCTTCCACGGTTTTGATCTTGGCATCAGTGGTGATGATGACTTCATATTTAAGTTTATTGATATAATCGATAAGATCATTGGAAAGCTTCTGCACCTCCTGGGCTTGTGACCAGAAAGGTCCGACCTTGTTAGGATTCAATGAATGTTGTTGACTGAATTTCGAATATGAATTATCCAATTTAGTGGAGAATGATTCACTGGTGGATTCCATGCTCTCATTCATAACAATGAATGTATCAATGATCTGCTTGGATACATTGAGTGCGAGCAGGGAGGTCAACACCAGGTACATCATGGCTATCATCTTTTGTCGCGGAGTTTCCTTATATCCAGCCATCTGATATTGATATTAGTTCTGTCAAATGAATTACCTTTATTTTACCATTTTCAGGAGCCCATCCTGACGTTCATTGCCGATAGCATATTGCCATAGACCTTGTTCAGTGCAGCCAGGTTCTGGGTTAGAGAATCCACTTCCTGTTTGTATTTAGAGGTCAGGTTGGCCGAAGCATTCAGGTTTTCCAGGAACCTGTCGAGGGCCTTCTGCATCTGATCGGTTACCTCCGCCTGTTTGTTCGTTCCCTGAAGCTGCCTTTCATATAAGGCATTCAGCGCTGCAAGATTTTGCTGGTATTTCGTCGTCTTATCCACCGATTCATTCAGGCTGCTCAGAAAATGGCCGAGGGTGACCTGAAGTTTACTGTTGGACTCCACATTTTCGTTTGAGCCCTGCAGTTGCAGTTCATACATCGCATTCAGGGAGGCCAGGTTATCCGATACTTTCTTAAGCTGGGCGTTGAAGTCCTTGGATTCCACGCCAATGGATTCAAGCTTGGCTGCCGATTCCGAGATCCTTTCCGCTGAATTCACATATTTCTGTGACAAGGTTGCTGCTGATTGTGCAGCCTGTTTTATACTTTCAGAGAACTGATCCGTGGCTGACAGGTTGCCTTTGATTGACTGTGAGGCTTCACTGTAAACTTTCGACAGCGTGGCAGCTGACTGAGAAGCATTTTTCAGGTTGCTCAGGTGCTCCTGCGAACCTTCCAGATCTTTGTTCAGTGTCTGTGAGGTTTTGGTATAGGTGGATGACAGCTCAGAAACCGATTTGGAGGCCCCTTTCACATTTTCAACGTATTCATTTGTCGCAAGGGCTGCATTGGATACGTCTGACAGCACGGCAGTACTTTCGCTCATTTTCTTAAGCCCCTTGCCCAGACTATCAATCAGCCCCTGGTCAATCCTGGCCTCTGCCAGCATGTTGTCCAGTTCGCCGGTAAGGCTCTGTTTGCCTTTTTTTAACGTTTTGACATCAACTTCAGAGCCATGGTACAGTCCTGCCAGTTCCGGGTAAACCAGGCTCCAGTCGGGTTCCACAAAAGGAGGCTCGAACCCTGAGAAAAAGAAAATGATGGCTTCGGTACCCAGTCCGACTACCAGCATGTAGTCAGCTCCCGGGTAGTGATTAATCTTAAAAAGAGCTCCCAGGATGACAACGGATGCTCCCCAACCATAGAGTTTGGACATAAAATTCTTAAATCCTCGACTCCTAACTACATTGCTTAGTCCCATAATGTTTATTGAATAGGTTAGGTTATTAAATAAATTCCAGGTTAAATATGTGTTATCTTATCGGTAGATATAGGATGCTTTGGAAGGGTTATCCCCTTTTTGTCTGCCAAGGTAATTCTGTACACAGCGAAATCCGACGTAGCATTTGGCTGTATCCTGATATTCATAGCTGCGGGCATACACCTGAAGATAATAGGCAACATCCTTCCATGAGCCTCCCCTGATCACTTTGCGTTTGAGTGACGGAGCATCTGTTTCCTTCGCGGTGTAGGTATAGGTGGGATTCATATCCCAGGCAAAGTTGTAGGTGGACTCGTCATAGGCATCGTTGGTCCATTCAGCGACATTTCCCGACATGTCGTACAATCCGAAGTCATTGGGTGGATAATGTCCCACCACGACTGTTGTCTGACCGCCGTCGCCAGCATAATTACCCCGCATGGGTTTAAAGTTTGCAAGGAAACAACCTTGGCCATTGCGGGTATAGGGTCCGCCCCAGGGGTAGGGATTCAACTCATATCCACCTCTTGCGGCCCATTCCCATTCCGCTTCGGTGGGCAGCCGGAATTCGTTCAACACCGCTTCTTCTTTTGAGGACAGGTAGCTGTTGAGAAGTTCCGTTCTCCAGATACAGAATGCTTTCGCCTGCGACCAGGTCACACCCACCACCGGATAGTTATCGTAGGCCGGATGTGAAAAATAACGCTGTGTAGATGGTTCATTGTAGGAATAAACATAATCCTTGATCCAGGACAGTGTATCCGGGTAGATATTGATCACTTCCTTGCGTACATATACCGAGCGGTCCGTCAATCCCTGGGGACGGTTAGCAAACATACCGTTGGTAGGATCACCCTGTGTATTGAAATCCTTCTGGGCAGCTGCCTGCCAGTCAACCCAATAGTATTCATAGAATAATTTACGCGTATCGATTTCTTTTTTCCGGAAGTACCTTTCATGTTCGGGAAGATACATCTCTTCCAGCACTTCGCGTTCTTCTTCCCCATTCCAGTCGATCTCCTCATCCCAGTTGATCATGGGTGGATCGTACACTTCACCGGTCTTCTCATTCTCCTCAATGAGGTAGACCTCAGGTTTCACATCACCGAGCAACCTCCTTGCAATGGAATCCCTTACGTAATAAACAAACTGCCGGTATTCATTATTGGTGATCTCCGTCTCGTCCATATAAAATGCGGAGAGAGAAATGGTCCGGGGTTGATGGATCTGTGCGGTGGGGACGTCCTGGTCGCCAATCCCCATGGTGAAGCTGCCCATCGGGATGTAGGCCATGCCATACGGATCAGGCTGATAGAAACGTGGCCGTTTTTCCACGCCGATCAATTCTCCGTTGCCTGTATTCTTGCAACTCCCAAGAACGATAATCACCAGAAGAAAAAAGAATAACCTTTTCATTGGATTTCCTGATTTTGCGTTCATTATTAACGATAGTTTATGTATGATTATTATTTTCAGATCGATATTCGGCGTTTATAAAAACCTGGTGTTCTTATAACTCTGCCGCAGCTTTTCCACTTCCAGCTTAAAACAATACCCCGCCATCACCTCATGGCTCCCGCTGCTATAGGAGCCACCCATGGATGACGTAGTTATATCATAGGAATATCCGATCCTGATGTTCTTATAATGTACACCCAGCATGACAACGATGGCATCCTGCAAACGATAACTGAGTCCTCCCCAGAATCGTTCCTTATAGTTTAGCATTGCGCTGGCATCCACCTGAAAAGAGGCTCCGTCAGTTTTAAAAAGCATGGAGGGGGTGATGGTAAAGGCAGGATTTCCCGGAAAAGTAAATTCATATCCTCCGGTCAGATAATAATGCCGTCTGAGCTGCATCCGGAATTCCTTTCCTTCCACTTTTCCCAGCGCTTTGCCCCTGGATTGGAGTACCTGTGTGGAAGAGACTCCAACATAATACTGCTCTGGAACGCGATAAAACACCCCCACGGAAGCATCCACCAGCATATTGCTCTCTTTCCCGAGCTGGGTCAGAATCGGATCATCATCTATCGGCTTTAATTTGGAAAAATCCACTGATTTATCATTAAAACTTACCATCGCGCCCAGGCCCATGACTCCGTTTCCAACCTTAAGATGATAGGCATATCCGAATTTGACCATTGTATTCCCTTCGAAACCAAGTTTATCAGATGAAATGGACAACCCCAATCCTCCCCGGATGAACCGTATCGGAGCGTCGAGGTTGATGGTAAAGGTTTCGGGAGCCACATCATTGCCTTCCGTATCCTCGAAACCAAGCCATTGCTGCCTGTACAGTCCAAATGCACAGATCGCCTCATTTGTACCGGCAACTCCCGGATTATACCCTAAGTGATTGAACATATACTGGCTAAACTGTGGATCCTGCTGGCCAAACAGGATGCACGGTATCATCAAAAAAAATACTCCTGCAGCACGTCCAGTATACCGTTTTCGTGATCGCATCGTTTAGCCTGAGCCTAAAAGGCTGCTAAATTAATGATTTTTTTATTACCAAATAATTCTGAACAATATTAACCAATGGATAACCGCTTTTGAGGCTTATCCTTAATCAATAACTGATGATTTCGCATTCTAGTACATTTCCCGGTTAAAAAGATTAAATGATTCATTTCGGGGCATTTGAGTAAAATCGCTACTTTTGCCCTTAATACCCTAAATCCTTTTCCATGGCCTTTCTTCAGAGCGAAAAATTATTTTCACACAAGTGGTTTGTCACCTACAGCCTGATCATCCTGGGTGCTTTTATCCTGGCTGCCGGTTTTGTTTTTTTCATTACGCCCTACAGAATTGTACCGGGTGGTGTATATGGGATTGCCATTGTCGTGCATCATCTCACCAAGGGTATGGTTTCTTCCTTTCCGGATGGTCTTCCGGTTGGAGCCGTTGGTCTTGTCCTTAATATTCCCCTTACCATCATTGGAATCCGCATCCTGGGTCCCCGTTTTGGGGTTAAGACCATCGTAGGTTTTATCCTGACCTCTGCCTTCATTGATGTGATCACCTGGTTCTGGGGCGAAAAACCGCTGGTGACCGACGATGCGCTGCTTTCCTCCATTTTTGGCGGGGTGCTCATAGGCCTGGGACTCGGACTGATCTTCAAATCGAAAGCCACCTCCGGAGGATCGGATATCATTGCCATGATCCTGGCAAAATACACACGGCTGCCTCTCGGACAACTGATGATCTATGTAGATTCAGTGATCGTCCTGGTGGGTCTGGCTGCATTTGGTGACTGGCGGATTCCCCTGTATTCCTGGATTGTGATCTTCATTACGGGGAAGGTGATCGATGTAGTCATTGAAGGGATTGGTTATGACAAGACCCTTTTCATCATCTCAGAGAAACATCAGGAGATCCGGTCCAAGATCATCGAGGACCTGAACAGGGGCGGGACCCTCATCCAGGCAAAAGGGATGTTCAATTATGCGGACAAAACGATCATTTTCACTGTGGTGAACCGCAGGGAACTGGCGATCCTGGAAGACTACATCCATAGCATTGATCCGAAGGCTTTCCTGACGGTGATCAATGCCAATGAGATCCTTGGCCAGGGATTCAAATCGCTGGAGGAAAAAGTAACCGAATAAGGATCACTTCCTGATCAGCCTGAGAATATCATTTCCGTTGGCAAAGATCAACAGTGCAAACAGCATGATCATTCCGGCTATTTGCGCATATTCAAGGAACTTGTCGCTGGGTTTGCGGCCGGTAACGATCTCAAACAGTAAAAACAACACATGACCTCCATCGAGCCCCGGAATGGGGAGCACATTCAATATAGCCAGCATGATCGACAGAAAGGCGGTCAGTCCCCAGAAGGACTGCCAGTCCCAGTAAGAGGGAAAGATCTTGCCCATGGTGATGAATCCGCCAACCGATTCATATGCTTTTTCGGTCGAGAATAGCAGCTTGAGCGACTTGAGGTAATTCCCGATGCCTGTAAATGCTTTGGTGATGCCGGCCGGGATTGCCGACAGAAAAGTGTATTCCTTTTCCTGAAACGTAAAATAGGAGTCCAGACTTTTATTTTGCACTCCGATCAGGCCTGTTTCGGGAATAGCAACAGGAATGTGGATTGTATCACCGGCCCGGATCACATCCAGGATCACTTCCTGAAGTTTATAGTGCTGCAGGGCATTCCGAAACTCAGTAAAAAACGGCAGGCTGATCCCGTTAAGCCCGATGATGTGGTCGTTAAGCTTCAGACCTGCCTTTTCCCCGGGTGACTCCTTTGCAAAGCCGGCCACCTCGAACGGGATCCTGGGCCAGATCACGGGATTTTCCTGTTTGAGGAGTTTGCTTATCGCGGATTTCTGGATGTTTACCTCGGTGGGTTGCCCCTCGCGGATGACCTGGATGGTGGTGGCCTCCTCCAACAGGATATAGGGAATGATTTTCTGGAAATCGGCTACGGGTTTATGATCTACCGACAGGATCCGGTCACCATTTTGCAGGCCCAGCTCCATGGCCAGCGTATCGCAGGAAATACCATATTTGTTGACCTCGGTCGTGGGGAGATACTGTTCACCCCAGGCAAACAGTATACAAACATAGATCAGCATGGCCAGCAGTACATTCACGATCACGCCGCCCAGCATGATGATCAGCCGCTGCCAGGCAGGCTTCGACCGGAATTCCCATGGCTGAGGCGGCAGTTTCATCTGCTCCTTGTCCAGCGATTCATCGATCATTCCGGAGATCTTCACATATCCTCCCAACGGTAACCAGCCCATGCCATATTCCGTATCCCGGTGGCGGAAACGAAAGATCCGGAACCAGGGATCAAAGAACAGGTAAAACTTCTCCACCCTGGTTTTGAATACCCTGGCTGCGATAAAATGGCCCATTTCGTGAAAAATGACCAGAATCGACAGGCTTAACAGCAGTTGAATGATCTTGATCAGTACCTCCATTTTCGTAGAATTTACTATGGATAACGTTTAATTTCGCCTTTTGTTTACAATCTCTTCGGCCAGTAGTCTTGTTTCCCTGTCTGTAAGGATGTATGTGTATAATTCCGGATGCCGGACAAAGGAAACCTCCTTCATACATTGTTCAATGATTTCCGGGATATCGGTGAACCGGATCTGTTCGCGTAAAAAAGCACCCACTGCGATCTCATTGGCCGCATTCAGGATGCAGGGCATATTTCCTCCATGCTCAAGAGCTTCATATGCCAGTGCAAGATTGCGAAATTTTATCCTATTGGGCTGGCTGAAGGTCAGGGAGGGGAAACCGGTAAAATCGAACCGCGGCAGGTCAGAGGGTATCCGTTCCGGATAACCCAGTGCATACAAAATGGGCAGCCGCATGTCGGGGAGACCCATTTGTGCTTTTATGCTGCCGTCATGAAATTGCACCAACGAATGGATGATCGACTGGGGATGGACCACCACCTGGATTTGTTCCGGTTTCAGGTCAAAGAGCCACCGGGCTTCGATCACTTCAAGACCTTTGTTCATCAGGGTTGCCGAATCAATGGTGATTTTATCCCCCATGCTCCATCTGGGATGCTGCAGAGCCTCTTTACGGGTGATCCGGCCGAATTCGGTCATGTCCTTTTCCAGAAAGGGTCCACCGGAAGCGGTGAGGTATACCTTCTCAATGAAGGATCTTCGTTCACCGGCCAGACACTGAAATATGGCAGAATGTTCAGAGTCGACAGGGATTATGGGGGCATGATACCTGGCTGACAAACCGGTGATGATTTCCCCGGCAACCACAAGGGATTCCTTATTGGCCAGGGCCAGCTGATGTCCAAGCTCCAGAGACCGGATTGCCGGGTACAGTCCCGCAAAACCGACAATGGACAGCAGTACTTCATCAATGTTTTCCATCTCAAGAGCCTGGAGTACCGCTTCCTCCCCCGCATAAACCTTTACCGGGTACGATGCCAGTGCCTCTTTTACTTCCCTGTAAAGAGCAGGATCGGCGATGACCACGGAATTGGGTTCATATTCAATCGCCTGCTGTATCAGCAGCCGGGCATTTTTACGGGCAGTGAGCAGCTCCAGCTCAAAACGATCGCGATTCTGCCTGATCACATCCAGTGCCTGACGGCCGATCGATCCGGTGCTACCCAGTATGGCTATCCCTTTTTTTTTCATTAAAACCGGATATAATCAGTCGGATCGACTGGATTTCCATTAAACCACAATTCAAAATGCAGGTGCGGACCGGTGGAAAGCTCACCGGATTCACCAATTATGGCGATAACATCCCCTGCCTTTACAAAATTCCCCTCCTTTTTTAAAAGGACAGAATTATGCTTGTACACGGATAAAATATTACGCTGGTGCTGCAAAGCGATCACATGGCCTGTTTCCAGGGTCCATCCGGCAAAGACAACCATTCCGTCGAGAATGGCTTTGATGGGTTCATTCTTGTTGGCTACCAGGTCGACGCCAAAGTGACCTATATCCGGATTGAAACGACTGGTCACGATCCCCTCCAGCGGAGAATAAAACAAGAAATCAGGAATCCTGCTCTCCTCAACCGACGAAACAAGCCCGGAAGAAAGATCCGGAGTGTAGGTTCCCCTGCGCTGAAATTCCATACGCAGCAGGGAATCTTCAGGTGAATGACGGATGGAAATGTCCTGATAGTTGACCGATGTATCTTTCATACCTTCACTGGAAACACCCTGCTGATAATAGGCCGTGGTGGTATCGTTCCCTTCAATGATATTCTTGATATTCTCGAAATAAATGCTCTGCTGCATGAATTCCCTCTCAATCGAGTCAGCCCTGAGCTTGAATGCATACATTTGCCGCGGAAGATCCACATCCATATACCCGGGTATGTATTCCCGAAGGGGGGTGAACGCGATCAGGAAAATGGTCAGCACCACTAGTATAATCGTCACAAGTCCCAAAGCGATGAAAACATTCAGTCGTGACAGGCGAAAAGAAAGCTTAACTTCGTATGTGTCCTCGTTACGGATCACCAGAAGATACTTGTTTTGGAGCTTTTGTACCCACTTTTTTCTTTTCAGGGACCTCTTTTCTTCCATGTACCCGTTTTTTCCGGGGCAAAGATAGTGTAATACTCCCTAACTATCGTAGAGAAAATTATTACCGTTGCTGCATCAGGATCAGCCCTGACACGAGCCCTGACAAAGGATATCTTTTTGCTCACCCCGACATTATTCAGAAAAATAAAATAATTTTGCAGATTTTAAGTTTGTAAAGAGTTAGTCAAAGGAAGGATACATTAATATCAGGTTCCCCCGACCTAATGAAACACGGCCTATTTTCAAGACCCTCTTCCTCTTTCAGTGCGGGTAAGATCATTCTTTTCACCCTGATGGCTCTGCTTCTGGCTTCCTGCAGTACAAAAAAGAACACCCTGACGCGAAGGCTTTACCATAACCTTACGGCTCATTATAATGCTTACTGGAATGGCAGACAGAGCATTAAGGAGGGCGAGGCAGAACTCTACAAAGCTGCCAGGGACAATTATTCGTTCATTCTTCCGGTTTTTAACTATGGCACAAAAGAACAGGCTGTTTCGGTCAATCCCCAGATGGACCGGGCCATTGAAAAAGGATCCAAGGTGATCCAGAAACACTCCATGTTCTTCAACAACAAGGAGTATGTCAATTGGATCAACGACAGTTACCTGATGATCGGAGAGGCCTATTTTTATAAGCAGGAATACCTGATGGCCCGAAGGACATTTGATTATATCATCAAGAATTTTGAAGATGATCCGATCCGGTACGAAGCTATGATCTGGCTGGCAAGTTCCTATATTCAGCAACAGGAATGGAACAAGGCACAATCGCTGCTGGATCTGGTGCAGAGTGAGATCGATAAGGAGATCCTGTCCCTGAAGATGGTCAGGCGATTGCCCCTGGTGTACGCCGATTTCTATATCAAACAGCAATTGTATAAACAAGCAATTCCTTATCTGGAAAGAGGTCTTGAGATTAATCATGACAAGATCACCCAGTGCCGGGTGTTATTCATTCTGGGTCAGATCTATCAGGCAGACAAAGACTATGAAGCATCCTCTGAGTACTACACCATGCTGATCAAACGGGGTGCACCCTACGAAATGGCTTTTAATGCCCGCATTAACCTGGCGCAAACCTATTCGGCCGTTACAGGTGATAAAAAGATGATCATCAAACAGTTGCAGAAAATGATCAAGGATCTCAAAAACGAAGACTTCCTCGACCAGATCTATTTTGCACTTGCTGAGATTGCACTGAAGGACAATGATGACAGCCTGGGCATCCAATACCTCAAGCTGTCCGTCAGAAAAAGCACATCCAATCTTTACCAGAAATCCATCTCCTCGCTGCGGCTTGCCGACCTGTTCTTCTCCTATCCCGATTATCCGAATGCCCAGTTGTACTACGATACAGCCGTGATGTTCCTGCCGGCAGATTATCCAAATTACGACCCCATTGTCACCAAGGCCGGATTGCTTACCGAGCTGGTGACACATCTCAACACGATCAGGGTGCAGGACAGCCTGCAGGTGATCGCCAGGATGCCGGAGAACGAACGGATGGACCTGATCAATAAGATGATTGCTGATTACCAGGAAAAGGAACGGGTGCGAAAAGAACAGGAGGCCCTTCTGCAAAACCAGATCATGATGGCTTCCTCGTCGTACCAGACCCAGCAGAATGTAGACCGTCTTGCCGGCGGAAAATGGTACTTTTATAATCCCAGTACACTGAGTTTCGGATACAACGAGTTCCTGAAAAAATGGGGCAACCGTAAGCTCGAGGATCTGTGGCGCCTGAAAAACAAACAGGTGATCTCCATGGATCAGCAGGAGGAAATGGCAGCCAGCGATTCACTCAAAACCGACAGTACGGCTATGCTTTCGACCGATCCGCTCAAGGCCGAAACCTACCTGCAAAACCTCCCCCTGACCGATGAGTTGATGGACCGCTCCAATCAGCTGATCGCCAATGCGCTCTATCAGTCGGGGATTATCTATGATGACGGCCTCTCCGACTTTCCCATGGCCATTGAATCGTACCGCAGCCTGATCGACCGGTATCCGTCGGAAGAGCGGGTGCTGCAAGCCTACTATAATCTTTACTCCATCTTTACCGACCTGCAGGACTCTGAGCATGCAGCCTTTTACAGGGATCTGATCGTCAATAATTATCCGGAAAGCGATTATGCAAAGATCATCGTGGATCCCAATTACAGCCTGGTGCTCCAGGCCCAGCGGAACAAGGCAGCCATTCTGTATGAAGAAACCTATCAGGCTTACCTGAACGAACAATATATGATGGTAAAGATCTATTCCGAGGAAGCCATCGCCAATTATCCCGAGGATAAGGTACTCATCCCGAAATTTGAATACCTGCGATTGCTGGCCATTGGACGATCGGTTAGTCGTGATTCGCTGTCCGTCATGTTGCAGCAGTTTATCGGGAAGTACCCATCCCATGAGGTCACGCCACTGGCCCAGAATGTGCTCAATCACCTGAATATCGCCGACGAAACCCTTGCTGAAAATGATTCGGCACTCAGTACCGACTCCCTCGAAATCAGCCAGAAGGTAATCGCACCTTATGTCTACGAGCCCGAAACGATCCACTTCTACATCCTGGTGGTTGATGCCGAACGCATCAATGTGAACGCGACAAAGGTGAAGATATCCGATCATAATCAGAAATACCACAGCCTGGATAACCTGACCATCAGCAGTGTTCTTCTGGATAATAAACGGCAGATGATCACGGTAAGCAATTTCCGAAACAGGGACAAAGCACTTACCTACTATGCAGGAATCAGAGGCAGTGACTACGTTTTCTCCAATATACCGGCTGACGCCTTCAGCCAGTTCGTTATCTCTTCCGAAAACTACAGGATCTTCTATGAAAATAAAGACGCTAGGGATTATTTACGATTTTTCAATAAGAATTACCTTACGGAAAATCAGCCGAAATGAGTAGAAAACTTTATGAATTAACATTATGCGTGGATTTTATGCAACATTTTAAATTAACTTTGCGTAAAATCGAATTCAAACAACTATTTTAATTAACGATATACTATGGTGAAGAATAATTTACCCGATGCACCTTCGATCAATCTGTTAGGGAATGGTACGATCCTGAAAGGTGACATTACCTCCAGCGGTGATTTCCGTATTGACGGTACAATGGTGGGTTCCATTAACTCAAAAGGTAAGATCATCGTCGGTACCACTGGGAAAATAGATGGTGAAGTCGTATGCCAGAATGCAGATATCAGCGGAGAGCTCAAGGCAAACGTCACGGTCACGGAATTATTGACGTTAAAAGCCACAGCCCGGATACACGGTGATATCCGCACGGGAAAACTGGCCATCGAATCCGGAGCCAGCTTCTCAGGAACCTGCTCCATGGAAGAACCTTCTTTTAAAAGGGAAAAACTTGTCCTGGAAAATGAAAGACCCATTGTCAAAGAAAAAGTCCTTTGACAATTTCATCCGTTATTCCAGTATTTCCTCCCAGATGCTGGTCATCATTCTTGTGGGTATTTACGGAGGTGTGAAACTAGATAAGCTGATAAAACTTGACTTCCCTGTTTTCACTGTAATACTTTCCTTTGTATCCGTTGCACTGGCTATTTATTATGCAGTGAAGGATTTTATTAAGACGAAATAAAATGCAGTCCCCATTCATACGGTTTCTGATCAGGTTATCTGTTTTTACCTTGTTCGCTGGACTGGTATTCGGGCTTATTTATGTCCTTTTACCAACCGGATACGCATCGGTAGCGATCCCGTACCAGTTTTTGTTTTTTTACCTGGTCACCCTTTGCGTTCATTATTATCTTCTAAAGGCTGTTCAAAAAAGTCCGGCCTCGTTTGTCACCCGGTTCATGCTGGTATCATTCCTTAAACTTCTGCTGTACGTTATCGTTCTGGTAATCTATCTTTTGCTGAATAAGGAGGATGCCTTACGGTTCACGATTCCCTATCTGATCCTTTATGTACTTTTTTCATCGTTCGAGATTTATTCCTTTCTCAGGATTTCAAAATCCTGTCCTAACGACCAACAGGAGATAAAACCATGATCTATGTTACGCGCAGGGAACGGTTTAATGCTGCCCACAGACTCTTCAGGTCTGAATGGTCAGATGAAAAAAACAGGGAAGTGTTTGGCAAATGTTCCAATCCGCTCTGGCACGGACATAACTATGAGATCTTCATTACTGTAAAGGGAGAGATCGATCCTGCGACCGGATTCCTGGTCAACCTTCGTGACCTGAGCCAGATCATCACCACCTTCATTATCGACCGGGTGGATCATAAAAACCTGAACCTGGAGGTTGATTTCATGAAAGATAAGCAGGTATCGACCGAAAATCTTGCGATCGCTATCTGGGACCAGCTCGCAGGTCCGGTTCAGTAGTTAGGTTGTCAGCTGCATTGTGTCAGGGTGGTTGAAACAGAAAATAATTATGTGGAATATTTTGGGCATTGATGGTAAGGGAATGTCACGATTAACCGATTAAACCCACAAACTCATGGCAAGCAATATCGTTCGGGAAATGATCAATGAAAATACGATGGATGGTTATGAAAAGCTGGATTTATACAACAGTGAAACCATCGACCTACTTAGCAGTTACTATAAAAATATCCTGAAGCTGGTCGGGGAAAATCCTGAACGGGAGGGATTGCTCAAGACCCCGGAAAGGGTGGCAAAAGCGATGTTGTTCCTGATGCACGGTTATGACCTTGATCCGGAGGAGATTCTCCGGTCTGCCATGTTCAGGGAAGATTACAAGGAGATGGTGATTGTGAAGGACATTGAAATTTATTCCATGTGCGAACACCATATGATCCCGTTTTTTGGCAAGGCGCACGTTGCCTATATCCCGAATGGGTACATTGTAGGATTGAGCAAGATTCCGCGTGTGGTGGATGCATTTGCACGCAGGCTGCAGGTGCAGGAACGCATGACGCGCCAGATCAAGGAGTGTATTCAGAATACGCTTCATCCCCTGGGTGTTGCTGTGGTGGTTGAAGCGGTGCATATGTGCATGTCGATGCGGGGAATACAAAAGCAGAACTCCGTGACCACCACATCGGATTTCACTGGTGAATTCCAGAACGTGGCCACACGGGAAGAATTTATCCACCTGATTGGCTCACGGCTTCATTGAATTTATTCCAAATTATCATCCAAATTATTGTTATTTAATTACTTACATTTCAAAAACGGAATAGTCAGTCCACGTTGTGAAATATTCATATTTTTGCACTTCTCAGAAAAACACACATTATGAAGGCTTATGTTTTCCCCGGGCAGGGTGCCCAGTTCCCCGGAATGGGCAATGATCTGTATGATGAATTCGAACAAGCGCGGAAGCTCTTTGAAAGAGCCAATGACATCCTCGGATTCCGGATCACGGAGGTGATGTTTAAAGGATCCGAGGACGATCTGCGGCAGACCCGGGTCACCCAGCCTGCTATCTTTCTGCATTCGGTCATTCTCTCCCGGGTGATGGGTGATCGTTTCAAACCGGATTTTGTTGCCGGACATTCGCTCGGGGAATTTTCTGCGCTGGTTACCTGCAAAGCTCTCAGCTTTGAAGATGGTCTGCGGCTGGTGGCCAAACGTGCTGAAGCCATGCAGAAAGCCTGTGAAGCCCAGCCTTCTACCATGGCTGCCATTCTTGGACTGGAAGATGAGGTCGTGGAGAAGGTGCTCAAATCCATCAAAGACATCGTGGTTCCAGCCAATTATAACAGTCCCGGACAGATCGTGATCTCCGGTACGGTCAGCGGTGTTGAGCAGGCTTGTGAGAAACTAAAGGAAGCCGGCGCTAAAAGGGCCATTATGCTTAAAGTCGGCGGGGCTTTTCATTCACCCCTGATGGAGCCTGCCCGCCTGGAACTGGCAGAGGCGATCAGCCTGACCGAGATCAAATCCCCCCTGTGCCCGGTCTATCAGAATGTCAATGCCCAGCCGGTCACCATCCCGGATGTGATCAAATCCAACCTGATCAAGCAACTCACCTCCCCGGTGCGCTGGACTCAGACCGTCAGGAATTTGATTGCCGACGGTGCCGATACCTTTATCGAGGTAGGCCCTGGAAAAGTCTTGCAGAACCTGATCCTCCAGGTGAAAAAAGATATAAAGGTGATGAGCGGGGAAATCAGCAGGTAGGCAGCTGAAAGCATCAGGTGAGTTACCTTGCCACTTTCTTCAGGTAGGGGTGATAATCACCTGTGGGTGCTACCGGTTTGGCATTCCGTATTTCGTATACCGTCTGAATGCTGGGCAGGGCATCTTCACAACCAAAACCGTTACCCATCAGTACCTGACGATAACTTTCCGTATGCAGGTCGGTGAATCCCTCACTGAATTCCACTGCTTTCCCATTCACCGTAATGCTCCTGAAAGTACGAACACCTTTGGCATAAGCCTCTTCGGACAGCAGGTTCCGGTCAAGGCTCAGGAACCACCTGACACGGGCTTTTTCGAGGGTAAGGAACCCCGAAACAGTTTTCTCATCCGAATAATGGACTGTATTGCTTTTAACGGATCCGAAAATATCAATCAGCATATCAAAAAAGTGAATCCCGATATTGGTGGCTACTCCTCCTGATTTAGTGATGTCGCCCTTCCAGGATCTGAAATACCATTTGCCCCGGGAGGTGATATAGATCAGATCCACATCATGGATCCGATCCGGCGGTCCTGCCTGAACGGCCCGTTTCAACTCCAGGATGGCCGGGTGCAACCTGACCTGAAAAATCACGTTGATTTTACGGCCTGTTTCCAGTTCAATCTCCTTAAGGGCTTCCACGTTCCAGGGATTCAGCACCAGGGGTTTCTCACAAATGACATGGGCCTGGTTACGGAGTGACAGACGAATGTGCGCATCGTGGAGATAATTTGGAGAACAGATACTGACATAATCAATCCGATGGTCCCCCTGTCGCCGCAATTTATCAATATGCCGGTCGAAACGTTCGGGTTCCCTGAAATAATCCGCATCCGGAAAAAAATTATCCATGATCCCCACACTGTCGTTGGGATCAAGAAAGGCCACCAGCTCATTACCGGTTTCCCTGATGGCTTTCATATGGCGGGGTGCGATATACCCCGCAGCACCGATTAAAGCAAAGTTCATGATGTTGGTCGGCTTAGATCCTTATGATTCCCTGATAACTTTTCCTTCTGAAAGGGTATATCGTTGTTGACTCTCCGGGCACAGGGCATGGCCATCGTTGTCAAAACGGAGCCTGTGACCGTATTCACTCATCCACCCGGTTTGACGGGCCGGATTGCCTACCATGAGGGCATACGGAGCAACGGATTTGGTCACCACCGCACCGGCACCGATAAAGGCAAACTCACCGATCTCCACACCGCATACGATCGTGGCATTGGCACCGATGGTCGCACCCCGCCGCACCAGTGTCCTGGTGTACTGCTCCCGCCGCACCACAGCACTCCGGGGGTTAACGACATTGGTAAAGACCATCGATGGACCCAGAAACACATCATCTTCACAGACCACTCCCGCATAAATGGATACATTGTTCTGAACCTTTACGTTGTTCCCTATCTGAACCCCGGAGGCGATGAAAACATTCTGACCGATGATACAGTCTTTCCCGATAACGCAATCGGTCATCAGATGAGAGAAATGCCACACCATGGTTCCCTTGCCAATGATGCAGCGTTCATCCACAATTGCAGTTTCATGCACATAAAAATCTGCCTGGGGTCTCATGATCCGTTCTGGTTAAGGAAGGTAAGAATCGACTGGATGATATGGTCCTGCTGCTCCCGGTCAAGTTCCGAATGCATGGGCAGCGACAGAACCTTATGGCATAAAGCTTCCGTAACAGGCAGATCACCCACGGTACATCCGGTTTCCTGATAAGCTTTCTGAAGATGCAGGGGCACAGGGTAGTAGATCATGGCCGGCACACCCTTTTCGTTCAGGTATCGCTGCAATGCATCCCGGTCAGCCTCGGTCACCTGCAGGGTATACTGATGAAACACATGGCGTGTATAAGGCGCGCGAAAAGGAATCTTCAGCCGCGGATCGCTGCCCAGTCCCCGGTCGTAATAATCAGCGGCTTCCCGTCGCCGTTGTGCATACTGATCCAGGTATTTCAGCTTGACGTCCAGGATGCCGGCCTGAATCGTGTCGAGACGCGAGTTGACGCCGATGTAATCATGATAATACCGCGTGAACATGCCGTGGTTAACGATACCCCGCATCTGATGGGCCAGTGTATCATCGTTGGTAAACAATGCCCCGCCGTCTCCGAAGGCGCCCAGATTTTTGGAAGGGAAAAACGATACGGCACCGATCTCACCCATCGTCCCCGCCTTCCGGAGAGTACCGTCGCCGCAATGATAGTCGGATCCAATGGCCTGACACGCATCTTCAATGACCAGCAGATGATTCTCCCGTGCAATCTGCAGAATGGCATCCATGTCGGCACACTGTCCAAACAAATGAACGGGGACAACGGCTTTGGTGCGGGGTGTTATGGCTTTCTTTAATTGAAGCGGATCCATGTTGAAGGTATCCGGATCCACATCCACCAGAACCGGTTTCAGTCCCAGTAAGGCAATCACCTCAACCGTTGAAACAAAGGTAAACGACACGGTGATCACTTCGTCACCGGGTTGAAGACCCGCAGCCATCATAGCCACCTGAAGCGCATCCGTCCCATTGGCACAGGGAATCACGTGTTTCACCCCGAGGTATTTCTCCAGGTTTTTCTGGAACCGGCCGACGGCAGGTCCGTTGATGAACGCGGTTGATTCCACCACCTCCTGAATGACCGTATCGATTTCGTTCTTTATTTTGTCGTATTGCCCTTTCAGGTCAACCATCTTTATCGGTTTCATGCTGCAGGATTCGATTCAACGGCCGCAAATGTACGATAATTTGATGTCGGAATGAAAGCTCAGCCCCATTTTACTATCTTTGTCGTCCCTGATCCATAATCCATGATCCACCTTCGTTATTGCCTGATCGCCCTGTCGTTCCTCGCACTGTCGTTATCACTGAGCGCACAGCAAAGCATCCGCGACTCAGCGATCACGATAACAACGTTCAGGGTGACACTGGGATTTTATCTTCCGGGAGGAGATATCGCTGACCGATTCGGACCCAATTTCACCACCGGAGGAGAATTTTACGTAAAGACCCGTAAAAACTTCCTGATCGGTGCGGAAGGCAATTTTTTATTCGGTAACACGGTCAAAAACGAAGAGGAGGTGCTGGGACCCCTTCTTACCGATAAAGGATGGGTGATTGACCAGTACGGCTCGCCTGCTGATGTTTTTCTCTATGAAAGGGGATTTTCGGTCTTGTTGAAACTGGGTAAAATTGTTCCTCTTTTCGGGCCGAACCCCAACTCAGGTTTGCAGTTCTCACTGGGTGGAGGATACCTGCAGCATAAGATACGGATCGAGAACATCGAGGGAACCGTGCCCCAGTTGTTGGGTGATTATAAAAAAGGGTATGATAAACTTTCCGGTGGATTTGCCCTTTCAGAATTTGTAGGCTACATCCATTACGGGAACAACCGGCGCATCAATTTTTTTGCCGGCATTGAATTGCAGCAGGCATGGACGTCCCCGATGCGCCCGTATGATTTCAACCTGATGAAAAAGGATACATCCGGAACGCTTGTGCTGCTTTATGGAATAAAAGCAGGTTGGATGATCCCTTTCTACCGCAAATCCTCTGCGGGCTATTATTATTACTGATGCGGTTAATTTACACCTTATCGATCCTGCTTTACGGTCTGGCAATCCGGGTGATGTCGCTGTCCGGGCCGAAAGCTGCCCAGTGGATTCACGGGCGCAGAAAGCTGTTTGAACGGCTGGATAAATTCGCCCAATCCTCCCCGGCCCCCATCATCTGGTTTCATTGTGCCTCCCTGGGTGAGTTTGAACAGGGGCGGCCCCTCATGGAAAGAATGAGATCCGCCTATCCGGATCACCGAATCCTGCTGACCTTCTTTTCGCCCTCGGGTTACAGTATCCGAAAGGATTATCCCCTGGCCGATCATGTGACCTATCTGCCTCTCGATACACCCGCAAATGCACGAAAATTCATCAGCATCGTGCGCCCTGTCATGGCATTTTTCATCAAGTACGAATACTGGTATAACTTTCTGTCTTTCCTTGACAGAAGCAATATACCCGTGTATATTATTGCCGCCATCTTCCGGCCGCAGCAGGTTTTTTTCAGGTGGTATGGCTCCTGGTTCCGCAGACAACTCAGGAAGATCGCCTGTCTGTTTGTGCAGAATGAATCCTCCCTCCGTTTACTGGAACAGCACGGGATCAAAAATGCCAGGATATGTGGCGACACCAGGCTTGACAGGGTTCAGGCCGTGGCGGATCATCCACAGCAGTTCCCCGCAATCCGGCGGTTCACTGCAGGTCATTCCGTGATCATTGCCGGCAGCACCTGGCCTGAAGATGAAGATTTGCTCATCAGGTTCATCGAACGAAGATCCGGCAATCTGCGTTTTGTGATCGCTCCGCATGAAGTACATCCGGAAAGGATACAGTCGCTGATCCGTAAGGTCGGTCAACCTGTCATGACCTATTCATCCTTGGTTTCCAGGGAGGAGGAAGGTACCTCCGGGATACTGATCATCGACACCATCGGCGTATTGTCGCATCTTTACCAATATGCCACGCTGGTGTACATTGGTGGCGGATTCGGGAGAGGGATACATAACATCCTGGAGGCTGCCGCCTTTGGTAAACCTGTTTTTTTTGGTCCCCATCATCAGCGTTTCCAGGAAGCTTTGGATTTGATCCGTTTTCAGGGGGCCTATTGCGTCAACTCAGCCGATGAACTTATACAGATAGCAGAAGATCTGATGGAAGATCCCGCCAGGTACGAAGTAGCTGCGGGAGCCGCGCTGGCCTATGTAAAGAATCACACGGGTGCCACCCGCATCATCCTTGATTTTATTCAATCTGCCCAATAAATTTTTTATCATGATTAAGAAAGCAAACCGACTGAGGGAAAAGGGGAATATGATCCTTTTACTGGAAAACATAGATCAGTTGCCTGTATCCCTGCTGACCGGAGAAGAATATTCCTGGGTGAAGGACCAGAAGGAAAAACAGGAAAAAGACCTGGTGGTCCTGAACCGGTACGATCATTTTATCGTTGTCCAATTCATCAAAAAGGAGACATCCGATCCCAAAAGATGGGAAAACTGCAGGATCGCGGGTGACAGGATTGGAACCCTGCTGAATGAGAACAGGATCAGGGAAGTGGTGATTTATGATGTGGAAGGCCGGCAGGAGGAAACACTCGCCCTGGCGGAGGGAATGGAACTGGGTAACTATCAGTTTCTGACCTATAAAAAAGAACCCGTCAAAAAAAGAATTCACTGGAAACCATTTACATCTACTCAAAGCAGGTGACCCGTAAAAGGGTGAATGCCCTCAATATCCTATGTGAAGCTACCAACCGCTGCCGTACGCTGGTCAATGAACCGGTGATCCAGCTGAATGCTGCCCGGCTGGCGGTCGAAATAGAAAAAATGGGAAAAGAGGTGGGCGCCGAGGTGGAGATATTGAACAGAAAAAAGATCGAAGCACTTAAAATGGGAGGGCTGCTGGCTGTAAACAAAGGAAGCCAGGATCCCCCCACATTCACCATCCTGAGGTGGAAGCCCCGAGAGCCTGTCAATCAAAGACCGTATGTACTGGTAGGTAAGGGAATTGTCTTTGATACCGGCGGGCTCAATATCAAGTCGGGGACTACATGGACAATATGAAATACGATATGGCAGGAGCGGCAGCTGTTTGCTCCGTTGTTTTTGCCGTGGCAAAAGCAGATTTGCCGGTTGATGTCATCGCGCTGATACCGGCAACGGACAACCGTCCGGGAGGTAACGCCTATGCGCCGGGCGATGTGATCTACATGCACAACGGAACCACCGTGGAGGTTCTTAATACGGATGCCGAGGGCCGGCTGATCCTGGCCGATGCATTGAGCTATGCCAGAAATTATGACCCTGAACTGGTGATCGACATGGCAACCCTGACCGGGGCCGCGGCCATGGCCATCGGTAAATACGGTATTGTGGCAATGAAATCAAAAAGCGATGAGGAGTTCGGAAAACTCAAAACCGCTGGTGATAAGGTATATGAGCGGATCGTTGAATTTCCGTTCTGGGATGAATATGGCGAACTGATCAAATCCGACGTCGCGGAGCTCAAAAACACCGGCAGTCGGGAAGCCGGCGCCATCACCGCAGGAAAATTCCTGGAACATTTTACGGATTATCCTTACATCCATCTCGACATTGCCGGGCCCGTATGGTCTGATAAAAAGGACAGTTACCGGAGTACGGGAGCGACGGGGGTCGGGGTGAGGCTATTGTTCGAGTTTTTGAGAGAGAAGAGCCATAAGTAGGCAGTATAGTCATTCGTTGTCATTCACAGTCATTCATAGTTATTTGTGGTTATTCGTGGTTATTCATTGTTCAGGATGAATGACCATGAATAACGCGAGGCGCGCAGCGCCGAGCAAATAACAGCAAAGCGTAATGACTCTTAACGGAACAAGGTAAATTTTACTACTTTTGCATAAATCGTTTTTTATGGAATCAGATCCGGAACAGGAACTTGAGAAGATTCATCCCGATCATCTGGTCAAGGTGGGCATCACCCACGGGGATATCAACAGCATCAGTTACGAAATCATCATCAAAACGTTCAGCGATCAGCGGATCGCCGAATCGTTCACACCGATCCTTTACGGGCATTCAAAGGTCGCATCATATTACCGTAAGATGTTTAACGTTAATGAGTTAACATTCAATCTGGTAAAAAAAGCAGACGCCGCGCTGCCCCGCAGGCTCAATATCATCAATTGCTATGAACAGGAAGTAAAGATCGAACTGGGCCAACCTACGGAAATCGGGGGCGAACTGGCCTATCTCTCCCTGAAAATGGCCACGGATGACCTGATCAAAAACCAGATTGATGTTCTGGTAACGGCTCCCATCAATAAACACAACATTCAGTCAAAGGAATTTCAGTTTCCGGGTCACACCGAGTATCTGGCCAGTCGCTTCAACGTGAATTCCTATCTGATGATGATGGTCGACCAGCAGCTCCGGATCGGAATCATGACGGGGCACCTGCCCATACGCGATGTAACTTCTGCCATTTCCAAAGAATTGGTGCTCCAGAAGATCAGGATCATGCATGATTCGCTGGTCAGGGATTTCGGGATCAGGAATCCAAAAATTGCTGTGGTTGGACTGAATCCTCATGCAGGCGATCAGGGCCTGCTGGGTACGGAAGATGAACAGATCATTCTTCCGGCCATCAGGGAAATGCAGGAAAAACAGATGCTGGTTTTCGGCCCGTTTCCTGCGGATGGTTTCTTTGGTACGTTCAGCCAGGTGCGTTTCGACGGTGTCCTGACTGCCTTCCATGATCAGGGGATGATCCCATTCAAGACCCTGGCCATGGAAAGCGGTGTGAACTACACGGCTGGTTTGCCCTTTGTTCGCACCTCCCCTGCCCATGGCACAGCCTACGACATTGCAGGAAAAAATGAGGCCTCTCCCGATTCATTCCGGCAGGCATTGTACCTCGCTGTTGATATATTCAATAAACGCAAAGAGTACAGCGAACTGATGGCTAATCCTCTCCAAAAAACAACCCACCCGGAAGAAGCATCCGAACAAGAGCAGGAAGAGATCCATTGATGCCGTACACCATTGACGAAATACACAGCATTGTAGGAGGGAATATGGTTCTCAGGGGTGAGGAAACCCTCCCCGTGAGTGAATTACTCATCGATAGCCGGCGCCTGCTGATACCGCAAAAAACCATTTTTTTTGCCTTCATCAGCTCCCGGAACGATGGACACCGGTATATCCATGAACTTTACACAAGAGGAGTACGGAACTTCATCGTTTCGGGGATTCCCGGTAATCTGCCGACGGATGAACCACCGAATGTCATCCTGGTGGAAGATACACTCAAAGCATTACAGACCCTGACCGCATACCACCGGAATCAGTTCTCCTGCCCTGTCATTGGGATCACCGGCAGCAACGGGAAAACGATCGTCAAGGAATGGCTGTTCCAACTGATGGGAAAAGACAAGCGGATCGTGCGCAGCCCCAAGAGCTACAACTCACAGATCGGGGTCCCCCTCTCTGTCTGGCAAATGGATCATGATGATGAACTGGCCATTATTGAAGCCGGCATCTCCCACCCTGGAGAAATGGAACATATCGAATCCATCGTCCGTCCCACCATGGGCATATTCACCAACATTGGCCAGGCACATGATGAGAATTTCATCAGTCTCAAGCAAAAGATCAGTGAAAAACTAAAATTATTCATCCATGCCAATACGCTGATCTATTGTGCTGATCATGAGCTCATTGATAAAGCAATACGTTCTGATGGCACCCTCTCGGGAAAAAAACTTCTTACCTGGGGACACACAAAGGATGCCCATTTGCACATAACTTCAATTGAAAGATCAGGGAGCACAACACGGATAACCGGCTCATATCTCCAGAAGCCCGGTTCCATCACCATTCCTTTTACCGACAATGCATCCATTGAAAACGCCATTGTCTGCTGGCTGGTCATGCTTTTATCCGGTTACGATCCGATCATCATCCAGGACCGGATGCGGTGGTTATCGCCGATTGCCATGCGCATGGAAATGAAGGAAGGGATCAATCATTGCTCCATTCTGAACGACAGTTACAGTGCCGATGTGAAGTCGTTGAATATTGCACTGGATTTTCTGGATCAGCAAAAACAGCATGACCGCAAAACGGTGATCCTCTCCGACTTTCTGCAGACAGGAAAAGACGATGCGGTGCTGTACAACGAAATCGCAAACCTGCTGTCAGGCAAAAAGATCGACCGTCTGATCGGGATAGGTCCCCGCATTAAAGACCAGTCCCGGCGTTTCCCGATGGAAAAGGTATTCTATGCCGATACGGATGCGTTCATCCGGGACTTCCATCCCCATCAGTTCCGGGATGAAGCTGTGCTCTTGAAGGGGGCCCGCGTATTTGAATTTGAAAAAATAAGCACCCTTTTACAGCAAAAAGCACATGAAACGGTTCTTGAGATCAATCTGGACGCACTGATCTTCAACCTGAACTATTTTCGAGGGCTGCTCGGACCTTCCACGCGCATCATGGTCATGGTGAAGGCCTTCTCCTATGGAATCGGAAGCTATGAAATTGCCAGCCTTCTACAGTATCATCAAACTGATTACCTGGCCGTTGCCTATGCGGATGAAGGCTATGATCTCCGTAAAGCTGGCATTACCATGCCGATCATCGTAATGAATCCGGAAGAGGAAAGTATGGAAGGGATGGTTCGTAATCAGCTGGAACCCGAGATCTATAATTTCAGGGTGCTGGATATGCTCGACAGGTGCGTGCGTTCCTATAACGGAAGCCTGCATGAACCGGTAAAGATCCACATCAAGCTCGACACAGGTATGCACCGCCTTGGCTTTGATGCTGCTGATCTGAAACTGCTTGCAGCACGCATCCGAAACAATCCCATGCTGAGGGTCAGCTCTGTTTTCTCGCACCTGGCTGCAGCAGAAGATCCTGCCCATGATGGTTTTTCCAGGGAACAGATCCGTTCATTCGACAGGATGTGCGAGCAGTTGAAGTCAGGTCTGAAGTATCCATTCCTGATGCACATATTGAATTCAGCAGGGATCTGCCGGTTTCCGGAAGCACAGTTCGATATGGTGCGGCTTGGCATCAGCCTGTATGGCGTACCCGCCTGTCCCGAACAGCACGACAGGCTGCATCATGTGAGCACACTCCGCTCTTCGGTTTCTCAGATCAAAGAAGTGCCGGCCCGGGACACCATCGGGTACAACAGAGGTTGGACGGCAGAGAGCAACATGACCATCGCCACCGTTTCCATTGGCTATGCCGATGGTCTGAACCGCCGTCTGAGCAACGGCAGGGGAAAGTTGCTGGTGAACGGCCAGTTTGCCAGGATCGTCGGTAACATCTGCATGGACATGTGCATGATCGATGTTACCGGCATGCAGGTGAAAGAAGGAGACGAGGTGATCATTTTTGGAAAGGATTACCCCATCGCAGAACTGGCCAGGGATATGGAAACCATACCGTATGAGGTGCTCACGGGGATATCGGGGAGGGTAAAGAGGATTTATTACCAGGAATAAATTTTCATAAATTCCAAATTCCATGATCCAAGGTCCAAATAAATTCCAGGATTCAAATCCCAAACCACAGACCCCTGTAATTTGGATCTTGTGATTTATTTGGAATTTGGGTCCTGGGATTTGGGATTTATGAATCCCATTGTCCGATCAACACCATTCGTAACGAAACTTTTTATCGCTTCCACTGCTTTCTCCACCCGCGGGATCAGGATCTCTTCTTCTCGCCGTGTCCAGCGGCTGAGCACAAAATCAACCTGAGTACCGCGTGCGAAATCATCACCTATCCCGATCCGCAGTCGTGGGAATTCGTTGGTTTCCAGGTGATAGATGATATCCGCAAGGCCGTTGTGTCCGCCATCGCTCCCCCTGGCGCGCAGACGCAACTGCCCCAGGGGAAGCGCCAGATCATCCACGATGACCAGCAGATTCTCAGTCGGGATCTTTTCCCGGTTCAACCAGTACCTGATGGCTTTGCCACTGAGATTCACATAGGTCGACGGTTTGATCATCACCAGTGTCCGGCCCTTGTACCTTGCCGTGGCTACCGATGCGTACCGGTCAGGCGAGAACGTGACATCAAACGACATAGCCAGTGCATCCAGCACAACAAAGCCGATGTTGTGCCGCGTATTGGCATATTCTTCGCCAATGTTGCCAAGACCCGCTATGAGGTACTTCATGGATCGATTAAAATTGTCAATTGTCAATGTTCAATTTTAAATTGACAATTGACAACTGACAATTGACAATGATTTATTCGGTTTTTGTTTCCTTTTCCTCGCCAGCAGCACCGGCCTCACCAGCCGGTACAGCCCTGGTAATGGCTACAGTGACCACCACATCGCGCTGAGAATCCATCAGCTGCAAATTGGGAATGGATATGTCGGAAACACGGATAGACTGGCCTACGATGAGTTCCGTAACATCCACCTCAATGAATTCGGGTATGTACTCGGGAAGTCCGTGAACACGGATCTTTCTTTTCTTTTTTAAAAGCTTACCACCGGCCAGTACACCTTTTGGTACCCCTTTGGTCTGAAGGGGCAACGCCACAGTGACCATTTTACCGGGTCTCAGCTCCATAAAATCCGCATGCAGGACTTGGTCGCTAACCGGGTGATACTGAACATCCTGGAGAATGGAGGTATATTTCCGGCCATCGATTTCCAGTTGGGTAATGAAGACATGGGGAGTGAAGATCAGCTCGTTAAAGCTGGTTTCGTCGACGGTGAAATGGATTTGTTCTGCCCCACCGTATAGCACGCAGGGTATTTTTCCACTTCTCCTGTGCGATTTAGCATCTTTTTTCCCTACGCTCTCTCTGCGGGAGCCGCTCATAGATACTGTTTTCATGATTGTTAAGGATTAATTAATGATGAGTAATCAGGTTGTCGAACCGGTACAATGAACTGATCGACTTATGTTTATGAACCCTGCGGATCACTTCTGCCAGCAGGTTGGCAGTGGTGAGCACCTTGATCTTGGGGTGTTCTGTTTTCAGGGGGATCGTATCGGTGACGATGATTTCGGTCAGCGATGACTCTTCAATGTTCTGATAGGCTTTGCCTGACAGCACCGGGTGGGTGATCATTGCCCGGACGCTTGTGGCTCCGTTTTCCATGATCAGGTTGGAAGCTCTTTTGATGGTCCCGCCGCTGTCGATGATATCGTCCAGCAGGATGACATCCCTTCCCCTGACATCTCCCAGCAGTGCCATATCAGCCACCACACCGGGTTTGGAGCGTTGTTTATAGCAGATCACCATTTCTGTCCCCAGAATTTTTGCATAGGCTGCAGCCCGGCGGGTTCCGCCGGAGTCGGGGGAGGCCATGAGGGCATTGGTCAGGTTGTTCTCCACCAGGTGTGGGATGAAGATGGAGGAAGCAAAGAGATGATCGACGGGTACGTCGAAGAAGCCCTGGATCTGGTCGGCGTGAAGGTCGAAGGTGATGATTCGCGTGACGCCTGCTGCCGAAAGCAGGTTGGCCACCAGCTTGGAGGCGATGGACACGCGTGGTTTGTCCTTTCGGTCCTGCCGCGCATAGCCATAGTAGGGGATGACGGCGATGATCTGCTCTGCGGAGGCGCGTTTGGCGGCGTCGATGAGCATGAGCAGCTCGAGGATATTTTCCGCGGGGGAAATGGTGGACTGGACGATAAACACATCATTCCCGCGGATATTGTCTTCGAACGAGGGTTGAAATTCTCCATCCGGGAACCTGAGCATTTCAACATTTCCCATATCTTTTCCATAGGCCTCACAGATCTGTTCGGTAAGGGAGAGGCTGGCACGGCCCGAGAAGATGTTGACTTTAGGTGTCATGGTGATGATGTTTTTGATACAGAAGTGAAAGTGGGGCACAAAATTACGGAAAATTCCAAAACCCAAATTCCAAATCCCAAACAAATTCCAAATTTCAGGATCCAAGGTCCAAATAAATCACAGGATCCAAGTTCCATACATTTTCCTGGTTTTTGGTATGCTAAATCTTTGCAGTTATCATTTCGACGGCAGGATGAAGGTTCTTGACATTAAGTGGCTTTTTCTCTTGTTTCCGTTTTAATGATGATCGCAGAAAGAATATTTTTCAGTTCATTGGCTTCTCCGAGCAGAGATTCGCCGGACTGCGCCACACTCGATTGCAATTCATTGGATTTCAGGATGGTATTGATCCAGAAGGCCGTTTCCTTTGCTTCTTTGCGGCTGATCTTCAGTCTCATCACACGGTCTTTTTTACTCAATGCCTCATTAGATTCAATGTAATTGGCACCGATGGATCCTGAAGATTTGATAAGCTGCCGCACATCTTCATAATTTGCCAGTGTTGAAGGTAAAGTTTTGATAAACTTTCTGATCCTGACGGCAAAATCTGCTGCTTTTTGTTCGAGTTCATTCATATCAGTGGTTTTATTTGTTTATCCCATTTTCCTGAAAATGTTACCCTGTTTTTAATACTTTTTCATAGATTTTGAATATTTTGTTAAACCGTCTGGAATTTGATCCCTGGAATTTGTTTGGATTTTGGATCTTGGAATTTGGGATTTGCTACCTTTGTAGCCTGCCCGGATGGCGGAACAGGTAGACGCGTTGGTCTCAAAAACCAATGGGCGCAAGCCCGTGCCGGTTCGATTCCGGCTCCGGGTACAATTAATTTCATATTAGGCTGAATATCAATATGTCTATTCAGCCTTTTTTATTAGTTGCTGACTGGGTTGCTGAAAAAGAAAAGATCTGGACTAAAATGTACAATTAAAAAGTTGAAGTTTTATACAGGGAAACAGACTGTTTGGCTAGTCATCCGTATTTTAAAGGACTTAAGGTAGTGAAATAGGCTCCTCCAATTCATCAGAGACAATTGTATGCACGATCTTTTCTCAGGTGGAGGTAGATATAAGATAGAAAGAGACTGTTTTGATGGAATGGTATCTATTGTACATGGTTTCATTTTAGGCTGCGCCGCACGAAGCCTTACTTATTGGAGTCATTTGTTGCGGTGTTTTTTTACTCGTTTTGCAGCTGATGCATAGTCTCTTGTCAATTTAGTACCTGTTTTTGCCAAATGTTTGATTTTACTCTCGATTTCAGTAATTGATAAACTTCCGTCAGCCATAGAATGCATCAATGTGTTCCTTTCATTTTTCCAAATTTGTAATCGGTTAATCAAATCGTCAACTTCAAGGTGTCCTTTTAGAACTTGATTTTCTGCCATTCGGGAATTTAATTCATCTATTTTAGGCCCCATCATTAAAATGGGTTTGCCATTGGGTTTATATTCACCTCCTGAACTTTGCAAGAGAGACACCAATCTGTCTTCAAGTAATACGTATTCCAACCATGCAGCCTCAAAGTAATAACCTTTAACTATTGTTTCTTCGAATTGACCAATATATTTCTGATAAATAAGCTTCTTTTTATTTGCCATAGGCTAATCGATTTTGGATTATGAAATTGATAAATGCGGATGTTAAATTAACCAACAAATCAACTTCTTGTTCCTTGATATTGTCGTTATGTTTTATATATGAATTCTGGTATTTTCCAAAATAATCAGTTAATGTCCTAAACATATTAACTACTTCCTTAGACGTCCCAGATTGTTTTAGGTATTCGCCTATTGAGTCTAACTGATTCTCTAAATTTTTGTTATTATTAAGAACTGATTTCAACAAAACTTCTAATGATAATCTTAGGTCGTCAAGTAAATTTCTTTCAAATCTTGATTTATTTAATTTGTCCATAGCAGACTGAAATAACTTAGCCGCTTCGGGAAATTCTTTTAGTTCAACCAAATTTTGTTTTAATAAATCAGAATTAATGTTTGGTCGAAGAATTGAATAATTAAATGAAGGATTTAGCGCCCTGATTTCTTGTTCCGTGAAAAATTTACATTTGAAATAATAAACATTAATCGGACACTTTTCTGGTTCGGTTTTATGTTGACACCTTAATAGATGTTTATCATAATAGATGTCAATTTGCTTAGCAACTTCGTAGATAAAAAATAATTTGTCTATATTTTCATAGTAATTGAAGAGGGCTGTTGTCAATTCACTTTTAAATTCTTGGGCACCATTATATTCCCTCTCAAGATTTTCAACAATTCTTGAGAATCTAACCGCCTCATCTTTTATTAGTATTTCTGCATTCATTTAAAATTGCTTATAACGGTGCGCCGGCAACCGCAGTACGGATTTTACTTGTTGTTTCTTTTCTTTACCTCCATTTATTACAGGGTTTGTGAATGCCAGTTTCCGGAATCCGCTCGCATTGTTCGGCTGACAGCTTATTAGTGGACGAATGTAATTCATTTATATTAAAATAATTCAAGATTTCTTTTTTAAAGGTTTTCACGGATTCACCATATACTTCTGCCACCCTAAATGTTTTTATATGAAGACATGGTGAATAATCAAATTTCACTTCTTTTACTGAAACTCTGGTAAATATACCAGAAAATGAACCTTGCATTGTAATTGGTATTAAACTAGGATCATCAAGTATTGTTCTAAATAAAATATGAGAAGGTTCCCCAAGAGTTAATAAAATCTTTGGCTGGAATTTTTTAATCTCCTCCTCTAAATATTTCTTACAGTTAGCATAATATTCTCTTAAAAAATTTAATCCCCCACCTGGCATAGTCGAAGGAGGATTCTCAAGAGTACATTTTACAAGATTAGTGGCATAAATTGTCAAATCATTAAATAACTCATTTCCAAATAAATTCCGTAACCATCTTGAAAGTTGACCATTAATATCATCAAGCATCAAAACATGTTTCACTCGATTTTTATCTTTAAAAATTGTGGGATCCTGACCTACAAGCATTAATTTGACTGGACCTCTTTGTTGATAATATGCATCAACCTTTAATTCACATTTTTGACATTCTTTGCAATCCTGACTAGGATAACCAAATGTTATATTCATTGTTTTCTTAATAATTGCTATTTTCCACTAATAGCTAGGATTTTATCTGCAAGATAGTAAAAATTTGATAGAATTATGATGTCCTCAAATCACTATTACTGAAGGTTTAATAATCATGAATCGTCAAAGGCAAAAGCATTTGCATTCGGTTTCACATGTTCTGGTACACCGGGAACCTCTATTACCGACCCAGACATATATTTCATCCCGCTTTTAGACTGATATACCCACAATCCTATATCATAGGTTTTTCCATCCAGGAGTAAACCACCACGGTACTCAGGAGTATTATCCCCGGTTATCTTTTGACTATTCCGATAGATCAGAATATGCCCGGCAGCTGACTTTTTCATCTCGGTAGGGTTATGGTTATGACAGGTGTGATCTTGAACTGTGCCGGATAGATCATCTCACCAGTATCGGGATCTGCCACCGGTTGAGTGATATGTCTGAGCATCTCCTCCCGCTGCTTTTTGGTCTTATCCAGCTCGCACCAGGTAGAATCACAAGAAAAGTCATAAGTACGCCTTTCAGATAGCTGAACTCTGGATCCCAGGTAGTCAAACTGTTTACCGTACTTTTCGGCTTCTGCCAGTACCTGGTCGGCAATACCATCCTTGAGTCTTTTAACAAGCTCTTCCATTGCCTTCAAACAAAGGAATATGTTCAGAGGATTGTGATTCCCCCCATCGATCTCCTCAAGGACCCTACGGGCTAAAACATCAATCTGCGTTTTGGTCAGACTGAACTGTTGAATAATACTTAATGTTTCCATGGCTGTAAGTGTTTAATGGTTATTTTTCAATGCTATAAGTTGCTCTTTAAGTTCCCTTCTCATCTTGAAGGTTCCGATAGCCTTATCGATGATATCCGTCTCTCCATTCTTAAACCGTTCAATAGTCTTCAGGAATTGAGCTTCTGATATCCATTCCCTGCCATCATCATAGGTTCTCGTTCCTGCGGTAAGATTCAAAGACTGACTGGCTTTCTCGGCATCATCATCTTCGTCGATATTCAGGCACAGGATAGCTCCCAGGGCATATCGTCTCTGGTATGTGATAGCAGATCCCAATCCTTGAGGATCATCCCTCTGTGGGCTCATACGATACGTCTCAGCGATATATTCCCCGCTGGTATGAAGAAGTATCGTCTCCAGCTCATGATCGCCTGTAGGGAGCTGTACGATCGCCAGACCGCATTCATTCAGAGGTTTCTGGACACTCTCGATGATCTGGCTCAAGGAAGCATAACGGTTCTTAAAGTGAGGATTCACCGCATCCTTGGTGACCTTCACCATCCTGCCCTGGAACTCGATCAGGGCTTTACTGATGGTCGCAATACTATCTGATGTTTTCATCTTATCGGTTTTTTAGGTTCATGCAATGCCCTGCTGCTTCATACTTTGCATTAATCCAATCTTCTGGACTGCAAGGCTCAAAGTCCTGGATATCGATAAACTCGGGATACTTCCACTCGAACACGTCACAGCTACTGCCAAGCAGGCTTATGGTTGTGATCTGTGGAGGATCGTCGCTGGTGATACGGATCCAGCGTTTGCGGTTAGGAACCTTTCCAAAGAAGGGCAGTTCCATAGAGAGTTTTCTCTTCTCGGTAATTTCAATTTCAAGTGTTTCCATAATTTTTGAGTTTTAGAAATAAAAAAAGGGGCTAATTGCCCCCGGTAAAATTGATATGTACTGTTAACTATAGCTTATTATCATCTGCAAAGGAATAATAATCCTCTGTGCTTAAAATCAGATGATCCAATACAGGCAAGTCCAGGAAATTCCCTGATTCCCTCATCTTTTGCGTAAGGCTGATGTCTGCCTGACTGGGTTCAATATTACCGCTGGGATGGTTGTGTCCTAGAATTAGATGACAGGCATTGGCTTTCAGGGCTGTCTGAAAGATAACTTTTGGATCAGCTACCGTTCCATTCTGACCACCCATCGATACCTTTGACCAGCCAATGACCTTGTTAGATCTATTTAGAAGAAGAACAAAAAATTCTTCTACATAACCCAGACGATGACTCCAGATACTGCGGAAGATATTCTCTGCATCTTTAGAAGAACTTACTTTAGGCATATCTGAATACCTGACCCTGTTACAATAAGTGATCTGGACCTCTCTTAAACAACAAGAGAATAAGTCCAACGGCTGTTCTTTTTTCCTCATAATTCTGCCCATACCCTTGGGACTTATTTCGGCTTCTGGTACGCCCATTCTAAAAAATAATACTCCATTCTCCTATAAATATATAAGAGGGAAGAAAAAAGAGGAGCCCTTTCGGGCTCACTCTTCACTGCTTCAGAGACAGGATCGTCGGTCTGTTTTTGACCACGGTAAGCAGGATCTCTTCGAAATTCGGATGGATTGTCTCCGTTCCCACCCAGGCTTTCTTCTGCACTTCCTCTGGACTCGCCTTGACGGCTGCCTCATAATCGGTTGCAAGCATGCTGACCGGCAGGTAGTTCTCGATGACCACTCCGAAACAGGGATAGTCCCTGTTGCGGTTTGAAGCCCATGAGATATGAAATTCATGCGTTCCGTCGGGAAGATCAAAAACCCTTCCGGGGAATCTGAGCTTTGCATTGCGAACCTCACGGGGAAGACCCAAGGTGTCGATGAAAGCGCCTCCGTTGCTCTGAGACCTCTCAAAGCGGTTGATGCGAGTGTTTTTCGTTAAAGTTTCCATAATAGAATGATTTGATGAATAAATGGGTTTAGTACACCACGCCCCTTTGGACGCTGAAAGGCACGGGGGGTCAATATAGGATAGTCGGAGGGAACGTATATAGGGGGGGTATCTCATAAATCTTGGGAGTGTACAGGTTTACCCCGGGGGGTATGTTTCTGAGAGGGCCCATAGGTGGGATATCAGGTATAATGGTAGGATTTCGTACATTTACATCGTGTAAACATAAAAAATATGAAGAATGAAGTCATTTTCTATACAGATGGAGAGCGATATGGTTTTGTGACCACTCTGCAGCAGGTATCCAGGGAGACTGGATTAAGTTTATACCGGTTGCGGATGCTACGTATGAGCGGGATAGGGCGATACAAAGCATGGCTGGTAGCATTCGGTACGGTAGAGCGGTGCAGGAAGGGATATGGGCTGTAAAGATAAACCCTGACCAAGTATAATAGCAACTCGAAGCAATCTGGATAACCAAATCACTGATTTCCTGTTTTATGGGTACCATAGCCGTCTACGGACACTTTTCTTTCTGAGTAATGGATTATACTGCTTTCAGGAGAAACGCTTTACAGCACAGTATGGATACTGTTATTTGAGGTTCTAGGCGACGACTTATTATCTTCTTATTTCTTTTGGTTCATGCTGAAAAAGGGGTGCTTCATAAAATAACTTGCTAATGTTAATAAATTCCTATTTAAAAGCATATTACCTTTTTTGAATTTTCTGATTAACCAATGTATAATTATTCATCGATTCTTTAGGTGGTTTACCCTTTTTCACCTCAAAAACCAGGTTACTGGCTATTTCTGCAATTGCTAGATGTGATTCTCCTGCTTCTGGAGATTTATTTTACCCATTCCATTGTTCAGATAAAAAATGCAATAGGGGAACATTGTGCAGATTCAATCTGCCAAGGAAGTTACTCTTACGGAATATTCCAGTCAAAAAATAAATATCTTGATTTTAAATTAATTAGACAAACAATTCATAGTATCAATATCCCGATAACTCAATAATAATGAGAATTTTTATCGTAACATTAGCCTTATTATCCTGCCTGTTTGCTTATGCTGATCAGGACCCAGATCCACGACTCGATTATGTACCCAATGTCATTCCTCCGTCACCGACAGCTGCAGAGCTGGGACGATATGGTCAAATACCGGTAGGAATGTTTACAGGTGCACCACAGGTGTCAATCCCTTTATACACCCTCACTTCAAGGTATCTTTCCGTTCCGGTATCATTAAGTTACAGCAGCAATGGTATTAAGGTTGAACAGGTAGCATTTACCTATTCTTTAAAAAATGATGCAAACAATTCTAATAAAGGAAGATATATTTTCTTATTTTTTAAATTCAGCTATTAAAAATAACGCATCTATCTATTACAAGAAATTAATTATTCAATAGAACTTTTATAATAAATAAACACTTATGAATAAATATCTATTTCTTATCCTGATTACAGGATTATCTTTAAAGCTTATTGCCCAGGAGGAGCTAATACCGCCTTCACCAGAAGCAGCATCAATTGGCTCTTATGCCGAGATTCCTGTTAATTATTACATTGGCGCTCCCAATATTAATATTCCACTTTGGGTGGTAAAAAACCAATTTTTTTCGCTTCCTATTTCATTGTCATACAG
>JAGONC010000028.1 GCA_017993235.1 Lentimicrobiaceae bacterium
GCCATCGTCAGGCAAACATACCCTGTAACCGGCATGAACTGTGCGTCATGTGCCTCAAGAGTCGAAAGCACATTGTCGTCAGTCGAAGGTGTCCGAAAGGCCATTGTTAACCTGGCCTCAAACACGGTACTTATCGAGTTCAACGGGAATCAGACCAGCCCTGAACGGATGCAGGTGGTGCTGAATGCACACGGTTACGGGCTCATCGTTGAACAAAATGATAACTACAGTGCCGATGATGGGATTGAGACCAGGGAGTTGAGAGAGGTCGGGAGAAATACTTTTTGGGCAATCATCCTGAGTATTCCGGTGTTCCTTTTGTCTATGTTCATTCCCCCATTTCCCCTTAAGAACTGGATCATGATGGTATTGACGCTGGTTGTGATGGGTTGGTTTGGCAGGGAATTTTTTATTGTCGCGTGGAAAAGGTTAATGCATGGTTCGGCCAGCATGGATACGCTCGTTGCCCTGGGAACAGGATCAGCATTCATTTTCAGTGCTTTCAATATGGCCTTTCCGGCCTTCTTGCTGGAACACGGAATAGAACCGCATGTCTATTTTGAAAGTGCTGTTGTGATCATTTCACTTATCCTATTAGGCAGATACCTTGAACAGAGGGCACGCAGGTACACTTCCCTGTCGATCCGCAAACTCATGGGACTTCGGGTCAAAACTGCACGGGTGGTAAGGGGTGGCCTGGAATCAGAAATTCCTCTGGAGGAGGTTGTGACAGGAGATCATATCCTGATCCGTCCCGGTGAGAGGATCCCTGTTGACGGAAGGGTGACAGAGGGCAGTTCGTATATCGATGAAAGCATGATCACAGGCGAACCTCTTCCGGTTGAGAAAAGAGAGGGGGACACCGTGATCGGTGCAACCCTGAATACGACGGGAGGCTTCCGGATGAGGGCCGGGAAGGTTGGGGATGCGACGATGCTTTCACAGATCATCCGGCTCATTGAGGAAGCCCAGGGCAACAAACCACCGATCCAGCGGCTGGCCGACCGGATCGCCGGAATCTTTGTGCCTGTGGTGCTGACCATCGCCCTGGTAAGCTTTGGTTTGTGGTATGTGTTTGGTCCCTCACCCCAGCTGACCTATGCTTTTGTCATCCTGGTCACCGTACTGATCATCGCCTGCCCCTGTGCTATGGGACTGGCAACCCCAACAGCTGTGATGGCGGGTGTGGGCCGTGCGGCAGAAATGGGGATACTGATCCGCGACGCGGCCGGCATCGAATTATTAAACAGGGCTGATGTCATCGTTCTGGATAAGACGGGTACCATCACCGAAGGAAAGCCATCAGTAAGGGAGGTGTTCTGGGATATGGGAACAACAGGCCAGGGAGTAACCGAGCGAATCCTTTATTCAATGGAAGCATTGTCGGAACATCCCCTGGCAAGGGCGTTAATGGATTATTATCAGCCAAAGGGGATCCAGCCATTGATCCCCGTTGAGTTTACCGCTCACCCTGGCATGGGCATCAGGGCTGTCTTTGATGGGAAGCTGTACATTGCTGGAAAGAAAGCGTTCATGGATGAAGCCGGAGTGGCGGTGAGCACCGAAATGCTGAATAAGTACCTGGTGTGGACACAGAAATCATGGGCGGTCATTTTTTTGGCTGACGATACCCGGGCCCTGGGTATGGTGGCGATCTCCGACAAGGTAAAGGATTCTGCTGCCGTTGCCGTGCAGAGACTCCGGCAAATGGGCCGGAAAATCATCATGTTGACCGGCGATCATGCATCGGGGGCTGCGGCCATGGCCAGTCAGGTTGGAATTGACTCCTTCCGGTCGGATGTATTGCCTGCTGATAAGCTACACTTTATCAGGGAACTCCAGCAGAAAGGTCACATCGTGGCGATGGTGGGCGACGGGATCAATGATGCGCCGGCACTGGCGCAGGCGGATGTGGGCATTGCCATTGGCACGGGAACCGACATCGCCATGGAAAGTGCACAGATCACCCTGATCTACGGGAACCTGGAAAAGCTTGTTCAGGCCGTGGATCTCTCGGGAAGGATCGTTCGCACCATCCGTCAGAACCTTTTCTGGGCATTTTTTTATAATTCGGTCAGTATCCCCATTGCTGCCGGAATCCTCTTCCCATTCACAGGATTTCTTTTGAATCCCATGATCGCGGGGGCTGCGATGGCGTTCAGCTCGGTTTCAGTAGTGGGTAATAGTTTGAGATTATTGAAGCTCAAATAGATCAAACTGGCCTTCCACGATCCTTACAGGCTTCTTTTCAATATTCCAGAGGTAGGTTGAGAACAGGTGTGCAGAGTCCGGCAGCCAGGGAATGAACATGCCATTCACCAGGTTATCTTTTTCTCCATTCCACGACGTTCTTAGCCAGTCAAGCGGAATGCGCTCATATCTTAACACCTTGTCGTTGCTGTCAACTACCGTAAATACGATCCAGGCGCGCAGCGGTTCTTCCGGTGAAGCCAGGGTCAACCGGTAACCGGCATGGAGTGCCTTACCCCTGAGGGTACTGGCTGATCCGCGTCCGAGTTTGATGAATTCTTCGCTGGTCGTTTTGATCATCGGTTCGGTACGGAAGGTTGCACGATGATTCGGCTCCGGCCTGATCTTGTGTTTCAACAGATAATAGTGCGTTTGAGGATCATAATTAATTGAATCATAAATAGTTCGCCATTCGGGAAATTCTTTAACGTCAATGATCTGATAATCAGCTATATAGCCAGGATAATCCGATCCCTGGACTATACCTGCCGTTCCGCCGTTCCTGAAATTCAGGTAAGCCCATTGCATTTCTCTGCCGCGGTATCCCCCGATAGTGGAAGGGTATCCATTGACCTGTGGATGGGTCTGGATGGTTTGATAAAAGCTTTCCGGTATCCGTTCGTTTTCAAACGAAACATGCGACAGGTTGGCATTCAGTGCAAAGTTCACAGGGATCATCAACAGAGGGAGGGCCAGGAGTACACTCCATCGTTTGTTGGTCTGATAGATAAACGTATCGAGCCCAAAAAGCACGGCACCGATCAGCAGGGGATACATATACAATGCGGTCCGTGCCTCATGGTAGTTCATGTCAAAGATCAGGTGTGCAAGCCAGGCTGCGAAGATATTTCCCATAAGCAGAAAGATGAAAATGAAACGGGGGTTCAGCCAGCCGAACCTGTACTTGCGGGACAGATTGATGAACAGATAGATGCCCAGGACTGCAAGGAAAACGGCGCCGGCATAGTACAGGAATACAAGGGTTCCGTTTTCGAACAGCAGTAGGTAAAGCGACAGAAAAGTCGTTTTGAAGACTCCTTCCGAAGAGCCAAAGTAGAGGGCGCCTGCGGTTTTTAACCTGAGCAGGTAGGCAATGAAGAAGGCCGTGGGAAGAAGGCCGAGGAAGAGAGAGGAGAGAGGAGAGAGGAGAGATGAGAAAGGAGAAAGAGAGGGAGGGGAAGGGCGAGGGGACGAGGGAGATGGAAGCGGGAGGCGGGAGGCGGGAAGTGGTTTGTCCTGAGGAGCGAAGCGACGAGGTCCTGGAATTTGGATTTTGGAATTTGTCTGGAATTTGGATCTTGGAATTTGGAATTTTTGAAGTCTCGTGCCGGCTGTAAGGAACCAGGCCATCAACAAAATCTGCAGGAGAATAAAGGTGTGTACAAGGTTAAGGTTAGCCGCTGTGGCCAGCAGGCCCAGTACCAGCGCCAGAATGGTGTACTTCGGCGAAGGGCCAAACCTGAGTGCGTACAGATACCAGCAGGCTCCCAGCATCAGCGCCATTGACAGTCCATAGCCACGTGTCAGTGCAAAGAATTCCAGAAAATTATGGGTAAGAAGAAGCGCCAGAATGAATATCCAGCGAAGCATCGGTAGATGGATCTGCCGTGCAAATTTCCAGACAAAAAAGAGGAATAGCGGGAACGACAGGATGTTGGGCAACCGGAGGGCAAGGGGAGAGGAGCCCAGGATTTTATACGAAATCCATGAAAGTGCGGAATTCAGCAGGTGATTGTTTGCATCCAGATGCGAACGAAAGGGAAGAAATGAATCTGTATGAATGTAGTGGAAAAACGTGGCGATCTCATCGTAGATCAGGGGAACCCTGGCTGCACGAAGCCATATGTAGATCCACAGGAGGATTCCGATGGCAATGAACAGGATCTTTTCCCATTTGAGATTTTTGGGCAGAAACATCTGTTAGAGAATTGGGTTCAAAAAGGCCTGCAAGTTAAGAAAAATCAGGGGTTGATCCGGCTTTATTGGATGATCTGGATCGGATTTTTTTCCGGATCTTCTATTTCCAGAAAAGCTGTATAGCGGCCTGCCGGTCTTTTGGTGATCTCCTGTAAAAGTGGAGTATTGTTTTCTCGCAGGGTTTCTGAATAAGTCAGAATATTGTCCACCCTGAAGGTCATTTTATGGATCCCAAGCAATGTGGTCTTCCCTTCAGGGAGGTGTAATCCTTCAGGGTGCAGGTGATTGATTTTTTCCTGGCGAAGTTCTACCACAAATGGACCGGAAACCAATAACCTTACATATTGATTGTCAGCAGTTACATCCCATTTCTGCGTAAAGGCGTAGCCCAGGTTTTGCTCGTACCATTCGATCTCAGGCTCAATGTTGTCGACAATGATGCCGATCAGATAGGGTTTTATGCGCATGGGATCTTTCGTGTTGGGGGAAGGGAAGATCTGTATCGTTATCTGATCAGGGTCGGCCATGTAGAAATAGACGGAACCGTTGATCTCACTGGTGATGATATCGGTTACCTGTTCAGGATGAAGCTGCTTTACTTGCTGGTGGTAATCTTCAAAATCAGTTACCCGAAAACCGGCTTTAAAGAATCCACAGATCTCGGCATCATCAGGAATCTTGATCAGATTACGGGAACAGGTATTTTCCTTTTGGACCAGTTCGAGGTAAAAGTCATTCAGTTCAAGGATGGCCGTTTTGGTTTTTTGCTGGGTAACGTTGAACTTCTCGATTAGCTCAAATCCGAGCATTTCTTTATACCAAGCTATGGATTTTCCAAGATCGCTCACCGTTATACTTACCTGGAAAGGTCTAACGGAAGCAGTTGTTTGAGCATACGTTGAAAGGTCGATAAAGGAAAATGCCAGGAGCAGAGCCAGAGTCGTAAGGAATCCGTGCTTCATTTTCGATGGGATTTATGTAGTAAACGGAAACATGTAAGAATTTAGTATATTTTTTTGAAAATTATTTCTGGGTGAAGGTGATCCGGGTCTGCGTGTTTGTAGTGTTCATCCCTGATGTCAGCTAACTGCAGTAACTAACTTATGCATGGATCCACTACCTGATTCCCGGATCGTGCCTGTAAAAAAAAAAACACTTGCAATACAGGTTTTTATTCACTATATTTGGTACTTAATATACAATTACACCCAGGGGCGATAAGTGAGGCAGAAAACGCAATAACCATTTCAGTATGCCTCTACAACTATTCCTGACTAAGTGTGTTCAACGCCACCTGAACTTTGTTAGCTGTCATTTTTTTACAGTTCCCGAAGTAATCCACATCGTCCGTTTCGTTACATACAGTAATTAAATATTGAATTACTCATTTTTTCCTTGTGTAGTCTGCAATATGTAGCTTAAAATCCTACGCTATGAAAAATCTTGTTCTTCCCTTTGTCGTTGGCAGCTACGTTTCTTTTTTTCATACCTCATACCTAATGGCACAACTCAGGGAGTTTGGTGATGCACCGGAAGGAGTGCTGGCCTACCCGGCAACAGGTCTCACAGGGTGGTTCCCGACATGTAAAGCCCTTGGCCCTGCCGGGTGGGTAGAGCATGATAACTGGGGAGCCGTATTGGGCCCTGCGTTTGAATTTGATGGTGAAGGTAATGGAGGTTTATGTCCCCAGTTCAATCCTTACGATAATGATGAATGTAAAGGTGACGGGGATGCCGGATTGATAATCCCCGGGGCATTCACCATTGTTGGCGGAGTGGAGGTTGCGTGCGTTCCAGGAGATGTGGCACCCCTGGGACCAGCCGGCAGCCTGGCAGCATGGGGAGCAAATGTAGATATTACTTTAACTAATTCTATGCCCAGTTCTTCACCGGGCTATATGAACGTGATCATTGACTGGGCTCAAGATGGTTCCTGGGGCGGAGGTACTGAACATATTTTGGTCGATTGGTATTTGCCCAATGGTTATAGTGGTCCATTATCTGGCCTGGGTCCGCCTAATTTTGTCATAGGACCCAATTCAGGATATGTTTGGGCCAGATTCACTATCTCAGAGCAGCAGGTAGGCCAGGGCTGGGATGGAACCGGTTCATTTGAGGATGGTGAGTCAGAAGACTACCTGTCGCTCGTAGCACTTTCGTCAGGTAACCTTGACTTTGGCGATGCGCCCGACGGTCCTTATCCGACCTTGCTTGCAAGCAACGGTGCCCGGCACACCAACAATGGGATCGTCTACATCGGAGCCCTGATCGATTCCGAGGTCGACGGTCAGCCTACCGCAAATGCGGACGGGGGTGATCTGGCGAATGTGGATGATGAGGATGGGGTAATTTTTACCTCACCACTGATCCGGGGCCAGATGGCCACCCTTCAGATCACGGTACCGATCAGCTGCCAGCTGAACGCCTGGATGGACTTCAATCAATTCAACGGATGGGCAGACCTCGGCGAACAGATTTTCTTGAACCAGCAGCTTGTGGCTGGATCCAATGCCCTTTCATTCCAGGTACCTGCCACTGCCAGCCTGGGTCCGACCTGCAGTCGTTGGCGGGTGGACATGATCGGGGGCCTGAGTTATGACGTAATTCTTATGACAATCCTTTATCTGGGTTTTGCGGCTGGTGTATCAGCCCAGACATGGTCAACTCCTGATGCAGGTGTCACCGTTTATAAAACGCTGACTAATGGTAATGTTGGTATCGGTACCGTGACACCTTCCTATAAGCTGCATGTTTTTAACGGGACCAGTTCCTGCGACGTGATTGCAGAAAGCAATATTGCCGGGCCCAGTGGGCCCATTGGACGGCTCAGATTACTGAATACGTCGGGGGGTGATATTTTCAATATTGCAATGAGAAAGACCGGAGGTGTCACCGAAATGCTTCAGTCTGCATATGATGCGAGCACCTCGACCTGGCGCGAATTCATCTACTTCAATTATGCTACACAGGTTTACGAGATTCGATGGGGTATTGGTACGGTCAAGTATCTGAACAACGGCAATGTGCTGTTTTCCAATACAGGAAATGTGGGGATCGGTGAGATAAATCCATCCTCGAAGCTTGCGGTCAACGGCAGCATCACGTGCAAGGAGGTTGAGGTAAAGGAGACAGGATGGTCAGATTTTGTCTTTGATGACGACTATATCCTGCCGTCATTATCCGAACTGGATCAGTATGTTCAGCAGCACAGGCGTTTGCCGGGTGTTCCATCAGCCAGAGAAGTCAGGGAGAATGGAGTGAAACTTGGCCAGATGGACGCGATCCTGCTTCAGAAAATTGAAGAGCTGACGCTCTACCTGATCGAGCTCCAGAAGGAGAATGAAGCCCTGAAAGCCAGGATTTCGGCGCTGGAGAACTGAAAAACCACTGATATTTAATTTTTTTTCGGAAACATAGACCACTTACTTCAGAGACTTTCAAAAGATGCATTTTTTCATTAATAATTCCTGCAATGATATCAAAACCATCTTTCAAACCTATTAAGTCGTTTCCGTTTTTGATCGTTTACGGCTGTTTTTTCCTGATTGCTATTTCGCAAACATACGCTTTAAGAGAGACTGTGCCCAACGAGCCCGGCCCATGGCCAGGGATATTCGTTAACACCTACACGGGAAATCTTTTCTATCAACGATCCGACCTCTTCATACCCGGTCAGGGTTTGTCATTGGATATCACATTTTATTACAACAGCGGAAGATCAAGATATGATTGGGGTTACGGGCATGGCTGGACACATACGTATAGTATGCGCTATTTTATAAAGAGTGAGCTTTCCGGGGATACGGTCATCCTTGAACGGATGGATGGCAAGACAGACGAGTATGTCTGGAATGGAACCTCCTATGATCCACCTGTCGGTGTACATGACGTCTTCTCCGAATATGAACCTGATAAATACCTTCTGCGATCCAAATCAGGAATAAAATATTATTTTGATGATGCAGGTCATAAACAACTAACGAAAATCCAGGATCCGAATGGGAACACCATGACATTATCGTATACGGACGGGCATCTGGCCACCATTACCGATCCGACGGGCAGGCAGCTGGTTCTGGATTGGTCTGACAACCATTTGTCAACCATTACGGACGCAAATACGACTCCTGATCGGATTTTTGAATTTTCCTACGATCAATCTGCAGGATACTGGTTTTTAACCGGCGTTGAGGGTCCGCTTAATTACAGTTATACGTATACATACGGAATGTCAGGCAATATGACGATAATCACCGACTCCAGAGGGAACAGTCTGGAAATCACCTATAACCCTGAGGGAGCTGTTGCCAGTGTTAGCTGCCCGGCCGTAAATATGGGCAAGACATTCACTTATAATCCTACAGAGAGTAAAACAACTGTTTATCAGGATGTTACAGCTGGAGAAAGAAACTATATTTATACCTTTGATGATCTGAAGAGAATTGTCAGCATCCAGCAACCAGACGGGAATTCAATTAATTTTTCATGGGACGACCAGAACAATATCCTAACTTATACCAACGAAACGGGAGCTGTTACAACCTTTACTTACGATGACCGGGGCAATATCCTGAGTGCAATGGATTGCCTTGGATTTTCAGAGCTCTTTACCTATGAGAATGACTTCAACCAGATAACAAGTATAACCGATAGGAATGGAAATACAACCACTTTTACGTATGATGATTCCGGAAACCGGATCGGCCGGACAGATTGTCTTGGCTATACAGAAAGTTATACATACGATGCTTTTGGCAATATGACAGGTCTGACGGATAATAATGGCTGTACGACGCTTTATGGTTACAATGGACACGGATACCGGATCAGCACTACAGATGCCCTTGGCTTCAACGAGATCCGGACCTTTGATGAAGTCGGTAATGCATTGAGCATTACCGATAAAAACGGATGCACCACAACCCATGTCTTCGATATCCTTGACCGGATGACAGCCAGAACAGATGCTGCGGGTAACACCACGACCTATACATTTAATGAAAATGGAAGCCTGTTAAATGTTACAAATCCAAAGGGCTGTGCTACAAGCTACACCTATGATGCAGCCAACAGGATCATCACCACCATTGATCCAATGGGCGGCACAACCACCAAACTCTGGGATGAAGCGGGTAATTTGATTTCCGTCACGGATGCCAATGGCCATACGACCTATTTCAGTTATAATGTACGCGATTGGATGGTTGGCAAAACCGATTGCCTTGGAAACACAGAGATCTATACCTATAATGCCATTGGTCAGTGGACAGGCCATACGGATCAACACGGCCATACAACCACCCGCTCCTATGACTGCAGGGGACAGCTGACGGGAATGACCGATGCCAACGGACAAACAGAAATTTATATTTATGATCCAGCCGGATTCAGGATCAGTGAAACAGACAAAACCGGTCAAACTACCTTCTTTGAATACGATTGCAGAGGAAGTCTTTACAAATTAACCGATCCGGCCGGATTCCAGATAATCTATACCTACGATCCGGCAGGCCATAGAACCGCTTCAAAGGATAAGAACGGTAATATAACGACCTATGCATTCGATTGCATGGGACAAAATATTATAATTACTGATCCTCTTGGGTTCACCGATATTTTTACATACGATCCAGGTGGCAATCTGCTTACGGAAACCGACCGGGATGGAAATACAACAACACATAGCTATAATTGCCTGAATCAGATCATCACCAGCACGGATCCAATCGGATTTACGGAATCTAACATCTATGATCAGGTTGGAAACCGAATTTCACGAACCGACAGGAAAGGCAGTACGTTTACTTATACCTATGACTGCCAGAGCAGGTTGACCCATACTCAGGATCCAACTGGAGGAACAGAGTCGTTCACGTATAACCTGGTGGGTCAACAAACGGGGTATACAGATAAAAACGGTGGAACTACTTCATTTACATATGATTGCCTTGGGCGGAAGGTCGGGCTGACGGATCCTTACGGGAATACAGAAAGCATTTCATATGATGCGGCAGGAAACGGGATCAGTTTAACGAATAAAGACGGTTATACATGGACCTATGGATATGATTTTATGAATCAGGTAACATCTGTCACCGATCCCATGGGATATTCAAGGAATTATACATATAATCCGGTCGGAAAGCTGACCGGTTACACCGATGAAAAAGGGTACACTACAGCATTTCTCTATGATACCCGGGGCCAACATATCGCCACAACGGATCCAAAAGGAAACATAGAAACTTTTATATACGACCAGGCAGGTAACCTGGCAGCATATACGGATAGGAATGGATTTACCACGCAATATATACGTGACCTGATGGGAAGGATCACCACCGTGACTGATCCGGCGGGACTTACTGAAACATACACATATAGCGGTACTGGAAAGATATTGACTTATAAGGATAAAAACAATCATACTACAACTTACGCTTACAATTGCTGCCAGCTCTTGACTGTGACCGATCCTCTTGGAAATGTTAAGTCCTACACGTATGATCCGGTCGGCAACCGAACAAACATTACAGATGCGAACGGCCATACAACGACCTTTTTATACGATGCCCTAAACCGACCTGTCAGCGAGACTGATGAGATCGGAAACAAAAGTTACACTACTTACGATATTAGCGGTAACATGCTTTCAAGAACCAATGCAAACGGCTATACAACTACTTACATGTATGATCTGTTGAACAGGATGACTGTGAAGACTGATGCACTGGGAGGCATAACTTCCTATACCTATAACCTTGCTGGGAAAAAGCTTTCCGAGACTGATCCCAATGGAAATACCCGCACCTTCACCTGGGATCCATACGGCAGAATCCTATCCGCCACTGACGCACTTGGAAACAGCTCCTATTATACATATGATGCTTCAGGAAACAGGGCAACCTTTACCAATGCCAACGGTAATGTTACATCCTATAATTATGACGGGCTGAATCAGTTAATATCGGTCACCGGACCCCTGGGTGGGACTACCATGTATGGTTATGATCCCAACGGCAATCTTACCTCGCTGACCGATGCCAACGGGAAGGTGACCACCTATGTTTTCGATGCCATGAACCTTCCGATATTGATAACCGATGCACTGGGACGCAATACAGCATTTACGTATGATCCGGGTGGAAACCGTCTGAAAGTGGTCGATGGAAAGGGGAATACCACCACATATACGTATGACGCAGTGAACCGGCTTACATCAGAGAAAAGCCCGATGGGATTCATTACAAGCTATACGTATGATCCGGTAGGAAAGATCAGTTCCCGTACCGATGCAAATGGCATTACTATCGATTATACTTATGATCAGCGAAATCGCCTGATCCTGGAGACCTATCCTGACGGAGAGACAGATGCTTACAGCTGGGATGGGGAGGGAAATCTGATCCTGAGCCAGAATACAGGAGGATGTGGCTGTATCATTACCAGGACTTATGATGCACTCAACAGACTGACTTCTGTCAGCCATAATTTTCACGGACTGTTCACCAAAACAGTAAATTATACCTATGATCCTGCAGGCAGGAGGATCAGTTATACAGGCCTGGAAAAAGGAACGATCACCTACGGATGGGATGATGCCAACAGGCTGATCAGCATCGGTGATCCGACAAGAGGTACCATCACTTTCGGATACGATCCGGTCGGGAACAGGACCAGCATGGTGTTACCTAACAGTGTGCAAACGACATATAGTTATGATGACGCAGACAGATTGGTCAACCAGACCACTTTTAATGGAAGAGAAAACATTGCAACCCATACCTACATTTATGATAATGTCGGAAACAGGATGGAGCATCTTTCCGGTTCAGTATTCCATTCGTATATTTATGATGATGCCTATCAGCTGATCGGAGTCAACACCATGGAGGGTTCGACTCAGTTTACGTATGACGCGGCCGGGAACAGGTCTTCACAATCTGTCAACGGAATACTGACATTTTATGAGTATGATGAAGATAACCGGTTGATGTATGCTGGTGACGATTCTTTTCTTTATGATAACAACGGTAACCTGCTGACCAAAATATGGCCGGACGGGCCGACGCAATTTTTTTATGACGAAAAAAACAGACTGACTCAGGTTCTGGGCCCAGGGTTTGAACAACAAAATACGTATACTTCCACGGGCGAACGGTGCAGTAGTTCAGATCCCAGCACAACCTTTTATTTTTATGATTATGGCAGCTGGTGGAGCGACTATCAGCATCCTGATCTGCATAATGCCCTGGCAGAGTATGATCAGGCAGGAGAAGCTCTGTCAACCTACCTGCAGGGTCCAGACATTGATGAGCCGCTCAGCATTACACGGGAAGATGAAACGTACTATTATAATGAGGACGGACTGGGGAGCGTTGTGGCACTGACTGACCAGGCAGGCAATGTTGCTTGCAGCTATGATTATCATCCGTTTGGAGATATTTTCCTGGAAGTTTACACCCTCGAGCAACCCTACAAGTTCACTGCAAGAGAATATGAACCTGCATCCAAGCTTTATTATTACCGGAACAGGTTTTATGATGCAGAACTTGGAAGATACCTGAGCAAGGACCCAGCGGGTATGGTCAACGGTACCAATCTGTACACCTATGTTTTGAACAATCCGGTGAACCTGGTCGATCCTTCCGGTCTTCAAATACTGGAATTGAAATGGGATTTGGATTTAGATCCTAATAAACCTCTTGTACCGCGAACATATAGAAAGCTTGCCATCCCAGATCCCCCTGATTTCGAATTTAGCTTTGAAATGACCCAGGAAATTTTTGGTCCCATGCAGGATAAATATGGAGCACCACAAACATATATGAATCAACAGACCAAGGAAGCATATTATATTCAGTCACACTGGATTGTTCAGGATCATTGGATATCACATTTTAAATTATATATGGCTCTTTGGTTAAGAAGTAATGTTAACGAGGGTCTGATAGGGGCTGCGGAAAAGTCAGCAGAAAATGCTAGAAAAGCAGGTGATGCAGGATCGTTTATTAACGCAATGGGCACAATTGGTGGTCTAATTCCAGGTGTCGGTAATGTATTAGGTGTGGTATCGGGTATCGCTGGAGAAGTCATAGGAGGAATTACTGAAGGTGAGTACGAGAATGCAATCGATAAGCTTAAGAAAGCAGCACTGGGTGCAAGGGCCGAAATAGAATTCATGGAATTCTGGTGGGAATCATGGAATGAAGATCTTGGTCAAATTGAAAAACCTGCCGGCTATGTTAAAGTTATGCTTACTCTTTTAACACCAGGCACCTGGGAAAAAACCGGGGGTGAAAAGAACGAATATAAAGATGACCCAATAAGATATAAGTCACCGACCACTCCGGGTCCCGGAAAATATTATAAGGGACGAGCTCTGACTGCCGACGATTTCCAGCCAGGAGAAGGCCGGACAGTACCTGAAGAACCACGTACTCCCGGGGAACCTCCGATAACCCCGGTGCCGGATGGAAAATCAACAGGGGACAAGGATCAGGCCTGGAGATCAATGCAGGGTCCTCTCTTCCCATATGAGGAAATCATGTGGGATCCGATTCCTCCCTGGGCCAATCCCGAGTATATCTGGACTTCATTCCTGCAAAGCAAATACTATTTCAAACCGAATCATTTCATTCCGAAATAATTATACTTTACTGAGTAATACACGCTCCTATGAAAACACAATCCATATTACAACGGAACCTGTTGATCCTCTTCTCCCTTTTAATCCTTACACCTGCAGGTGCTCAATTTTTTCCTTCAGGGGGGTATCAGGGAGGTGGCCTGGGCAGCGGCGGGGACGAGATCCTGGTTCCTGCTGAAGAGCAATCCCTTGCGATCCCTCAGGGATGGAGCGGCATCTCCAGCTACCTTGATCCACTGAATGATACAGTGGAGATCCTCTTCGAAGACGTAGTTAGCGATATGGTCATTATGATCGATATGGAAAAAGTATACTGGCCTTCAATGGATATCAATTCCATCATTACCTGGAATACCCATAGTGGCTATATTATAAAAATGGATAATCCGGCGACCCTTCCTTTTCGGGGATTCCCGATCAGCGATCCCTACCTGTCAGTACCCGGCGGATGGAATGTCATACCCGTACTCTCAGCATCTTCCGTCACCACAACCGAGTTGCTGGATCCACTGGGAGATACCCTGATCATTATCAAGGAAGTTGCCGGGAGCGGCATATATTGGCCTGCAATGTCCATCAACAACCTCTCAGCACTGAATCCGGGGAAAGCCTACCAGATGCTGGTCACCGATCCCTGTTCGGTCACCTTTCCGGAGGGTGCCGGTAAAGGAGCTGAGAGCGACGATGAGATGGTACCATTCAACCAACCATGGAATCCCGTGCATCCAACTCCTAATTCACATAGTATTGCCTTTGGCATAGATGCATTGAAGGATGTTGAAAACGGTGATATCATCGGTGCTTTTAATTCAACGGGTAGTTGTGCAGGTGTTCTGGAAGTGGTTGATAAAAGGGTACCTTTTGGTACGAATGCCTTTGGTGATGACTTTACCACACCCGACGTTGTGGAGGGTATGGCAGAAGGTGAGATTATGACGTTCAGGTTATATCGGCCGGCTACCCATCAGGAATTCAGGATGAAAGTGGATTTTTCGCCAGATCTGCCCAACGCCGGTAAGTTTCAGATGAATGGATTATCCAGAGTCCTCCGGATTACACTTGAACCCAATTCTGTCAAGGATTTATCGCAGGTCAATGATTTTAATGTCTTTCCCAATCCTTCAAAGGGCGATATATCGCTTGCATTCCGTTTTCCGGTTCAGAATGTTGATCTATCGGTCTATGATATACATGGGCAGGGATTGATTCACGAAACACTGAACATTAAGGAGAAAAACGTTCAACCTGTGCTTCATTTGAATACAATTCCACCGGGAATCTATATCATCCGGGTGAAGAATCCTGACATGGTGCAGTATCGCAGGATCATTATCGTAAAGTAAAATCGTCAACAAATTACGTTTATCATGGCAAGGGAACATTTCAGAATGAGGACAATCATTTTCGGATTATCCCTGAGTATATCTTTTCTTCTGAATGCACAGCTTCCTCTGGGATGGGAATACGCTCCCACCTCCAGTTTCCATATCATAGCCATACCTTTGAGCACTGATCCGGAAATCAATGGAGTGCCCTAAAGCATGGGCGATTTTATTGGTGTTTTCTATGATGATAATGGAACATTGAAATGCGCCGGAGCATGTGCCTGGAACGCGAGTTCCAATATTTCCCTGCATGCATGGGGAGACGATATTTATACGAGCGGAAAACAGGGTTTTACAACAGGAGAATTCATCAATTGGAAAGTCTATCATGAAGAAAATTCACAGGAATACGTAGCTGATGTCACCTATCAGATCGGCTGCAGCGGATGTACATGCTGGGATGGCCTCTGGTATAACTTCGGATTGTCAGCTCTGGCCTCTCTGGAGGGTAATTATTATGACCTGGTATTACAGAATATTACCATCAACAACCTTGAGACCTTTTGTTATGATGCCCTCCACAACATTCATGTTGCAGGAAATGGAACTTCGGTTATCGTTGAGGAAGGAGGCGAGCTTTTCTTAATTGCCGGTAATAATATTCTGCTCAAAACCGGTTTCCATGCACAATCCGGAAGCTACTTTCATGGCTATATCAGCGATGCTGGATGTACTGCACCGTTTCAACCCGTTACGGTTCCTGTCACCGACAATGAACAGATAACCTATCATAATGAAGATCAGGGTAAAGAAACGACTACTGATGAGTTAAACAGGTCTGATTACCTTAAAATTTATCCTAATCCTACCACAGGGAAATTAATCATCGAACTTTATTCGATTGTTCCTCAAAAAAGCAATACAATCTGGATCTTTGACCGCCTGGGAAAAAGGATCCACCAACAGGAAGTAAGACGCCCAGGGAAGACGGAATTGGATTTTACTCCATATCCTGATGGTATCTACCTGGTCAGGGTATTGCGGGGAGCAAAACCGGAACTGGTCAAGGTGGTCAAGCAATAATGAAAATGAGATGATGGGGTACAAACACCAGTGAAAGAGATCCCTTCAATCGTGAGGTCATTTTAACCGGATTCTGCATTCGTGCAGAAATCAATTCTTGATGCACCTTACGCTCCAGCCATACCGGGTATCATCATAATCCCTGCACAATCCACCCATTTGACAGGGAAATTTGCGAGGCCAACTATTATTCCCATTATACTGAGATGAGGACCATAAAGGTGATCCAGCCCAATATTCAGGGCTTATGAAAGTCCCGTCCGTATTGCGATAACCTTGTGAATAAAGATAATTGAATCCGGAAAGGTTATCACCGTTACACTCTTGTGGCCAACCGGAGAGGGATTTAAGATGGATTCCGGCATCATAACCGCGGCATGAAATTTTCTCCCACTCCGGATCACCCACGCCATAATGTGTATCGGCTGTTCCTTCCAGAATTTTGATTTCTGCATCGGTCGGGATGTGCCATCCATCCGGGCAGATGCCCTGGGCTCCCTCGTCAGTGCTGTACTGCATGGCTTCCTGCCACTGATACAGACCTCCATAGAGGGTGCAATTCGATGGATCATCATTATAACAGTACTTCTCTATTGTTCCATTGTTCGATTGTTCCATTGTTCCTTCTATCATGGTTCCCGCATTCATGTTCTCTTCCAGCCAGCACTGGTTTCCGATTTGCACGGTCTGGTAGGTTTGTCCTTCCCAGGTTACTGTTGGTACACCGGGACATGGTTGACCCTGGGTGATGAATCGGATTGAGCTGCCATAGGCTGTCCCCATGCCATTCGTGGCATAGGCCCTGACGTAATATTGCGTATTGGCATTCAGCCCGGTAAGATTGCTGGTGAAATCACCTGCTCCGGCGCCATCGGTCGAGTGATCATCATATAGGGTAGGGAATTCTGATGTGCCCCAGCATACACCGCGGGCAGTGACAGCACTTCCTCCGATGCTTGTTGCATTACCTCCGCTGACAGCTGAATTTTGAGTGATGTCGGTTATTGCCGCCGTGGTCACCATGGGCAGGCTGGTCTGATTGTTGAGGCAACGTACCGATTGGCCAAAATCACCTTTAATATCATCTGTACGGTCAACCTGGTCATGCTGGTAATTCAAACCTGTGTCCCAGGCCTTGTCAGTACCCACGATTTCAGAAGATGTCCAGTATGCGCTGCACTGGTTTATATAACCAAATCCATTCTGTGACCAGCAGAATCCGCCCGGGAGACTTGAGAAGCCGTAAGCGTCCGTTCCGCTTCCATTTTCGTTCCATCCTGAAATGGACTTGAGGCTATTTCCAGCGTCAAAACCCATGCTGCCTCTGTTTTCCCATATCGCATCTCCGACACCATACTGGCTGTCGACCGTACCTAGCAACACTTTCCACTCATCATCCGAAGCGATGTGCCAGCCTGTCGGACAGAGAGCCTGTGCACCCTGCTGGGAAACGTACTGCATCATCTCGTTCCAAACATATAAGCCTCCATAGAGGGTACAGTTAGCTGTATCATTATCGTAGCAATATTTCTCGATCGTTCCATTATCTGATTGTTGTTCAGTGATATTAATCATAGTCCCCACATTCAGGTTCTCTTTGAGCCAGCACTGGCTGCCAATCATTACGGTATGATAGGTCTTACCCTGCCACACCACCGTTGCACCTCCGGGGCAGGATGCGCCGGGAGTTGTGAAAGCGAACTGGTTTCCGTATCTTGTCCCTGTGCTGTTGGTGGCATAAGCACGGACATAATAATGCGTTGCATTGGCCAAGCCGGTCAGGTTACTTGTAAATTCCCCTGTGCCGGTACCATCCGCTGTGAAATTGTCCGAAAGAGTGGGATTTTCGTTTGTACTCCACACCACTCCACGGGCAGTCACCGGATCACCTCCATCACCCGTGATGGTGCCGCCACTGGTTGCTGTTGATCCGGTGATATTTGTCAAGTTTTTGGTGGTGATCATGGGCGGATCGGTTCCCGGACCTTTTATGCAACGAAGTGATAATCCATTTCCTGCAGCGAGTGTGTTTCGCCCGATCTGAGGGGAGCCGCTACCCAAATGACGAGAATAACTTGATTCTGAACCAATGGATGAAAACGCCCAGAAATAGGCACTGCTATCCCCTCCATTAAATCCATCCTCTTCCGCGCGGTAACCTCTGGGCAGTGCATGAAATCCGAATGTATCTGTTCCATTTCCGCCACCAGCCCAGCCTGCTGTGGACCGAAGCCTTTTCCCCGCATTGGATCCTCTCCATCCTGTCAGGTCCCATTGAGGATCTCCCACAGCATAGAGACTATCCACCGTACCCTCAAGGATCTTGTATTCCTCATCAGAGGGTACGTGCCATCCTTTTGGACAGATCCCCTGAGATCCGGGATAGGTTGAGTGCTGCATCACCTCGCTCCAGGAGTAAAGTCCTCCATAGGCAGTGCAATTCGTATCCTCATCGTTATAGCAGTACTTCTCGATTGTTCCATTGTCTGATTGCTCTATTGTTCCATCAATCCTGATTCCCACGTTCAGGTTCTCTGCCATCCAGCACTGGTCACCGATGCGGACCGTCAGATACTGCTTCCCATCCCTTGAGTCGGTCAGCGGATCGCAGAACACGTACCGCCTGCTGATACTGTCCATCCATTCCGATTCACCGGTCAGTTCAATCGTGATCCCTCCTTTTATAACCTGTTTCCTGAATTTGATCTTTTGATTCGCAAAATCAAAGCTGGTGATGGCAAAGAGGGTATCCGATAATCCCGGGTCTCCACCTACACTGAATTTTTCCCCGGTGCTGGTCACTCCCTCAACTTCCAGGGTATCGGCCCAGAGTTTTACCCTTTTTTCAATAAAATCACCATAGATAAGTGGTTCAGGTGTTTCCGAATTAGCTATGTAGAGTTTGTTGGAGCCCATTTCATTCGCACCTGCCATATCGCCAAGAAAGACATTGTCGTTTCCTTCCGTGTTATTCATTCCTGCAGCCCTTCCAACATAGGTGTTAAATGAACCTGAAGTATTGAGATTACCGGCTGACAGTCCGACGAATACATTTCTTATACCGGTTGTATTACGAGACCCTGCATTTGGTCCAATGAACGTATTTCGATGACCTGTCGTATTGCTATTACCAGTATTCCATCCCAGGAACACATTATAATTTCCGGTTGTATTGGCACTCCCTGCCTGGTATCCTACCATTACATCCCAATTTCCTGTGGTATTATGAGCCCCTGCTTCATAGCCGATCATGACATTGCTGCTCCCATTTGATTCAAGTACAACAGCCCTTGTTCCCAGATACACATTTCTTGACCCATGGGTAGCAAAACCTGCATTATCTCCCACAATAGTGTTTTCCCGTTGATTCCTGATCTCTATCCTCATGGCATGAAATCTCAGCAACTGGTTGTCGAATTCACCATAGATCAGGGGTTCGCCGGTGCTGGAATTGGCTATATACAGCTTGTTTGATCCGCCTTCGTATTGGCCGGCCGTTCTCCCGATAAACACATTTGAACTTCCTGAACTGTTCATCCCTGCAGCCTGCCCAACAAAGGTATTATAGTCACCAGCTGTGTTGTACATCCCGGCATGACTTCCCACGAAAGTATTTCTTGATCCTATCGACCTATACCCGGCCCCGTAGCCAAGGAAAGCATTTCGTGTACCTGTCTGGTTCCGTTCACCTGCATCCGTGCCAAAGAATGCATTGCAGACGCCGGTCGTGTTACCTGTCCCGCTCCAGGCGCCCACGAATGTATTGTTTGTTCCTTCAGCGTTGGCAGTACCTGAAGAATCACCAATAAATACATTTTCTCCACCTGTGGTATTGTTTTTACCGGCAAGGTGTCCAAGGAAGACATTATCGACACCCGTATTATTTTCACCACTGCTTTCACCAACAAAAATATTTCTGTCCGGATTGAGTATCTCCAGCCGCTTATCCATGATACGCAGCTGTTCCTGTCCCCCAGTGTAAAACCGGATGATGTCTTCATCGGGATTCTCTTCCGCTTCGATCTTTGTATCCCCGTCGCGGTCGCGGATCCCTGATGAGGCAGCTGCATCCTCCGCGTGCAGCGCATACGGCACGGCCAGCAGCTGCGTGGTGCCCAGTGCCACAAAATTGCTCCCTCCGGCTGTATCTGCCTCAATTTTAATGTAATAGCTTTTCGAGCCCCACGAAAGGGTATCCATGATCCCACTGACTGCGGTACCATTCCCAATCTCCAGGTTCACCAGGCCGAAAAAGTTGGTGGTCTGAAGGTGCGTCTCCTGATAGCTTACCGGACCCGTATCACTGCCCAGCAACAGGCTGATGCGGAAACTGGTGTTCTGGTAAGCAACAGGGTCACCATTGCTTCCCCTAACCACCGCCTGGTAGCTGAAGGAGTGGGGGACCTGCGCTGAGAGGAGAAAGGAGAGAGGAGAGAGGAGAGAGGAGAAAGAAATGGATAAATAAATAATGAGAAATATTTTTTTCATGGTTATAGTATTTAGGATGATTTTTACCTGTGCTGTAAGTCCGAAAAGTACGAAATAAACTGCGATTTGTCAAATATATTTTATTGCAATCATCTCAAGTCAGTCGTTCTATAACAGGTGCATCCCACTGACTATTCTGACCTGGTCCCTTACGGTTTTTCTCTGACGTGAAATGCGCGGAATGAATGACCTCATCATCTATGTTTTGTCTGGATTGCCTCCCGGTGCTCTGCATCTCCGTAATGGTCCGGGTCGCCTGGATTTGAAACCGGTGCATCACCCGATATGTCATCGAACGTGTAATAGCCCGTCGCACAGTTGAATGTGACATAATAAATGGTGGTATCGTAAGCAGGATTCAGCGGGACAGGGATGTTATTCCCGTAACCCGGGTACCCGATTCCTGTTGGGAAATCGGTGGAGCCCCAGTTCACTTCCCAGCTGCAGTTTTCCCGGAATTTTGATTCGACAATATTATCCGGTGGATCTGAATGATCATCTTCGACCGTGAGTTCAAAAATGGTCGTCCAGAAGTTCGGATCATTGACATCACGTGTCATCATGTGATCGGGCATGGTAGCCGTATCGCTGCCCCAATTGTTGAATTCTCCGACAAGGCTTATTTCGCCGCAGATGGTGGGGGGAAGAATGGGATCCCCTACCGTGTCCACCCAATCGGATTCATCGCTCAGTTAGGTGGCGATCCCTCCGGTGAAGATCGTGGTCCTGTACTTCAGCTTATCATTGGCAAAGTCAAAAGCGGTTATATGATTGAGTGTATCTTTTATGCCGTCATATCCTTCGGCACTGAACCGCTGATCGGTTTTAATTTCGCCATTGGCCTGAATTTCACCGCTTGTTTACACCGAACCAGCCCAGAATTTGAGTTTGCCCTGGGCAAAATCCCCATAGATCAATGGTTCGGAGGTTCCGCAATTCGTTATGTACAATTTGTCGGAATCTGTTTCGTGCTGGCCGGCGTATGTTCCGATAAATACATTGTTTGAGCCGGTATTTTCCACTCCGGCATAAGCACCAATGAACACATTATGTGAACCGGTTGAATTGAAACCCGCCAAATTGCCTACGATGGTATTTTCATTCCCTGTCTGGTTTAAAAATCCCACCGCAGAACCCAGGTACGTGTTCCCTGAGCCTGTCTGGTTATTATGTCCTGCTAGGGTGCCAAAAAAGGCATTATACTCACCGGTCGTGTTTTCCTGCCCCGTTTCATAACCGAAGAATGCATTGCTGTGACCGGTCAAGTTGTATCGTCCAGAAAACATTCCCACGAATGTATTTACATTGCCTGTCGTATTCCATCGTCCGCTGAGCATGCCGATGAAGGTATTGCAGTTACCTGTTGTATTTTTTGAACCACTGAGAAATCCCATGAATGTGTTGGAATTGCCTGTCGTATTGCTGATTCCGCTCCCGGAGCCAAGGAATGTATTGATGGAGCCCTCTGTATTGCGTGCACCTGCTGAGTCCCCAATGAAAATGTTACCCGAACCGGTGGTAATGGAACTGCCGCTCTTATCACCGAAAAGAATATTTCCTGAATGGTTGACCATTTCCAGCCGGTTGCCGGTCAGCCTGAGCCGTTCCTGCCCGCCTGTATAAAACCGGATCTGGTCATCATCAGGGGTCAATTCAGCCGTGACTTTTGTTTCGCCGTCGCTGTCGCGGATCAGGGTGGAAGCTTCTGCTCTAGTGGAGGTAGCTGCGTGTAGGGCATACGGTACCGCCAGTAGCTGCGTGGTGCCCAGTGCCACGAAATTGCTCCCTCCAGCTGTATCGGCCTCAATTTTAATGTAATAGCTTTTCGAACCCCACGACAGGGTATCCATGTTCCCGCTGACTGCGGTACCAAACCCGACCCCCAGATTCACCAGCCCGAAGAAGTTGGTGGTTTGCAGGTGCGTTTCCTGATAGCTCACAGGTCCCACATCACTGCCCAGTAAGAGGCTAATACGGAAGTTGGTCAGCTGGTAGGCCAGCGGTTCACCATTGCTGCTGCGGACTACCGCCTGGTAACTGAAGGAGTGAGGTACCTGGGCTGAAAGGAGAGAGGAGAAAGACATAGTAAAACTGACTAACAGATAGATGCTTTTTATGATTAATATATCTAGATTTTGACAAGCGGAATGGCCCCGAAAGGTACGAAATGGTAAAAGCAATGTCAATAGGTCTTATAATTAAAGTTGGAACCCTGCTGCCGTTTGTTTCAGACCGAATAATTGGATATCTTTGCAGCGATTTAGATTAAGAACAACGTATAGATCATGAATAAGACAATCATTATAAATAAACTGGATTACGCCCGGATCAGGAAGTGCATTGAGGATGCAAAACAATTCAAATCCATCACAAATTCCGAAGCGGAGAAATTGATGAGCGAACTGAACTCAGCAGAGATCCTTGAGCCTGAGGCCATACCCTCCAATGTGGTGACCATGAATTCGGTCGTCAAGCTGAGTTTTTTGAACAATAATAAACAGGTCCAGTTTCAGATCGTGTATCCTCGACTGGCGAACGTCAAGGAAAACAAAATATCCATTTTTTCGCCCATTGCCACTGCACTCATTGGATACAAGGAGGGGGATGAGATCGAATGGATCGTCCCTGCGGGCCTGACAAGGATAAGGATCGATGAGATCATATACCAGCCGGAGGCGGCAGGGGATTATCATCTTTAAAAATCTTTTCTTTCTTCATGTTTTTCCACACGTTTCACCGGCAGGGAAAATAATGATTTTTTCAAAACTTTAGGGATTGGTACTGCACGCACCAGATGGATCAACTACCCTGTGCCGGTATCGCGATCGAGTTCCGGTGGAAACTGGATAAGGAAAGGAAGCAAGTCCAGGAGGAGCTTCAGGGAGACCATTGAGAGGGACTTTTATCGCTATCAGTCTAGTTTACAGAGAGTTCTTTCATTAAAGGACTTGCAGGGTTCATGCAGAAATCTGCCCTGTTCAATAAATAAGTCCGCATATCCCTTCTCTATTTGTATAGGCTGTTGAATATTCGTTCATTTAGAGCCTAAACAACCTTAAATCTTTTTGTTATGAAACGGTTATACACTTTGATTATCCTGGTTCCTGTAATGATATTTACCTTCATAAGCAATGTACAGGCATCTGTACCTGGTTTGCCTGAGGATGATATTCTGTACGGTGACGCCAATAACGATGGGATTGTTAATATCCTTGATATTATTACCATCATTAATTACATTATGGGCGGTAATCCTGATCCCTTTAACTTTGAAGCTGCTGACGTGAACAATGATGGTGTCATTAATATATTAGATGTCATCTTTGATGTCAATATCGTTATGGAAGTGCCAGGCACACCCTGCGCAGGATTTCCTACCGTTCTCTATGAAGGACAGACATATAACACCGTACAAATCGGTGATCAGTGTTGGTTTAGAGAGAACCTGAATGTGGGGTCGAATATCAACAGCACTCAGGGCGGATTTCAGCAACAGGACAACGGAACCATTGAGAAGTACTGTTACAATAACGATGAAGCGAACTGTGATGTTTACGGAGGTTTATACGAATGGCCGGAGGCGATGCAGTATGTGACCTTAGAGGGAGCGCAGGGGATTTGTCCTGCGGGCTGGCATATACCTACGGATAATGAATGGAAGATACTGGAGGGTACGGTTGACAGCCAGTATGGAGTGGGTGATCCGGAATGGGATGATGAGGATTTGAGGGGATTTGATGCAGGAGGTAATCTCAAGGAAGCAGGGACATCACATTGGACTTTACCCAACGCAGGGGCGACCAATTCCAGCGGCTTCACAGGCCTTCCGGGAGGCTTACGCACCTACTACATTGGAAGCTTCGAAGCCCTTGGCTTCTATGGTTGCTTCTGGTCTTCCTCGCAGTTCGACTTCGGCAGCGCCTGGTATCGGAGTCCGCACTACTACTACCCCGGCGTGTATCGGTACTGCACCAATAAGGACTACGGGTATTCGATCCGCTGCCTCAAGGATTGATGTGCGCCCTTCGCGCTCTACACTCACGGCGCACTTTAGTCCTGTACACAACGAACAGAAAGCCCGTCGAACATAAAAGATTCCCAAGGTCCACAGTAATTGTTATAATTATCATAACAAAATTCCCATGTGCCTCCTTTATATGGGACTACAATACCCGATGTCGTATCAGTACACCAAAAAGATCCTGAATAACCAAGATTACCGAAATCGTCTGCATCAGGATAAAAGGTATCTAATCCGGTGGTACCTGATCCTTACTCTCCTTTCCAAGAAGACTTTGATCATAAAACATGCCCTGTGTGTACTAGCCAGAACTTAATCTGACAGTCAACATTAGAGTGACCGCACAGGCGACTCAGCATATGCGTTCACACGGCTGGATCAAACAGCGTCAATCCTCTGCATCATCTTTATCATCAGTGAATGTAAAATCTCCCAGGCAAAGCCACTTGCCGCCTTCCTTAACATAAAACTCAACGTATTTTCCCTGCAGTTCAAACCGTTTCTTTTCTTCTCCTATGGTATAAGTAAAAGTAAAACCAAAATAATAATGGACAACAGCGGCATTTTCCACTACAACGATACGGGCAGGATTGATCATGTAGTTCCTTAACTGCTGAATATCCTTCATGGATTCAAACCATTTTATCGTGGCTTCTTTGTCCATAGGTAACGGTGATTCATCAGACCATCCCTGAAACTGTGGATGGAGATAAGCAGTGGCAGCTTCTATGTTTCCTGCTTTCCAGTCACTCCAGCTTTTTTCAACAACCTGCCAGACTTCTTTTTGTTCTTTGGTCCATTCCTGGGCGAGAACCGTGGTTGTCATCATGGCGATGCATGCAACCAGTGTCAATTTGACTAGTGTTTTCATGAGATTGTTTTGATTAGATGGGTAAATATAAATTATTGAATGTGAAACAAATATAGTCAATTATTTCAGGCTTTGCAATAAAAATCCACACTATAAATGCGTATACTGCCAATCCGTAAGTGCAACAAGGTATCCAATTCCTTATCCCGATGAGAAAGTGGCTGCAAATGGCTATAGTGCCTTAAAAATAGGAAATCAGCATTTTGGTTATCCAGTTTGCTTTGAGATGCTATTTGGTAAGATCTACTGGGTTGGTAAATCCAGAAAGTTCTTTACGTTTCTTCCAGAAATAAAAAGCAAAGCCAACACAAACAATGGGCAGGACGATGCCAAATTCATCAATGAAATAGTTTGTATTACCAGTATTTTGTGTCAAAGGGGTAAAGATACGCTGTATAAACAGGTTATGACTGGCATGAAGTATAACTGCAGTCCATAAGCTATTGGACTTGATCCGAAACCAGGTATAAATAAAACATACACTGATGGTCAAAACAGTAAAACAAATCATGGCGTACCATACAGGAGTTCCACTATTATAATCGGCAAATAGCAGGATCGGTGAATGCCATACTGACCAAATTAAACCGGTCAACAAGGCTGTTTTGGTATACCCCATGGTTTTATATAATTCAGGAACTAGAAAACCACGCCATCCGATTTCCTCTCCCAGAGCATTGGCAGCACTTCTGATGGTTCCAAATGTCCCCACAAGTATCACGTACAGAATGATGGCAATGCCATCAGGTAACTGATCCAGCCCAAATGATGCCGTAATTTGATGGACAAAATCCCTGTTGTAAAATTCTCCCCAGCCAATTATCCAGATAAAGGTATAGGCAATCAAAGCATATAAAAAGGGAGTCAGATAACTCCAGATCTGATACCTTGTCCTACCCCATCCCCAACCTAAATCCCTGATATTCCTTTTCAGGATCTTCATGGTGATCAATGCAGCAATTCCAGGGCACCACATCAGTCCAGTGGCATAAATGCCAAATCCTCCACCGGTCTTTCCTGAATAAATAATGAAAAAGTAAAAAATGGCACTCAAACCAAATGTTATGGACAGGAATATTCCTGCAGGTCTAAGTCGTTCTTTCCACAGATTGTTCATAATGATTTTTCAGTGTATGTTGGTTTTTCTGAACCAGTCCGGATAAATATGATCTGGTCATTTTTCCAGTCCCATTTTCCTGAGCAAGGATATAAACCTCGGATCCGACCGGATCTCATCCCAGAACGGTTCTGTCATCATCCTGACCAGCCGGAAATCTCTTTCCTGATAGGATTTCTCAAACCATTCAAACATTTGATCCCTTTCGTTAAGTCCGTAATAAATGATTGCTATGTCAAATGCAACTGTATATCCCTGGTCCTTAAAAGTGAACAGATTATGCAGTGCCTGCATTGCATTTTGTTCATCGCCAGATCGGGCATAGGCGAATCCAAGCCTTGATAATCCGTAAGGATTATTCCCGACAATAATTCGTACTTTCTTTAATTCAGCAATCGCATCATCAAATTTGCCTTGAAGCATATAAACCTCACCTAGCATAAGGTTGGCACGGGCAAAGTCCGGATTGAGTTCAAGTGTTTTATGATATTGATCTATGGCTTTATCATACTGACGCATGATATAAAGGACATCACCCAGGTTTGCATTGATGATAGGGGAAAGGGGATCAAGTTCCAGAGCCAGGTTAACTTCAGAAAAAGCCTCGTCTAACCTTCCCATACTCCTTAGGTATATATTATACCAGTGATGAGCTGTTGGATAGTTGGGATTAAGCTCTCCGGCAGTCTTATACTCCCGTTCTGCTTCTTCCCAGTTCCATTCATAATCTGTGTTTATCAGTCCCAAAACAGCATGTGGTTCTGCAAGTATGGGGTCAAGTTCCTGGACTTTTTTTGCTGCATCACCTGCCTTCAGGTACATATCCTTTGATGAAAGTGCAGCATATTCTGGCAGCAAAACATAAGTAGAAGCCAATCCGGTATATGCCAGAGCATAGTTTGGATCCTTTTCAATCGCCTGGTTAAAATAATCGATAGCCTTTTGCAGATCGGTTGCCGTTCGTTTATTCCAAAAGAAAATTCCTTTAAGATAGAGCTGATAAGCCTCCATGTCTCCGGTTTGTTTCTTCTCTATCCTCTTCTTCTCCTCAGGCAAAAGCTTTGTTTTTAATGCTGAAACAATCGCTGAGGAGATCTCATCCTGTATTGCAAATACATCTTTCAGTTCACGATCAAAGGTCTGAGACCACAGATGGTAACCATTACTTACATCAATCAGCTGGGCACTTATGCGGAGCTGATTGCCAGACTTCCGTACACTGCCTTCAAGAATGGTCTTTACTTTCAGCTCCTCTCCAATATCCCTGACGTTAACATCCTTACCCTTGAATGAAAATGCGGATGTCCGGGCAACAACTTTCAATTCAGGAATATATGTCAAAACATTGATCAATTCCTCCGCTATGCCATCGCAAAAATATTCCTGATCCTTTTTAGGACTCAGATCCGTGAATGAAAGCACAGCGATCGAATTTGTCCAAACCTGCCTGTTGTCTTTCAGGGCTGATCTCTCCTTATCTGATGGGGGCAAGCCCTGCTTTTTATTGAAAATAAAGTATCCACCGGCAATGATAATAGCCAGGATTAGAATAGCAGCGACGCCTATAACACGTTTTCTGGATATGGTTCCTTTGCTGGTTCTCAGCCACCTTTTGACCTGTCGGGACTGGATTTCTCTGGATGACTGCTGTTCAGAAATTTTTTTAAAACATTCGGCAGAGACTGAATAGACTTTCACCGGCTCATCAATGTTCTTCAGGGACTTTTCTCCCAGACAATCCGCTTTGATCCCCGATTTGTTTCTGACATCATGATAGACGGTCTCAGAAATCAGTATACCTCCTGGCTCACATATAGCCTGTATACGGGATGCGATATTCACTCCATCACCAAAGACATCCTTTTCCGAAATCACCACATCCCCCATATGGATCCCGATACGAAGCTGGAAGTAGGCTGTTTCTTGGAGGGTGCTTTGTAGTTCCATGGAGCAGCTAACTGCATCCCATGAGCTTTGGAAGATGGACAGGGTCCCATCGCCAATCTCTTTGATAAATTCACCATGGTGACGGCTGAGCGCTGCTTTCTGTAACTCTCTGTTTTTGTTGAGGATCTGGAGAGATACTTTTTCATCTTTCGACATCAGGGCGGAGTAACCGACAATGTCGGTGAACATGATGGCTGCGAGCTTGCGTTGTTCTTTCACTAAGGAAAGGATTTAAACAAGTTTCCGGACTTGCAGCCGTAAATATAAGGATTTAATCAGTGATTATCAACATGTCTGGTAAGGGAATGATGACAATAGGTAGGGCAGGATGTATCCCTGGCTGTCAGATCCTCCTTTTTAGTCCCCCCTATGGCTGTTTTGGGCATGATCTCCTGAAAGAAGTATAATCCTTTACCCGGATAGGAAAGTATGTAAAAGATGGTAACGGTATCCTGAAAACAGGAAATCAGCGTTTTGGTTATCCGAAATGCCTTGAAATGCTATTTTATTTTTACAAATAGTTTCGTATGGCATTCTCAAGAGATGAAAGGTAGCTAAGTAACTTTGCGTAGAAATTTTGAATGATGAACAGAAAAGTGGAGGAGGTACTGATAAATGAAGGTTATCCTTTTGGGAATGGCGCTAACGGCTTCATGCTATTCTTCGGGCAGGACTTAATAGATATGTTGTTATTGTTACTATGAGGGGAAATCTGGAAGGCGACATAGCTTCCCTTTTTTGTTGACAATCCCTGGATGACTTGATAATCCTCATGCTGCGTTTTCTAATACATTTACCGGTAATAGTACGGGAATCATATTCATCACCACAGTTTCGATGATCATTGAGATTGACTATTTCGGACCAATTCCTGCCAGCAGAAGTGTTTATAGAGATCAAAGTTTATTCATCTTTCCAGCAAGGTTCTTGACCTTAAAACATGCTCTGTGACCTCGTTGCAGACCACTACAGGCACGTATTATATGCAGGAATATCGATCTTCCATTTAACAGTCAAAATGTCCTGGGTACGTTGCAGGATTGCGAGAAGGGTAAATGGATGGTTTGATTATCTGAATTGCTACGCAATGCTTAAGGAACTGTCATATAATCGTTGTGCAACATTCTTAATTCTCATCGCTGCCCCAGATACACCATCTTCTGTTCAATCTGCTGACCATTTACAAGCGCCCTTACTAAATATACACCTGCCATCATTTTAACGGAAGGTTCCCATTCATTTCTTACCCCAACCATATGGTCCACCACTTTACCGTATAAATCATAAATCCTGATATCTCCTAAATCGGAGCACGTGATCGTACATTTTTCGGTAAAAGGATTTGGAATGATAATCATACGGGATGGGTTCATTTCAGGATATTCCATCCCGGTTACGATGAAAAATTGTGAAGCATATGCGCTGTTGACCTGAAAATCATCGACAAACAACTCAAAAAAATGATTGCCGGGTGCAAGCTGAATGACATAATCACCACCGCCCTTATTCAGAAAAGATAGTGTATCGTCGACAACAAGTTCGGAACGCAATTCACCCTCAAATGGATAAGTGCACAGTTCGGTCCAGTTTACCCTGACATTCCCGTTTTCTTCGTTCACTTCAAAGGGGCACTCAAATTCAATAGGAGGAACGGGGTACTCGTTGATGTAATGCAATCCAATGAAAGTCAACGAATCGTATGGTTCCGGCGGATAGAGATTTATGATCAGGCTCATAGTACAGTCAGGGTGGGTTATATCCGTTGTAATACCAACTTCCAGAAATTCCTCTGTGAGGACAGTATAACTCACAAACAACAAAGAATCATAACAGGGAGATACATTGACAGCAGAAGCTAAAAGAATTTCCGGGGGATAATATCCGGTTAAGTCGAAAACAACTGATGCAGCCATTCCTGGAGGGATAGCTGTTGGAGGAGCTGTTGCCCATAGCTGCATGGGTATCCATGAATAAGTCATTCCACCCCACAATTCAGCTCTATCATGGGGTGAAAGAGCGCCTTGGTGTTCATTTGTACCTATCCATACCATTGCATCTTCCTTGTTCTTTGTATCAAGCAATCCCTGGGCATGACCCAGTTCGTGCGTAGCTATTTCCAGAACACCGAGAGAATCATCTGTGTCAATATAGATAAAAGAATGTACTATATATCGCCCGTTAGGCATATCCAGCCATACATTGTTACAAAATCCGTTTACTGAAAGATTGTCATTCCTTATTATGGTTACATTGGCAGCTTCCGATGGACCTGCCTCCACGTACTTCGGATGGGCTCCTGCATCATTCCAACGCTTATAGGCTTGACGGATTTTTTCTTTCTGATCCTCAGTAAAACTAGGATCTATCCAGATTTTTATGTTATCCGGATGACCCCACCAGCCTTTGTAAGCATAAGCCCAATCTCGGATGGACTGAATTTGAAAGCCGTCATGCTGCCCCCATGCAGAAAATGTATTCCCTAAAAAAATAAGAGAAAATAGCAGGATAAAATTGGATTCAAGCAAATGAAAAAAAGAATGTGGTCTCATATTGGCAAGATTGAATAATTTTTCAATGACTGCATATAGGGTAAAGGTATGAAAAATATAGGTTAAATATAAATTTATTGTATGCGTTTTATGGCTGACCTCCCGAATATTTTAGTAGCTATTTAAAACTGAATATGAATAATGCAATTGATAATAAATAATTCTTTTTTATGATTGAGTGATTTGGTAATCCTTGAAGTTGAGGAATGAATATCATAGAAAGTGATTTAGTCTTCGAACGATGGGACTTTTTTTATGAATTACCCCTTTTTCAGCATGAACCAAAAGACATACGATCCGGAAATAAGTTCCCTTTTAAAACCTCAAATAACCATGTTCATACCGTGCTATAAAGCGTTTCTCCTGAAAGCAGTATAATCGATGGCTCAGAAAGAAAAGTGTCTGTAGACGGCAATGGTACCTTAAAAACAGGAAATCGAGGTTTTGGTCATTCCGTTTGCTTCGAAATGCTATCTATGATAGCTCCTGTGATCTGAAGTCAGATGGTCATTTTGACCGGATATTTCAGGTTTACACAAGGAAGTGTTTTACAGAGCTGCTTTTACCCGATAACGATCCGGCTGGTTAAAGAATGCCAAGGAACAGAATCCTGCATGCACAAACGCCGAATGCACAACATCTGCCTGAATATGCATGCGGTCCCCTTTGTAGTACCGTCTCGTTTCATTATCAATGATCACATCCACCATCCCTTCCAGCACAACTTCCCATTGTTCGGCATGCGAATGGGCAGGAACAGGGGTATCCTGTTCAAATGACATGAACACGATCTGAAAATTGTCGCCCTGGGCAATATAGGCATGCAGTCCGTCAACAGGGATATCTGCCAGGGGAAGTCGGAGAATGGGATCTGGGAACGGGATAGAACTCATGAGCAAGTAATTTTAGAGCCTTTAAAGTTAAGGAAAGATCAGGAAAGAACAAGTTTTAGACGTCCAACTATAGGACTTATTTTATGAAGTACCCCTTTTTTAGCATGAACTATCAGGAAAATGAGCCGGAATGAAATTGACCTTTAAAACCTCAAATAACCATGTTCATACTGTGCTATAGGGCATTTATCCTGAAAGAAATATAATCCATTGCTCAGAAAGAAAAGTGTCTGAGACAGCTATGGCACCTTAAAAACAGGAAATCAGTTATTTGGTCATCTGAAATGCTTCTAATTGCTGATCTGGATGATCGAATTCCTTCGGCATGGATGGGTAAATTCAACCGCTCCGTCCAATTCATCATTTAAGAAGTTGTGCCAGCCGTTTTCTGGCATCATCCGGTTCTTTGAATATGGGATCGGCATCCTGCCAGAGGTCGAGAAATTTGCGATACTGTGCAACCGATTGTTCTTTCATCCCTTTTTCCTGGTACAGGATCCCCAGGTAGTAATGATAACGTGGATTGACAATGTAGCGTTCGTTACTGGCTGGATTGGGGGCGATCATGTGTTCATACCCGGTGATAGCCTTATCCAGCTGGCCAAAATGATGGTAGGCTTCTGCCAGGCTATTGCGTTTGAAGGGCAGGTTATAGATGAAGACATACGGAGAAACAAAATTTGGAACGGGTTGTTCCACTTCAGGGGTAATATTGTCAAGGTCCCCCGGCAGTTGAGCAGATGCAATCTGGATTTCTCTTATGAGGTAATTATAGTAATAATCCCCCTGCAGGTCTTTAGATAAAAATTTGATCCGTTCGGTACAATTTCGGGATGAATCGGGCTGGTTCAGTTTTAGGTGAACTAATCCCTTAAAAAAGTAATATACAAGCAAATCATCGTCCCTGTCAATAGTGGGTTCGGTCAAAGCAGCTTTCTGATAAGAAGAATAATGGTCCTGTGCTTTCTTATACTCACCCAGGTCATAATAGATATAAGCTCTGAGATAATCAGAGCCCATTTGATACAGATCGTTCTTATATTCGGCGGCGATGGCTTCTGATTTGTCGATCCGTGGCATTGCCAGATTTAACTTACCATAAAAATAGTCCAGAAAGGCGACAAACCAGTATATGTTTGCTTTAATGCTTTCGGACCAGGCCGCATCGAGGGTTTTTTTCACCCATTGATCGGTCATCCCGTAATCTTCCTTCATGGCAAAGATATAGGCTGTCTTGGCGGCTGATGGCCAGAAGTTGGATTTTATTTCCAGGGCTTTTCCGTACTGTTCGATGGCCTCATCGAGTTTGCCCATTTTCCACAGGAGATCTCCCATGGAATCAAAGGGATTTGCATCACCGGGATTCAGGGATGAATAGATTCTCAGATATTCCAGCGCTGTTTCATATTCCCCTTTGTTGAAGTAGAGATAGGCAAGCTGATTATCGGCCTCCCCGAAAGAAGGATCAAGCTCGACTGTTTTTTTAAATGCATCGATCGCTTTAGCAGGGGAATTATTGTCCCTATACCACTGACCCAGCGAGTAGAAGACCCTCTTATCCCGGGGTGCTTTTTCAGCCAGCTCAAGTAAAAGATCCCGCTGCTTCTGGCTGTCTTGTTCGATGATACCGGCATAGTCGGCACGAATGGCCAGCTGTTCGTTTTCCGTGGCCCTTCTGGAGGAACGATAGGCTTTTTCAAGCGCTTCGTCCCGCTTTTGTATATTTCCCAGTTGCAATTGGCCATAAGTTCTGGACAGATAAAGATAAGCCATGGCAAATCCTGGATCAATCCGTACAGCTTTTTCAAAATATTGCCTGGCTTCGTTCCAGTAAAGTTTATCCCCTGCTTCACGGCCTTTCAAAAAGTAATTGTAAGCTTCCAGGGAATGGGTGGTCACATCCCGGATACGCATCCGGGCAGTTTCCACTTTCCGGGCTGAAAAGCCCACACTGCGGGAGATGCTTTTACTCAGCTCATCGATCTGTGTTTCAATGATACTGCCAACATTATTCCCTTTGGAACTGACACTGTTCATGATCTTCTTGGATTCAACATCCAGCACCTTGGCGTCGGTAGCGAAAACGTCTCCCGCTCTGACGAAGCTGCCGATGACAATGAAGCGACATCCTTCATTGGAGCAAATTTCAAATCCCAGGTCGGCATCAATGATCTCAGCGTCCCTTTTACCCAGTTGCCGCATCACATCCTGCATCCGTTCCCAGGTCAGCACCTGAAATAGTTTGGATTGTTCAAGGTTGGTGATCAGCAGGTTAGGGATGGCTTTCTGAAGATAATTAAAGCTGGTGTCGCCGGTCTGATTCTCGAAACTGATCACAGCAATAGGAACGGAGCCTGAATCCGGGATCGCATGAAGAATGTATGGTCTGAGTATAAAAAATCCAACAAACAATAAAATAATCGATCCCATTGCCAGAAGGGTCATTTTTATGACAGGTCCAATCCGATCCATTTTGTACCATGATCTCCACAGGATCCTGCCGCCCTGATCTTTTTCCGGAGTCATTTCTTTCCACTGCCTGATGCAATCAGCCGAAATGGAATAGATCCTGACGGGCTGATCGATGTTTTTCAGTTGCCTCTCTCCAATACATTCGACTGATATAGCGGTTTTATTCCGGATGTCATTATAGACTGTCTCCGAGATCAGTATGCCTCCGGGTTCACACAATGCCTGTATGCGGGATGCGATATTCACCCCATCGCCAAAGATGTCCTTTTCTGAGACTACCACATCCCCCATATGGATCCCGATACGAAGCTGAAAGTAAGCAGTCTCGTGGAGGGTGCTTTGCAGCTCCATGGCGCAGCTTACGGCATCCCAGGAGCTCTGGAAAATGGATAGTGTACCGTCGCCGATCTCTTTGATAAATTCACCATGGTGACGGCTGAGTGCTGCTTTCTGAAGCTCCCTGTTCCTGTTGAGGATCTGCAGGGCGACATTCTCATCCTTCGACATCAGGGCGGAATACCCGACGATGTCGGTGAACATGATGGCAGCGAGTTTGCGCTGTTCTTTCATTGAGGAAAGAATTAAGGCCAGTATCCGGACTTGCAGCCGTAAATATAACGATTTAATCAGTGATAATCAACATGTCTGGTAAGGGAATGATGACAATAGGTAGGGCAGGATGTATCCCTGGCTGTCGGATCCTTCTTTTTAGTCCCCCGTATGGCTGTTTTGGGCATGATCTCCTGAAAGAGGTATCAATCCCCTTACCCGGATAGAAAAGTGGCTTCAATGGTCTACGGTACCTTGAAAACAGGAAACCAGCGTTTTGGTTATCCAGATTGCTTTGAAATGCTATATATGATAGCCCTTATACTCGCAAATCAAATGGTCAGTTTGACAGGATTCTTCACAGAATTAAATGTCTAATAAAAAATCTTGCGTACATTTAGATCCGATTTCATTCCTTAGAGTTAGTTTTTGTGTAGTGTAAGAAATATTTTAAATAAAAAAGAGGGACTGCACAGGTGCAATCCCTCTTTTAGGATAATTCGTATTATTTCACTCCAGCACCAGTTTCCTGGTGTAAACCTTATCACCGATGATGATCTTCACCAGGTTAAGTCCATGCGAGACCTGTTCATCGGAAAGCTGCATCAGATGCTCGCCTGCCGGGAGAATACCCAGTTCACGGTCGAAGGTCTGTTTTCCATCGGTATTGAACACAGCAACTGAGACCTGGTCAACCTTCCGGAGGCTCAGGCGTAGCTCGGTACTTTTACTGAACGGATTCGGGTAGATGGATACTGGCTCCAGGACAGGGTGATCATTCAATCCCACCCATTCGATCTGGAACTCCGTCATTTTTTTGCAGGTGAACTCATCAGCCGTTGAATGGAAGTAGATCATGTGTCCCCCTAACTTGGCTTCTTTCAGCGAATAGTAGCCACCGCCCGCCAGCCCGTTGCATCCGGCATCAAACATGATAAACTTGTAGCAGTCGGTACTCATCAGCTCAAAGGTATCCTTCACCATGCTGTTGGCAGCTTCGAAGGGACCGCCTGAATAGATCATCTCTCCCAGTGAATTGTAAACCCCGTAGGTGGTTTCACCCGGATTGTCATCGGTCTGGAGGGTGAGTGCCACTTTATAGGTGGTGCAAACCCAGCCGTCTGAAAAACTGACGGACAGCGTATCGTCAGGAAGGTACTGGTCTTCATTGCCGTTTGGATTGGAGCAGTAAAGCAGGAAAGAGTTATTTCCCTGTGGAGAAAAGATAATGGGCTCCAGCTGGACGGTTTGGGAACCATTGTAGGGAAGATTACCCGTCCATTGATAGGAGACCAGTGAATCCCCGTTGATCTGATAATTGATCGTCAGGCTGCTGAGAGTTTCAAGACCGTTATTGCCAACCGTAAATGAGGGCTGAAGCACACCTGTACAATTTGAGGTCGCAATATCTTCCATATCCATAAGGACTGCATCCCGGTTAAAGAATGGAAAGGGCTCCTGTACTGTTTGCAGCACTTCTTTCCCGTTGTCATTCTGAACAAAGACCACTAGGTTCAGGTTCTCTTTATTCCAGGAAGGATCCACCGTGAAATCCTGGGTAATGGTTATCTCATCACCCGAAGAGAAATTGATGGCTGTTCCGGTGGTATCAGGAACCATCAGCCGGTTGACATGGTTAAGCTCGTATAGACATACCGGATCTCCCCATGACTCCGGAATATGGGATTCTGTGACGATTACTCTCAGGTAAAGATTTCCTCCTTCGATGCTGCCCACTTTGGTTATATGAGTTACAAGCTTGTAGTCATATACCCCGGCAGGGGAAAACTCCGTTGAAAGCAAAATGGGTGAGGTCACCGCTGTACGTTCAGTGATAATTGACAAATAATCATCATAATGCCAATAATATTGGCATGGGCATGGTTCTCCACCAGTGTAAGTTTCAAAACCATCAAACTTGGCAGTAGGATATATATCCAGGTTGTAATAGGCATTTCTTGCCACAGAATAAATATTCTCATAAGGATCGCCGCCGTGGTTATCAATGACGGCTATCTTATAACCTTCTTGAAGCAGACTGTCTACAGTGACAGCTGCTCCGGGACAGACGCCTCACCATGTACCTGTACAGACTTCGATCAGCACATTAGCCCTCTCGGTTCCCTGGGAGAAAACAAAGAGGGGAAGCATCATGCATGCAAAAAGAAGTAATTTTTTGATCATAACATAGGGATTTAATTTGATTCAAACCTACAAAATAATGTGATTCTTTCACACACTTTATAAAAAAATTGAGCCGCTGCTGCAACTTGATGTGATCATGTCCGTAGCACATACCTTCTCCAACCATCCTATACTGCCCCCCCATGCCTTTCGGCGACCAAAGGGTAGCCATAACCTATTTATTAACTAAATCCTTTCAACCATGAAACGAAACTTCCGGTGGTGGGAATCCTTGAAACACATCGCAGGCTTTAGGGATATGCGCAACGGAACCTACAGGATGGTGGATGTGAAAAATCCGAGAACCGTCCAGAATCATAGCAGACCAACACTGAACTGCGAGAGTGAGACCGAGCTGTTCCCGATCACCTGCTCTGCCTACAAAGAAGCCTACCAAAGCAGCGGGAGGAGATGCTTAAGCATATCACCCAACCGGTGGCAGATCCCGATACCGGAGAGATGATCTATCCGGCACAATTCAAGATCACATCTGTCATCACCATAAACCTTCCGAGATGAAAAAGTCAGCTGCCGGGCAAATTCTGATCTATCGGAATACCCAGAAAATAAACGGGGACAATACTCCTGAGTACCGTGGAGGATTGCTCCTGGATGGAAAGACGTATGATATCGGATTATGGGTGTATCAGTCTAAATCTGGCATTAAATATATGTCAGGATCTGTGATAGAGATTCCTGGTGTTTTAGAGCATGTGAAGCCGAATGCGGATGATATTTCCTCTAATGATTTTTGAAACTGATTCCCTGCACTCCAAGATAGTACTTGCTTTTCGCTTTTAGATTTCATATCTTAGAAGATTCAATATTTTCTCCTCTGAGTGATCTGAAAATAAACAGGATAGAATCCATTGACCTGTTACGGGGAGTGGTGATGGTGCTGATGGCACTTGACCACTGCCGTTTTTATTTTCATTACGGGGCAAATGTGTATGATCCTGTGAATCTGAACACAACAACTCCTCTCTTATTTCTTACACGGTTCATCACCCATTTCTGTGCACCGGTCTTTGTTTTTCTTGCCGGTACCTCCGCTTTTTTGTATGGCAGTAAAAAGTCAAAACCTGCGTTAAGTAAATTTCTGGTCACCCGGGGATTCTGGCTGGTATTTCTGGAAATAGCTGTCATGCCTGTTGTCTGGTATTTTGATCTGACCCATAGCTTTATTTATCTCCAGGTCATATGGGCTATTGGCATTTCCATGATCGCCCTGGCAGCATTGATTCATCTGCGATGGAAAGTGTTGCTGGTTATTGGCGTACTGATCGTTGCAGGACATAATTTACTGGACGGAATAACCGCAGAGGGTAAAAGCTTCACTTCCATTCTCTGGTATCTTCTGCATCAAGAATATTTTCTTGAATTATCCGAAAAGTTAATGATCCTGATTGGTTATCCTGTCTTACCATGGATCGGGGTCATGATACTGGGATATTGCCTGGGCAACCTGTACTCCCGTGAAACCGATGCTTCCCGGAGAAAAAAATGGCTGCTGGGACTGGGATTGGGTTCCATTGCCCTGTTCATTCTTTTGAGATCCATCAATGTTTATGGCGATCTGGAACCATGGAGCTCACAAAAAAATATACTCTATACGATCTTCTCGTTTATAAATGTCACCAAATATCCTCCATCGTTAGATTTCATTTTGCTTACACTGGGTCCGGCACTGTTGTTCCTGTATGCGACTGAAACGATAAAAAACAGGTTCACAAATTTCTTCATCGTATTCGGCAGGGTACCTTTCTTTTACTATGTCCTGCATATACTCTTTATCCATCTGCTTGCATTGCTTGGACTGGTTGTAACCGGGGGTGACTGGCGGCTGATGATCTTAACAGAGGATGTGTTCGTAAGCCATCAAATTGACACCTATGGTTATCCCATGTGGGTCGTGTATGTAATATGGATTGCTGTTGTACTTCTGTTATATCCGATATCAAGAAAATACATGATCTGTAAAGCCAGGCATAAAGATAAATGGTGGCTGAGTTATTTATGACATTATTTTCTCTGTGATGGGGCAAAGATCGATTGACGAGTACATAAAGACTTTTCCGACAGATATTCAGATGCTTCTGAATAAAGTTCGTAAGATAATAATAGAGAAAGCCCCTGAAGCCGTCGAAAGCATGGCATATGGAATGCCTGCCTACAAGACAAATGGAAAGCCGTTGGTTTATTTCGCAGGATTTAAAAGCCATATTGGATTTTATGCAACACCGACCGGACATACTGAATTTGCGAACGAACTTTCAAATTACAAACAAGGAAAAGGTTCTGTTCAGTTTCCACTTAATAAGCCAATTCCTTTTGACCTTATAGGACGAATCGTTGAATTTAGGGTAAAAGAAAATATATTACAAACTAAAAAAGTGAATTGAAAAGAAAACAAACAATGAACCACCAACAGCATCTCATCCCCAATGGGGATTTCAGGAGTATGCAATCGATTGTTCCCCCATCGTAGTTCTGTCAAGGGGGATACAAACGCAGCTTCGCAATCCCTCACTGGACATGGCAAAGACCGTTAGACACCATTCCCTCAAAACAGCTATTTTATATCCTGATAGTATCTACCTCCACCTGAGTGGAGATCGTGCGTAAAAATGGGTAAACGGTTACCTGAAAAAGTTGAATATGACATATGCATTCAAAGTTTATTATTCCAAGCAGATCAGAATGGATAACTTTAGCCAAAAATTAAGATGATAATAAGGAACAAACTTGAGAAATCATTCGGACCTGTTGGAACTTTCGCAGGTGTCATTTTATGTATTGCCGGGATTATCTTGATATATTTTTACATTACAGGAATAATTATTCTGTTACTTGGTGCTTTTGTGGGATTTACTTCTACCAGTGCTATTATAGATTATCATAAAAAAAGGATACGACTTTCAACTGATATTTTTGGGATTATACCGACTGGCACTTGGATTCATGTTGTCCCTGAAATGAAACTGGGAATAAAGGAATCAAATCAAACATATGGAGCATATAGCCAGGGAAATCGCCCCCTTGATATCAAAAGGAAGGATTACAGGATAATCTTGTTCGATTCTGACGGCAAAGAATTAATGCCGCTTAAAAAATTTGATACTCTTGAACCTGCCATGGGAGAGCTCGATATCTTAATACACCAGCTTGGTTTAACGAAAGGATGACCTGATCCCATTTATCCACCTGAGAGGAGATCGTACATACAATGGTCTCTGATGAGGAGTCTATTTTACCACCTCTAAAGTATGGATGGCTTCCCAGGCAGTTTGTTCCTATAAAAATATCCAGAAGTCAATATTGGAATGGAATGTTTCCCATATGTTTCCCATCAGAAAAAGAAAAAGCCCATAATAGATTATATTATAGGCTCTTACATGTCAATGCTTGTAGCGAGGACGGGAATTGAACCCGTGACCTTCGGGTTATGAAACCAAGAATAAGAAATTAGTATCTTTATAAATAAAAGATTATCAATTAATTAAAAAGTTAAATTTCTCCATATTCCTTACTCCAATATCAAAATCTACCTTTTTTCCTTACTCCATTCCTTACTCTATTTCATTCTATCACAAAAATCTAGGGGGTAATTTCTCCTTTATTTTAGCGGATATGCTGCGCAATCCAAAATATGCGCTTAGTTTAGCCCCCTCTTTTCAGAAACAGGACATCTACTATGTCCCAATCCAGCAAGCCCCACCAACACCAAATCAAATCTTTCTGCTTCTACCAACTTATTATCGACAGGATAAACCAAAATCCTGTAACGGGATTGGATATTAATTGCATACTCTGAGCAGATTGAGCACTCTGTGCCGGTATTAATCTCAATCCCAAACAGCAATATGATTAATGAAATAAAGTAATCAATATTTTCCAGTGAGGTGTAGTAAAATCAACGATTCTGACCAGTTTTAGTCAATTCTAAGTATCAGTTATTTTTTGTATGCTAATTTACTACCTAAAAATTATAGCTTTACGGGTAAACTTTACATTGACGATTTGCGGGATGGCCTACATAATTCTGCGTAGATTAAACAATTTCGTCGGCCATATAAAATTTGTTACCTTTTCCCGACTTAAAGAGGTTAATTCTGGATGAAGATTTTATGAAGTCGCCGTCGTGGTATTATTAAAACCGGATTAGTATGATGGCGATTGATTGCGATGATAAAGGGTTACCCCCTGTCACGAAGTGTCTTATTATCTAATACTGAATCATATGGTTATAGCATCAATAAAAATTGCATTGTATTTAAGAGAGATATTTAATCCTTTCTGGGCAAACTGGATACAGGTGATATCTTTTTGTTTTGCATTTGTAGGATTTCACTGGATATGCCGACCAAATTGACCAGTCTCTGCTGATTTAAATTGACCACCTCAGGCCGGAGTGCCTGAGCCCGAATGAAGGATGGTTAGCCTGTGAGGATCATCAGTATTCTGATCCTCACAGGCTAAACGCTGCATGTTTTTTTATGGTAGTAAATTTCCGGTGGGTAGAGAAAATAATGTGTTTTAAGTTACAACAATATTTCGGAAAAGTCAATACCCTGATCGGTTGAATCTACCGTCACGACTCTTAAATTTTTATTTGCGTTAATCGATTTATTTAATTATATTTACAGTGATTTCGATAAATCCCCACATTATGAAGAAACAATCCGTCTACTTAAAGTTATTTGTCGCTGTCACCCTGTTTTTATCTATATTGACGATTTCCGCCCAGGATCGAAACGACGCACCAGATGTCATTTTTCATAATGGGTCCATACTCACTATGGAAACAGCTCAACCGGAGGCTGAGGCAATAGCGATCAGAGAGAATCTTATTATTGCTGTAGGAAATAACCAGGAAATTCTGGATATGCAGAATACCGAGACCAGTTTGATTGACCTGAAAGGGAAAACCATCATGCCTGGTATTGTTGATCC
>JAGONC010000029.1 GCA_017993235.1 Lentimicrobiaceae bacterium
GGCTGCCGAGGAAGGCAGGCTGGATCCTATTGTGGGCAGGGAGAGAGAGCTGGAGCGGATCGCGCAGATCCTCAGCCGCAGGAAAAAGAACAATCCCATCCTGATTGGAGAGCCGGGAGTGGGCAAATCGGCCATTGCAGAGGGACTTGCACTTCGAATCGTTGAACGGAAAGTATCGCGTGCCCTGTTCAATAAACGGATATTCACGCTTGACCTGGCCTCACTGGTTGCCGGAACGAAGTACAGGGGACAATTTGAGGAAAGGATGAAAGCCGTGCTGAATGAGCTGGAAAAGAACCGTGATATCATTCTTTTCATTGATGAGATCCATACCATCGTCGGGGCCGGAAATGCCTCAGGTTCCCTGGATGCTTCCAACATGTTCAAACCTGCTCTTTCAAGGGGCGAAATACAATGCATCGGTGCCACGACACTGGATGAATACCGTCAGTACATCGAAAAAGACGGAGCGCTGGAACGCCGTTTTCAGAAGATCCTGGTGGATCCCACATCCCCTGAGGAAACCGTTGAGATCCTGAAGAACATCAAGGAAAAATACGAAGACCATCACCTGGTCAAATATACCGATGATGCGATCAAAGCCTGTGTATTGCTGACCACACGCTACATCTCGGACCGTTATCTTCCCGATAAGGCAATCGATGCACTGGATGAAGCCGGTTCCAGGGTGCACATCATCAATATCAATGTACCCAAGGAAATCATTGATATTGAAAATGCCATTGAGGAGAGCCGGAAGAAGAAGACCAAAGCCATCAACAGTCAGAAGTTTGAAGAAGCTGCGGAGTACAGGGACATTGAGCGAAGGTATCAGGAGCAGCTGGATGCCGCCAAGAAAAAATGGGAGGAGGAATCAAAGATTCAGCGTCAGACGGTCACATCCGAAAATGTAGCTGAAGTGGTGGCCATGATGACTGGGATTCCGGTGCAGCGAATCGCACAGAATGAAAGCAACAGGCTCATCAGGATGGAAGAAGAGCTGGAACACGCTGTCATCGGGCAGAACGAAGCCATCAATAAGGTTGTGCGAGCCATCCGGAGAAACCGGGCTGGATTGAAAGATCCGAACAAACCCATCGGTACGTTTATCTTCCTTGGACCTACGGGTGTCGGCAAAACCCACCTTGCCAAGGTACTGGCAGAATACCTTTTTGATTCTGTAGACGCCCTGGTCAGGATTGATATGAGCGAATTCATGGAAAAATTTGCGGTATCCCGCCTGGTAGGAGCTCCTCCGGGCTATGTCGGATACGAGGAAGGTGGTCAGCTGACGGAAAAGGTCAGAAGAAAACCCTATTCCATCGTACTGCTGGATGAAATTGAAAAAGCTCATCCCGACATATTCCACCTCTTGCTGCAGGTTCTGGATGATGGTGTACTGACGGATAGTTTTGGGAGAAAGGTCGACTTCAAGAATACCATTGTGATCATGACCTCCAACATCGGCAGCAGGCAACTGAAAGATTTCGGCCAGGGTGTGGGCTTTACCACCTCTGCCCGGAAATCTGCCAGCGCAGATTTTACGAAAAGTGTCATCGAGAATGCGTTAAAGAAGACCTTTTCACCGGAGTTTCTGAACCGGATTGATGATGTGGTCATCTTTAACCCGCTGGAGCGTGATGATATTCATAAGATCATTGACATTGAACTGGCCCAGCTTTTCAAGCGGGTGGAGGCCCTGGGATATACCATTACGGTCACCCAGAAGGCAAAGGATTTCATTGTGGACAAAGGTTGGGATGCTCAGTTCGGAGCCCGCCCCCTGAAACGTGCCATACAGAAATATGTTGAGGATCCCCTCGCGGAAGAACTGATCAAAACTGAGTTCATTCAGGGCGATTCCGTTCTTGTCGACCTAAACCCTGCCGGGGAGGAGATCAATATCACCATTCACAGGCAGACGGAGAAAGCCCAGAAAGCCTGATCATTTTCAAATCTTAACTGCTTAGCCATGGGAGATAAAAAGAGGTTAGCCGGAGGTGAATTTCTTATCCATGAGACAAAGGCAACGGATGTCTTTATTCCTGAGGAGTTTAACGAGGAACAACGGATGATCCGCCAGACATGCGAGGATTTCCTGGAGGCGGAAGTCTTTCCGATCCTTGACCGTATTGACAGCCAGGAAGAAGGCCTGATGCGTAACCTGCTTCGTAAAGCAGGTGATCTGGGACTGCTGGGCATTTCAGTGCCTGAGGAGTATGGTGGCTTTGAGCAGTCTTTTGTGACGTCAATGCTGGCCAGTGAATCCATGGGATCCGGGTATTCGTTTTCGGTGGCTTATTCGGCCCATACGGGTATTGGCACCCTCCCGATCCTGTATTATGGTTCCAGGGAGCAAAAGGAGCGGTATCTTCCCGCGCTGGCCTCGGGAGAATGGGCTGCAGCTTACTGCCTGACGGAGCCGAATGCCGGTTCGGATGCCAATGCGGGAAAGTCAAGGGCCATTTTATCTCCTGATGGTACACATTATACCCTTAACGGGCAGAAGATGTGGATCACCAACGGGGGATTTGCCGACATCCTGACCGTTTTTGCCAAAATCGGAACCGACAGGGTTCACAGTGCCTTCATTGTGGAACGCAACTGGCCGGGAGTTGTGATCCTTCCCGAAGAGAAAAAAATGGGAATCAAAGGATCCTCCACGGTACAGATCTTTTTCAATGATGTCAGGGTGCCGGTCGAAAACCTTCTGGGCCGACAGGGTGAAGGATATCGGATTGCCCTGAGCATTCTTCATATGGGAAGGATCAAACTGGGCGGTACGGTACTGGGAGCAGCAAAAAGAGCCATTACCCAATCGGTGAATTATGCTACTGAACGTAAGCAGTTTGGCCGCTCAATAGGCACCTTTGGAGCCATCAAGTATAAATTGGCCGAGCAGGTGATCAAGACCTTTGTGACCGAGTCAGCCGTGTACAGGGCAAGCCATAACGTTGACCAGGCAATTGGTGAATTGCAACAAGCCGGTATTGAGAAAAGCAAAGCGTCCATTGAGGGTATCGCTCAGTATGCCATAGAAGCTGCTATTCTGAAAGTATTTGGTTCCGAGGCACTGAATTATATTGTGGATGAAGCAGTCCAGGTATTCGGCGGGATGGGCTTTTCATCGGAGACCAATGTCGACCGGGCGTACCGGGATTCCCGGATCAATCGTATCTTCGAAGGCACCAATGAGATCAACCGTTTGCTCGTAGCGGATACGACCATCAAAAAGGCGCTTCGTTCGGGTTTCGACGTGGTGCGGTACGCGAATCATGTCGTAAAGGAATGGAAAGAGATTCGCGTTGAAGATCCCACGAAGTTCCCCTATTACGAGGAGAAATACTATTACATCAAGAATTTCAAGCGCATCGCCCTGTTTCTTCTGGGAGCCGTTTCAAAACAATTCCAGCGTGACCTGGCCGAAGAGCAGATGATCCTGTTCAATATCTCCGATATCATCATACATGTCTATACAATCGAGTCGACCTTTTTGCGTGTGCAGAAACTGGAAAAGCTTAAGGGTGAAGCTGGGCTGAAGCTGTACAGGGACATCCTGGAAGTGGCCATCTATGATGCAGCTCATTTGATCAGGAAAGCGGGTATGGATGCGGTGAACTCGTTCGCAAGTGGCAATGAACAGCGCATCTGGCTCGAAAGGATCAACCGTTTTACCACGGTACCTCCCGTAAACGTTAAGGAAGCCCGGCTGAGGATTGCTGACCGGTTGCTGGAAGAGAACCGCTATTACCTCTGAAGATCACTCTTTCAAGATACTTTTTGAGATCACGATCCGCTGGACCTGGTTGGTGCCTTCATAGATCTGGCACAATTTGGCATCACGCATCATTTTCTCCACCGGATGTTCCCTGGAGTATCCTTCTCCACCCATCACCTGCACTGCATCCGTTGTGACTTTCATGGCGATATCGGAGGCATACATTTTTGACATGGCTGCCAGCTTTGAAGCTGCCCGTTGTCCCGCGTCATGGGCCCAGGCGGCGTACCAGGTCAATGTACGCGCCGCTTCAATCTCAGTAGCCATATCCGCCAGCAAAAAACCGATCGCCTGATTGGCGGCGATGGGCTTGCCAAACTGAATGCGTTTCTGTGCCCAGTCTTTGGCATGTTCATAAGCAGAACGGGCCACACCGATGCTGAGGGCAGCCACACCGGTTCGCGTGCGGTCAAAGGTTTTCATGGCGATGAGAAAGCCTCTCCCCTCTTCACCCAGCAAATTTTCAGCAGGAACTTCCACATCATGGTATTTGATCTCATTCTGTACCGAGGCCTTCTGACCCATCTTGTCCAGCCGGCTTACAATTTCAATTCCCTGCAGATCAAGCGGGACAATGAACGCTGACAGGCTGCGGCTTCCTTTTTCGGGGTCGGTGATCGCAAAAACGGTATGAAAGGACGCGACCTCCCCATTGGTGATGAACCGCTTATGGCCATTCAGGATGTATTTGTCCCCTTTCTTTTCAGCATACGAGCTGATGGCCTGTACGTCGGAACCGGCGTTGGGTTCGGTAAGGCAGTAGGCCGCAACACCTTTTTCTTCCTTTATACGGCCGAAGAATTTCTTTTTCTGCGCATCACTTCCTGACAGTAATAGTGGAGTCAATGCCAGTGTGTTGGCATCGATACAAATGCCAATGCCTATGCAACCAGCTCCCAGCTCTTCGGATTGCAGCGCACTCCCCACCTGGTCGTAGCCGTTTCCTCCATACTCCTTTGGAATGGGGCCATTGATGATCCCCTCATCGTATGACGCCTTGATGATCTCCCATGGAAATTCAGCCAGGGCATCATATTTCATCCGGTTGGGGATGATCCAGCGTTGGGTGAAATCACGGTATTTTGCTACAATGGCTTGTTGTTCAGAAGATAATGAGAAATCGATCATAAACACCTCCCTGGTTGCTGATGGATAATGGATCTATGCTTGTACAAATATAGTGAAATAAAGGTGTTTGCCTGATTGTTTTTTAAAGGGTAAAAAATCAGCCTGCTAATTTTGTATTTTTGGGTAATGAATCGATCCTATGGCAAGCAATAAAGAAAATGCTCCTGCAAGGAAGAAAAAATTCCTTTCACTCCCAAAATACCCGGGCGGGAGCAGTGCCTTCAAACGGTTCCTCTCTGACAACCTGTCATACCCTGAAGAAGCTTTACAAAAAGGCGTTGAAGGAGATGTGTATGTAAAATTCAGGGTCAATGATCTGGGGGTGGTCTTTGAAGCGCATATCGAAAAAGGTATTGGTCATGGCTGTGATGAAGAAGCATTACGGCTTGTCCATCTCCTTAAATATGAAGCGGTAAAGAACAGGGGTATGCGCGTACAGTCGAGCATGAGAACCAGGATTCCCTTTCGGATAAACAAGAAACAGGCTGATATTCAAATTGTTTATCAAGCATCGGCTGGGGCGAAAAAAATCAGCTCCGGGGAAAAGGTTCCTGAACAGAGGCCACCCGTTTACTCGTACACGATCCGTTTTCAGCAGGAAACGCCGGGTAGCGGAAACGAAGTTAACTAATCCACCTCAGGACATTCAACGCATTCCAGGCTTCTTGAGTACATTCTCATCGCCCTCAGGCTCATTCCCATGCTGGAGAATCCGCCGTCATGATAAAGGTTTTGCATGGTCACCTTGCGGGTCAGGTCAGAAAAGAGCGTGATGCAATACGCGGCGCATTCTTCGGCGGAGGCATTGCCAAGCGGTGACATACGGTCGGTGAAATCCATCAATCCTTTCATGACACGGACGCCACTACCTGCTGTGGTCATGGTTGGTGACTGGGAAATGGACTTATCATCAAGGGCACCGAAAATAATCCCCTTTTTCCCTTTTAAGAGCAGGTCAGTCATAGTGGTTTCAGGTGATTTGCGGATTGTTCACAGATTATGCTTCATCAGTTCTTTTGCGGCCAGGATGGCTGATTCAGTGACCTGCTGATCACTGAGCATCTTGGCTATTTCCATGATCCTTTCCTCCCGGGTTAGCTTTTTCAGGAAGGTTTGTGACGTAAAGATGTCAGCCGTTTTATAGACCAGATAGTGCGACTGTGCCTTGCCTGCTATCTGGGGGAGGTGCGTAATGACGATTACCTGCATGAATTCAGACATCCGTCGGAGAATCGTACCCATTTTTCCGGCCACTTCCCCTGAAATTCCCATATCGATCTCATCAAAAATGATCGTTGGGAGCAGATTTTTGCGTGCAATAAGCGATTTCAGGCTCAACATCAACCGGGAACGTTCACCTCCCGAAGCAATGCCTGAAATTTCCCTGACCTCCCCTCCCCTGTTGGCATTGAACAGAAAGGTCACCTGGTCCCATCCATCCCGCGTCAGTGATTCAAGTCGAATCTGTTCAACGACAAACCGGGCATCAGGCATACCCAGATCACTGAGCAGCTTGATCACCTCTTTTTCAAGATCACTGCAAACCTCATGGCGTTTGGAAGAAATCCCTTCAGCCACCAGATTTAAGGCTTCTTCCAGTGTATCTATTTCTTTTTGAAGATGTTGAATTTGCTCGCCCAGCGATTGCCAGGATTGGATTTTCAGATGAATACGCTCCTTCAGGTCAAGCAGTTCATCAATGGACTTAACCTGATGTTTGTGTTCCAGTCTGTTGATCAGGTCGATCCTTTCGCTGAGTACCCTGATCCGTTCTGGATCATGACTGATCTTGCTTTCCAGCCGGTCAATCTCCAGGGCGAGGTCCTTCATCTCAATATCGACTTCATTCAAACGGTCGATCATAGGTTGAAGATCGGGATAGAAGCGTACTGATCTTAAGAGCGCGTTAGTCACGTCACGGAGCTGGTCCAGAACGGCATGATCGCCATGCAGAACGGTCTGGGACGCCGTAAATAGGCTGGATTTGATTTCTTCGGCATTGTTAAGGAGTTGTAATTCCTTTTCAATATCTTCCTGTTCCCCATTTTGAAGATGAGCCTTTTCGAGTTCATCAACGATAAATTGTTCATAATCGATGGTGGATTTCGAACGTGTCTCTTCGTGTGATAGCCGGTCGAGGGTTACCCTCAGTTGAAGGAGTTGATCATACCGTTGGCGGTAGTTGGCAACCTGTGGAAGGATCCCTGCATAGTTATCCACGACGGTCAGATGGAAACTGGCATCGTTTAACGTAAGTGTCTGGTATTGCGAATGGATGTTGACCAGTTTTTCGCCCAGTTCCTTCATGACGGCCAGTGTGACGGGTGTATCGTTGATAAATGCCCGGGAAGTTCCGTTTGGACTGATCTCACGTCGGAGCAGGATGGTCTCACTCCAGTCAAGGTCATTTCGCTGAAAGAAGGATTCCAGGGCATAATGCGTGATAAGAAAGCTTCCCTCGACGATACATTTCTTGTCTTTTTCGTTCAGCAGTGTCGTGTCAGCGCGTTGCCCGAGAATCAGTGAGAGTGCGCCCAGCAGGATGGATTTTCCGGCTCCTGTCTCCCCTGTAATGACCAGGAAGCCACCGGACAGCTCAATATCCAGTTCCTTAATGAGGGCATAATTCCTGATGGAGAGATGGGTCAGCATCCTGAAAGAGTTAAGAGTCAGTCAGCAAAAATAAAAAGATTATCACTCGATCCGTTACTGTCCTTCAGTAGCGAACAATCGCTGATAGGTCGCTGAATTGGAAGGGTCAATCTCGGTCAGGATGTTCAGTGCCTTGGTTTTATCCATTGGGGATGCTTCTTTGAAAATATTGCTGATCTCTTCCCGTTTGGTATCCAGGATAACCTGAATCAGAAAAAGGTTTGGCTTGGTCCGGTTTGCTTTTCTGAGATCTTCGAGTGATTCAGCGATTGAACTTCTGCCCATTTCCAGGTTTCCCGACATTACATCGAGGCCTCTTCGGTGGTATTTATACATAAACTGCCGGATGGATGAATAGGAAGAGTTCAGCAGGTTTTCGACCAGCCAGTACCTGTTTCGCTGGTTCTCGAATGATTTCCAACCTTTTTCGATTGATGACTGGGCTGAATTGACAATATTCTGCGCTTTCTGAAAATAGGGTGTTCCGCCGTTCGGAGAGAACGAATCAAAGTCCAGTCCAAGGATGATATAGATATAATAGGCGAACAGGGAGGTAATGGCAGATGTGTACTGGTTATCCGAATAATTCAATGATTCTCCCATGTCATATTTAAACCGGACATCCTTGTCGATGAAATTGAGCATAGGGGTTTCGTATGATGTCTGAAAAACGGGTCTTCTGAAAACCACATTCAGCCGGCCTTCGTATTCGCTACCGCTGACCCTGTTGGAGAGTGACAGCATGAACGTACATTCAATCCTTTCTTCGGGTGCATAAGAATAATTGGTCCATGTACGTTCATTGACGAACTCATAAAGGGATGACTGCAGTTCTTCAAAGATCCGGCGGTCGGTGCCTTCGAGTTCTGAAGCAGATACGCTGATGGAGGCCTTGAATTCCTGGGCAAAGGTTGAAAGATTCACTACGAGCAGGAATAACAGGATCATCCTTTTGATCATGAGTTTGCGGTTTATTTTTTCAGATTTTTTTGGATCAGCCAGTCGAAAATATCTTTTGCCACTTCCTGTTTTGGTTTTATATCGAAGGACAGGGATTGATTATCCTTGTCGATCAGGGTGATTTTATTGGTTCCGTAACCAAAACCGGCGCCCTTATCCCTTAATGAATTCAGAACGATAAGGTCAAGGTTTTTATTATGAAGTTTTTCCCTTGCATTAACTTGTTCGTTATCGGTCTCCAGTGCAAAGCCCACGAGAACCTGGTGAGGTTTTTTGTTTTCTCCCATGGTTCTGAGGATGTCTTCCGTGGGCTCCAGGGTCAGTGTAAGGGAAGCTGTGTTCTTTTTAATTTTCTGAGTGGCTGTTTTTATCGGTCTGAAATCAGCGACTGCTGCTGACATGATCGCAATGTTGCAGGCAGGGAAATGCCGGATGCATTCCTGGTACATTTCGCTGGCGGAGGTGACGTCGATCCTGTGAATATTTACATTGTTGGTTTTCAGCAATGTCGGACCTGAGATCAGGATCACCGAGGCACCTCTGTCAGCGGCCTCTTCGGCCAGTGCAAAGCCCATGGTGCCGGTTGAATGGTTTGCAATATACCTTACAGGATCGATCGCTTCGTGTGTAGGTCCTGCTGATATCAACACGGTTTTCCCGCTGAGTTCTTTTTGGATCCCGAAGAATTGAATCAGGGTTTCCACTATCTGTTCAGGCTCTTCCATTCTGCCCTCTCCGCTCAGCCCACTGGCAAGTTCTCCGATCTGTGGCTCGATGAGATGGCAGCCCATCCCGGTCAGTTTTTGGATATTTGCCTGGGTTGTCGGGTGCTTATACATGTCCAGGTCCATGGCCGGTGCTAAAAATACCGGGCACCGGGCGGAAAGAAAAGCGGTCAGCAGAAAGTTGTCGGCGATGCCGTGAGCCATTTTGGCCATGGTGTTCGCTGTCAGCGGTGCAATCATCATCAGGTCGGCCCATAGGCCAAGATCAACGTGGCTGTTCCAGGTACCGTCGTTGACATCAAAGGGATCGCAGATGACAGGATTTTTCGACAGGGTCGACAGAGTTAACGGAGTGATGAAGTCACGTGCCGCAGGTGTCATCATTACTTTTACCTGAGCATGTTCTTTAACCAGCAGCCTGACAAGATAGGCTGTCTTGTAGGCAGCGATGCTGCCTGTCACACCAATCAATATCTTCTTACCGGTAAGCATGCTGAGCGAGCTCACTAGTGGCTCAAAGGGTTTTGGTTTTTTTATCCTTTGCAGGATTTCTGTTGTAGATCTGATCGCTGAGGAATTCACTGATCGCAATCAGCGTCGGTTTTGGCAACCGTTCATAAAACTTGGCGATCTCAATCTGTTCCCTGTTCTCAAAAACTTCCTCCAGGTTATCTGAGGGAGAGGCGAACTCGGCAATTTTCTTGCTCAGTTCCTCCTTCATCTCGAGTGCAATGGAATTGGCACGTTTCGATAAAATGGCGACAGATTCATAGATATTGCCTGTATCCTTATCAAAATCACGCATGTTTCTGGTAACGGTAGTAGATTCAGCTTTTGATTTTTTATAATCCATGGGTCTCCTGTTTAGTTTTTAACCTGTCTTCTGGAATTTCGATTGAAATTGTTTATTTGTTTGATGTATTCACTATCCGGATATGCTGCCACAAAGGCATCATAAGCCTCGATAGCGCTCTGGTGTCTTTCTTTTTTCTTTTCCTCGATGCTGTTGTCTGCATATAAATAATAGGCTTTTGCCAGACTGAACATGATTTCCTCTTTATAATCCGTTCCGGGAAAATCTTTAAGCACATTATTAAAAGCCGTAATGGCAGCATTATAATTTTCCATTTTAAGGTACAGCTTGGCAATTTCGAATGCTTTCTTTTCCAGTTTGCCCCTTAACTGGTCAATGAGCTCATTGCATTCGGGTATCCGTTCACTTTTCGGGTATAGGTCGATAAACAACTGGAGCTCATTGATGGCATCCAGGGTATTGGTCTGATCCAATGAATAGGTGGGTGAAAGTTTATATTTGCATCTGGCACTCATAAACTGGCACTCCTCAGCATATTTGCTTGTCGGGAAGTTCTTGGCAAAGCGTTTGAAATAGTGGCTGGCCAGTTCATAATCCCTTTGATGGTAATGGCAGTAAGCATAGTAGTAATTCAGATCTTCCGCTTTTTCGCTGCCCCGGTAGAAAGGCAGAACGGTTTCAAAAAGTTCCAGTGCTCTGTAATAGTCCCCCTGGTTATAATAGACGACAGCCATTTCATATTTTTCACCATAATCCGAGCTCTTCATCAATTGCTGGTAATTACTGCATGAGCTGATTATCAGAGCGATGCAACCAAAGAAAATGGCTTTGAGGCTTTTTGGGATCATGGCCGCAAAAATACAATAAATCAAAATAGGATAAACGAATACCGGCCAGTATTATTATCCTGTCTTGATTTCAACCACCCCATCCCCGATATCCGCAAGATAGAAAGACGGGATAAGTCCGGTTTCCTGATGATATTTTTCTCCGGCCTCGTTTTGAAACCGATCGATTTGATCCTGCCGCAGGATACTGACCGTACAACCTCCAAAACCGGCGCCTGTCATGCGGCTGCCGATGATCCCCGGGACAGACCGTGCTGCGGTCACCAGTGTATCGAGTTCAAAACCGGTCACTTCATAATCGTGACGAAGTGAATCGTGTGATTGATTCATCAGCATTCCAAGGGTCAGAAGATCATTATTGTGCATCGCCTGCACGGCGTGAAGAACCCGGTTGTTTTCCGAGATGACATGGCGTGCTCTTTTACGGATGATCTCATCCGGGATTTCCTGTTGGAATTTTTCAAAATCGGTCAGTGTGACCTGACCGAGGTTACGGATATCCAGAAATCCCCGGAGGTATCTGACTGCCTGCCCGCACTGGTCCACCCGTTCGTTATATTTTGAGTCGGCCAGCGTTCGTTTTTTGTTGGTGTTGGAAATCATCAGGCTGTAGCCGTTCAGCTTTAGTGGGATCAGCTGGTGTTCAACGGTATCGCAGTTCAGGAAGATTGCATGATCCTTTTTGCCGTTACCAACAGCGTATTGATCCATAATGCCGCAGCTGACTCCCACAAAGTCGTTTTCTGCCTTGCGCGACGCCTTGATGAGGCTGAGCATATCCCATTTCAGTCCGAAAAGCTCATTGATGGCAAAGGCGGTCGTCATTTCAATGGAGGCTGAGGAGGACAGACCGGCTCCGTTAGGGATATCTCCCTCATAAAGCATATCCATGCCCCGTAGGTCGGGAATGGCATGGTTGAACTGCTGTATAACCCCAAGGGGGTAATTGATCCATTCCTGTCCTCTTTTGATGGATGCCTCGGCAACGGGTATGTCAGCCGAATAGGAAAAATTAAGGGAAGCGAGGCGAAGGTGCTTGATCTCGTTAAAGCGGACCACAAGCAGCGTCCCGTACTGCAATGCGCAGGGCAGGACGTAGCCGCCGTTGTAATCCGTATGTTCTCCGATAAGATTCACCCGGCCCGGAGCGAAAAAAACTCGGGGGCTAGCGCTGTCAGTTCCGTACCGGATTTCAAAATGCTGAATCAGTTGTTTGATTCTGTCCTGCATGTGTATTAGATTATTCTTTACTTATTCCCAGGAGTTCCACATCAAAGATCAGGGCCATGTTGGGCCCGATATACTGCCCTCTCTGCTGATTTTTGTAGGCCAGATCCGAAGGAATGTACAATGTCCATTTCGAGCCCACCGGCATGAGCTGAAGGGCTTCTGTCCAACCCCTGATCACGCCGTTTACCCTGAAGGATGCTGGCTGGCCCCGTTCTATCGAGCTATCGAACACCGTACCGTTGATCAGTGTGCCTTTATAGTGAACGGTGACCATATCCGTGGGGCCTGGTCTTTCACCCGTACCCATGGTGATGATTTTATACTGCAATCCACTGGGCAGGGTGATCACGCCTTCCTTTTTACTGTTTTGCTCGAGGAAACGCTGGCTCTCGATTTTATTTTTTTCTTCTTTGGCTTCCTGTTCCCTTTTTGCCTTTTCCAGTTCAGCCTGGTGTTCTTCTTTTGTCTGCACCTTTAGCATCTGAAGGTCGTACAGCAATGTGGAAAAAGGAGGAATGATCTCACCTCTGCCGGCGGAACCAAATGCCAGGTTGGAAGGAATGATCAGGGAAGCCCTTGACCCTTCGCTCATCAGGGCCAATGCTTCTGTGACTCCCTGGTTTTCAAATAGTTTTCCGTATTCGAATGAGGATGGTTCTCCCTCAAAAGAGGAATAGATCGGGACCTTATCCAGTAACGAAAGTGAGAAATTGATCTTGACCCAGTCACCTTCCACGGGTTTTTTACCATTTCCCGGAGTAGTCTCCAAAAAGTAGAGTCCACTTGCGGTAGGAACCACCTGAATATTGTTCGTGGTAATGAATTCCTGCAGTTTATCGGATTCCTCTTTGGCTTTTTGGTCATTTTTAAGTTGTTCTGCCTGTCGGTATTCTTCCCGTGTCTGAACGTCTTCCATCAGGATATCAAAAAAGAGCATGCTTGTGCTGTCGAAAAATTCGGGTAGAGAACGGGCGCCTGCCGTCACAAGAAAAAAGGAGTCAGCAGCCAGGATGAACGTTGCACTATCGCCTTTTGACATCATGGACAATGCTTCATAGATGTCGCCGTTGTACTGTGAGGGCGAAAGGGGAAGGATCATCGGACGGGGATTGAGCTTACTGTCGAAGAGGGTGCTGTCTTCAGTGCCGTACCGCATCACAACGGTCATAAGGTCGCTTAACTGCGGTTTGTTTGTATCGCCTGAGCGAACATGGAATTTATAGTAGATTCCGCTGTCCGTTTTTTTATATCCTCTGTAAGGTGATTGGTTACAGCCGGCCCAGAGTATTAGCAATGCTGATAGCAGTACTGTGGGGAAAAATAAGATTCTTTTCATTGTTTTTCTTTTTGTGTAAATATTGACTTGATTTTGTTATCGGTCATTCAATTCCATAAGAAGAACGTCGTAAACCAGGGTTGCTTTTTGCGGAATAGCTCGACGGTCGCCCATCAATCCAAAAGCAAGGTGCGAAGGTAATATAAATTTTGCTTTGTCTCCAACATGCATCAGGCGTATTCCTTCATCCAGACCCGACTCAATTTTATCCTTACCCACGACGAAGGTCCTGATCATGTCTGTGTAACAGGTATCGCCGTTCAGCAGGACAACCGTATACCGCACGGTTGCCTTATGGCCTTCCGCAGCTGCGGGCCCTTCCCCTTCAGCATAGATCATATAGCGTAGACCTGTACCTGTCTTTTTCATATCCCACTGATAGCGTGTGATGAAATCATTGATCAGTTCATCTTCTTCCCTGAGCATCTTTTCATTGACCGCGATCAACTGATTCCGGGAGATTTCAGGAGATGCCTGGGAGGGTGGCAGTTCTGGTTGACGGTTGCATGCAAGGGAGATAAATGCAATCAGGGAAAGCGTAATGATCGATTTTTGCATCGTCTGATGAGAGGCAAGCATGGTACACTTCACTAATAATTCAATTGGTCCAGGAAATGAGGGAGCAGGTCATGGATCATTTCCAGTGTTTGCTCCATGGTCGTATAGGAGTTACCCCCGGCCGCATTCCGGTGCCCACCACCATGGAAGTGCTTGCGGGCAAGATCATTCACGGAGAATTGCCCTTTCGACCGGAACGATAGTCGTATATACTTCTCTCTTTCCATGAGCAATATGGCCAGATTGACGCCCCTGATGGAAAGTGCATAGTTGACGATGCCCTCCGTATCGCCGATCTGGTACCTGAATTGCCTCAGTTCCTTTTTGGTCAGCGAAATGTAGGCCGTATGGTATTTATCAAGAACCTTTAATTTCTCGCCTAGTGAGTACCCCAGAAGCCGCATCCTGGATTCCGTATAGGTGTCGTAGACCAGCCGGTGGATGCGTTCCACGTCAATACCCAGGGATATCAGGCGTGCGACGATGGTGAACGTATTGACATAATTGCACCCGTAACTGAATGATCCCGTGTCGGTCATGATTCCGACAAAAAGGCATTCAGCGACTTTTTGATCCATGAGATGAGGCATCTGAAAAGCATCGATGAAATCGAATATGATTTCAGAGGTGGAGGATGTTTCGATAATGGAGATCATGTGATCAAATTCCTGAACCGGTTGTGCATGATGGTCAATCAGGATCCGGATACCCTGAGCATTCCTGATGGCATGTTCGAGGGTCTCCAGCCGGTTGAGCGCATTGAAATCCAGACAGAAGATCACATCGGCCGATTCGATCCATTCATCGGATTCCTTCTTTTTCCCTTTATGATGGTGAATCTGATCGCATCCGGGTAACCAGGCCAGAAATGAGGGAAAGGAATTGGGAATGATCACCTGTACATGGTGTCCAAGGCCTGACAGAAACCAGTACAATCCCAGGCTGGACCCAACCGCATCACCGTCGGGATTGACATGGGAGGTGATGACAATCCTTTTCGGAGTGGTTAAGAGCTGGCTTATGCTTTTAAAAACAGATGAGTCCAAACTGGCAGACGATTGATTTGTCTGATAACGATCCTTCAGGTTATATGAGATTCCAGGTGACTACCGTCATCGGGTCTGCAAAGATAGGATATTTGATGGATTGGTATTTCAGTTATTTATTATGATGTATGAATATAAACTTTATTTTTGCGCCTCACATCAACAAAACTGAAGCATTATGGCTGGTAAAATCACATTAACCATGATCAAGCCCCTTGCGGTAAAGCAGGGTTTCATAGGTCCTATTCTTGCCATGATCAATGAAGCCGGCTTCCGGATCATTGCCATGAAATATATGCTCCTGAGCGAAGCCCAGGCTAAGACATTTTATATTATCCATAAGGACAGGCCCTTTTATCACGACCTGGTTCGTTCGATGACCTCAGGTCCCATCATCGCTGCCATTCTTGAAAAGGAGAATGCCGTTGAAGCTTACAGGGCACTCATTGGCCCAACGGATCCATCCAAAGCACCGGAAGGCTCGATCAGAAAGAGATATGGAACCTCCATCGAGGCAAATGCCGTGCATGGATCGGATAGTGATGAGAATGCGATCATTGAGAGCGACTTTTTCTTCTCAGCGCTGGAACGTTTTACGGAATAATTCATTCATATCTTAAGCGGATAGGATAATAATGATCCGGGAAATGGTATTACCTTTTCTCAAAATCCGGATTAATAGAATGCTTTTTCATCCGGATACGTGATTTCTGTTGTATAACGCTCCTATCCTGGTAAGGAGTAAGTATAGGAAAGGGTAAACATTGAGCAAGTGCCAGGGCTTGCTTATTTTTTACTTCCTTGTCGACAGTAATCCGCACGCTGCGGCGATATCCTGCCCCCGTGAGGCTCTCAGTGTGGTAATGATCCCCTTGTCTTTGAGTGCCTGCTGGAAGTTCTGGATCGTCCATTCGTCCGAGCTTTCCAGCCGTGTGCCGGGGATGGGGTGAAAGCGGATGAGGTTGATGCGGCAGCGGATCTTATTGAGGATGCGGGCCAGTTCGGCTACATGACGCATGGTATCGTTGAATCCCCTGAACATGATATACTCAAAGGAAATCCGGCGCTGGAGTCCAACATCAAAGCCGCTGATTATATGTATGACTTCATGGATGGGGTACTTGATCTCGGCAGGCATCAGCTCCCTTCGTTCATTTTCAAAAGGGGTATGAAGGCTGATGGCCAGATGACATTTGTTTCTTACTAGGAATTCCTTCATGCCCGGAATCACTCCGATGGTGGAGACCGTGATTCGCCTGGGACTCATGGCGTATCCCCATTCGGCGGTAAAGACCTCAAGGCTGTCCATGACATTTCCGGGGTTGTCGAAAGGTTCGCCCATTCCCATGTAGACGATGTTGGTAATGGAGTTGCGCTCCGGAAGACTTTGGTATTGGTTGAGAATTTCACCGCAGGATAATTGTCCCTGCAAACCCTGCCGGGCCGTCATACAGAACCGGCAGCCCATGCGGCAACCCACCTGTGTCGAAAGACAAAGGGTAGCCCTATCCCCATCGGGTATCCAGGCCGTTTCAACGTAACGCCCCTCCCCTGCCGGGAAAAGGTATTTTTTCGTTCCGTCAGCGGATACCTGTACCCTGACCGGTGACTGAATGCCAACCTCAAAGGTCTGTTTCAGCAGTTCCCTGGATTTCTTTGAAAGGTTCGACATCTCATCAATGGAAACGATCCCTTTCTTGTAAAGCCATTCCGTAATCTGCCGGCCATTGTAGGCGGGAAGCCCCTGCTGCAGGGCGATTTCAACCAGTTCCGGCTGCTTTTTACCAAAAAGGAATTCCATAATTTATTAATATCAAATTGCAAACAGTAAAGAGCAAAAAGTAAAAGTGATTTGGCACGAATATGCCTGAAATGATCAATAATTTGTATCTTTGCCCCAGTTTATTAAATCAAAAATCAAAAATCAAAAATAAATCATAAATACTGAATCATAAATACTGAAACTTAAATTTATCGTCCCGGTCTCGTAGCTCAGCTGGATAGAGCAGCAGCCTTCTAAGCTGCGGGTCGCAGGTTCGAATCCTGCCGGGATCACTCCGAAAGCCCTGGTGACAGGGCTTTCGGATATCTGATAAAAGATTTATGATATTTGATTTTTGAGTCTGTATTAATTTTAAATTGCGATCATCACGCAACAGGTCATACAAAGAAGAATCCCTTTCTGATATTACCAACCCTTTTATCCATGAAAAAGAGAATCTGTTTTACACTGTTTGTATTGCTGCTGATATGTTTCAACGGTGTTGCCCAGCAGGATACACTGAAAACTACCGCCAAAAAAGGGTGGAGATTGGGGGCATTACCAGTTGTGGCTTATGATGCAGATCTGGGTTTTCAATATGGAGCCCTGGCACAGTTAAATGATTTTGGTGATGGCACCATCTACCCCGATTATAAGCACATGATCTACGTTGAGTGGTCCAGATTTACAAAAGGAACCGGAGTGAATCAGATCTTCTATGATACAAAAACCCTGCTGCCAAAGCATATCCGGATGACGGTCGATGCATGCTACCTTACGGATAAAGCGCTGGACTTCTACGGATTCAATGGATATGATGCTGTGTATCACCAGGAATACGAGGATGATGAAGATACTGCCAATTACATCTCCCGCATGTATTACAAGCTGGACCGTAAGCAGCTGCGCCTGCTTCTCGATTTTCAGGGAAGGATCACTTCGCAGAAATTCCGGTGGCTTGCCGGACTGGCTTATTATAATTTTACGACAGCCACCGTGGATATTGACCGCTTGAACAAAGGCAAATCAGAAGATAAAAAACTGCCGGATTCCACCCTGCTCTTATATGACCATTATGTTGATTATGGTTTGATCAACCAGGATGAGAAAGATGGAGGACAGATCTTTTACATAAAAACAGGACTGATCTACGACACACGTGACAATGAACCTGCGCCGAATAAAGGCCTGTGGGATGAAATCATTATCATGACTGCTCCTCCCCTTGGGGATGTCAAATCCACCTTTGCCAGGTTTGAGATAACGCATCGTCAATACGTTCCACTGATCTCTGATCAGTTTACGTTTGCCTACAGACTCGCCTACCAGGGTACGATCAGTGGCAAAGAGCCGGCGCCTTTCTATGTTCAATCACTGTTGCTCAATTCATTTTCAAACGCGACCAACAATGATGGACTTGGAGGGGCAAAATCACTGCGTGGGATTAAACGGAACCGGGTTGTGGGCGACGGAACGCTGCTGGCTAACGTGGAACTGAGATACAAGGTATGGCAGACCAGACTTTTCAAGCAGAATTTTTACATTGCGGCTGTGGCATTCGGTGATTATGGAAAGATCATCCAGTTCCGTGATATGGATCCCGCCATTATCGCCGGAATGCCTGATGAATTAAAGAAAAACTTTGACATTGATGCAGAGAAATCAAAGTTTGGACATCTCGGCTATGGGGCCGGACTGAGACTTGTCCTTAACGATAATTTCATCGTAGCCGTGGATAGCGGTATTGCCGGGGATAAAAGAGATGGTGGGTGGGGAATTTACATTAACATCGGGCATTTGTTTTAGGAGCTGAACATCGACAATCGGCAATCGACAATCGACAATCGATAGGGTCAGCCTACCCCATTCTGTAAACCATCGCATTGATGTTCATCCCTGCTCCAACCGAGGCAAATACGACATAATCACCGGAGGCAATAGAATGACCGGTTAATTTTTTCTTCCAGATCAAATCAATCAGGATCGGAATGGTGGCAACGGAATTGTTACCCAGGAAAGAAATGGTCATGGGCAAAATATCCCCCGGTGGTTCCTCGTAACCAAAAAGCCTGTATAAGCGGTTGACAATTTCCAGATCAAGCTTCTCGTTCGCCTGATGGATCAGAATTTTTTTAATCTGGGTGGGTTCGATCCCCGCTTTCTCAACCGTTTCCTTTACAAGCTGCGGGACATGGGTAATGGCATATTCATAAAGCCGATGCCCATTCATTTTGATAAAATAATTCCCGTTACCGGATAATGGATTGTTTGATTTCCCCATCCACATCAACTTAAAATGCACCCCGGTATCCGACCGCGTAGCATGAGAAATGATCCCTACAGGAGATTCACTTTCGACCGATTCAAGGATAGTAGCCCCTGCGCCATCGGCATAGATCATGCTGTCGCGGTCATGGGGATCGCTCACCCTGGAAAGCGTTTCAGCTCCAATGACCAGGATTTTTTTTGCATCACCGCTCCTGATGAAGTAATCCGCCGTGATCATTGCCTGTAACCAGCCCGGACAACCAAAGGGAAGGTCAAAGGCAACCGTCCATGGATTTGCGATGTTCAGCTTATGTTTTACCCTGGCGGCAATGGATGGAACCATATCCGTCCTGTTATCGCCCGAACGTATATCACCGAAGTTATGCGCTACAATGATATAGTCGAATGTTTCCTGATCGGTTCCCGATGATTCAATTGCCTGCTTTGCAGCCAGATAAGCGATATCTGAGGCTACCAGTTCAGTGGTGACGTACCTTCTTTTGGAAATGCCGGTGATCGCTTTAAATTTTTCAATGATCTCATGGATTGGGGAATCAATTTTATTTCCCCTGGTATCATAAAATTCACTTTTGAGAAAATCATCATTGGTGACCGGGGTGCTCGGCAGATAACTTCCTGTTCCTGTGATAAGAGAGCAGAAAGGATTCATGTTTGAATGGTTTGAACGGTGAATTAACCTTATGCAAAGATAGCTGATTTATTGACAATTCAGCACATCATTGGCTTTTTTATAGCATAGGTCAGAGCAAAGATGATAAGAATTTGAAGGGACAGATTTCCTATATTTGTGGGCACGGGGTTTTGATATGCATTCAATACATTTTCAATCAAACAACAATGAATATATCCCTTCATAAATCCTTCTGGTTCATTCTCATACTTGCTTTTCACATTTCAGGGGTAGCTCAGCAATCAGACATAGATCCCTTCAATTGTTTTACCGTCATTGCAGGAAGAAATGCCACAGCGGACGGTTCGGTATTGTTTGCACATAACGAGGACGATTACGGGACACGGATCGTAAACTGGTACAAGGTTGAGCGGAAAATCCACGATCCCGGTTCTGTTGTGACCGTCAATAAGGAAGGTGCTGTGATTCCCCAGGCCGTTGAGACCCATGCCTATCTATGGCTGGATATGCCTGAGCTGGAATCATCCGACACGTATATGAATGAATTTGGTGTGGTGATCGCTTCGGATCAGTGCGATTCCAGGGAGGATAATCCGGAAATCACCGAAGGCGGGATCGGATACTGGCTTCGGAGGATCATGGCTGAGCGGGCAAAAACGGCCAGGGAAGGTGTTAAAATCGGGGGGGAACTGATCGACAGGTTTGGCTATATTTTTTCGGGAAGAAGCTATTTCATCGCTGACCCGAACGAAGCCTGGATCATGGCTGTGGTCAGGGGCAAACACTGGGTGGCGCAGCGGATACCGGATAACAGGGTGGCCGTGGTCCCCAATTTTTACACCATTACCCTTGTGGATCTCGCAGACACTGCCAATTTCCTGGGTTCTCCGGATCTGGTTGAATATGCGACCGCCAGAGGCTGGTATGATGCCCGAAGCGATGGGGAGTTCAATTTCCGGAAAGCTTACAGCTCACCCGACAAACTGGTCCATAAAAGCAACATCAGCAGGATGTGGAAAGGGATCAATGCACTGGCGCTTTATGAATATGACCTGGGCGACGAATTTCCTTTTTCCTTTCTTCCTGAACGGAAAGTATCCCTGACCGATGTGATGGAGCTGCTGCGCGATCATTATGAAGGTACACCTCTCGATCTTACCCATGGATACAGGGATGGGAATCCTCATTTTACGGAAAGCGATCCCATCTGCTCCCCGACCACCCAGTATGGATTTGTTGCCCAGCTCAGAAATTACCTTCCTGCTGATATCGGAGCTGTGCTGTGGATCGCTCCCTACCGTCCATGTGTCCATCCTTTTATTCCCTGGTACTGCGGAGTAACCCAAATCCCCGGTCCTTACCAGAAGTATTCGCTGGATGTTGCCCTGGATCATCATTTTAACCCTCCTGCTGACCTCTATGCAGCAACGGACTCCCTCGCCTACTGGTACTTTTATCATCACGCACAACAAATCGACGAGTCGTACGGAGAATTATCCGTAAAAGCTAGAAAAAAAAGTCATTCCTTCGAAAGGGATTGTATTCAAAAACAGGCTACTTTCGAACGGGTAACCCTCTTCAAGTACAGAAATGATCCTGCCACCCTGAAGCAGAAAGTAAATGAATTCACTACCCGCGCTGCTGATGACGTGTTGAAATTGTTTCAATAATCCCTGCATTATGAAATATTCTTATGCTGTTTTTTTTCTTTTGGTATTTCTTTTATCCTGTACAGATAAAGAAAAGGACCTGACCGGATATGTAAATCCGTTCATAGGAACCGGTGCGCATGGCCACACCTATCCGGGAGCGAGCCTGCCTTTCGGGATGATCCAGCTTAGCCCTGATACCCGGCTGGAGGGCTGGGATGGCTGTTCAGGTTACCACTATGATGACAGCGTCGTTTATGGCTTCAGCCATACACACCTGAGCGGCACCGGCGTACCGGATTATTGCGACATCCTGTTCATGCCAACGGTCGGTGAGATCCAAACGGAGAACGGTCGGAATGATCCGGACAGGGGTTATGCTTCAAGGTTCAGTCATGCCAATGAAAAGGCCGTTCCAGGATATTACTCGACCTATCTGGATGATGAGGATATTACAGCTGAACTTACGGTGACAAAACGTTCGGGAATGCACAGGTACACTTTTCCCGAGAATGATTCTTCCCATGTGATCATCGACCTTCGGCACCGCGACAAGGTGTTGGAATCTTATCTTGAGGTGGTCGACGACACGGAAGTGAAAGGATTCAGAAGATCCACCTCCTGGGCGGATGACCAGCGGATCTACTTCGTGGCAGAATTTTCAAAGGAATTCAAAGCAGCGAATTTATATTTAAATGATCAGGAAGTAAAGGGAAAAAAAGTGTCCGGAACAAATGTAAAAGCCTGCCTGACATTCACTACGAAAGATAATGAGCCGGTCATCGTTAAAATCGGACTGTCGCCGGTAAGTGTGGAAGGAGCCAGGAAAAATCTTGAGGCAGAGGTTCCAGACTGGGATTTTGACCGTATTCGTTCAGAAGCGAATGTTGCCTGGAACGACGAATTGAAGAAGATCCGTGTGGAAGGAGGTACGAGATCCCAGAAAACCATATTTTACACTGCACTCTATCATTCATTTCTCACACCCAATCTGTTCATGGATGTTGACGGGAGCTATCTGGGCAGGGATTTTCAGGTTCACCAGGCACAAGAGTATCAGCATTATACAGTTTTTTCCCTGTGGGATACATTCCGTGCAGAGCATCCTTTACTGACGCTTGTTCAACATAAGCGCACCCTTGATTTCATACAGACCTTCATCAACCAGTACCTTCAGGGCGGCCGTTTACCGGTCTGGGAACTGGCAGCCAACGAGACCGAATGCATGATTGGCTATCATGCTATCCCGGTCATCGCTGATGCTTATCAGAAGGGGATTCGTGACTATGACGTCGGCCTGGCCTATGAGGCGATGAAGCACAGCGCCATGCTGGATCACTTCGGGCTGAAATCCTATCGGGAAAATGGCTATATCCCGGCTGAGGATGAAGCTGAATGCGTATCCCGGACGCTGGAATATGCTTATGATGACTGGTGCATTGCGCAGATGGCTTCGGCCCTGGGCAAGACAGAAGATTACGGAATTTTTATCCAACGGGCACAGTCCTGGAAAAACATCTTTGATCCTACCACGGGATTCATGCGGGCAAAGATGAATGGCCGATGGTTTACTCCCTTTGATCCGAAAGAGGTCAATTTTACCTTGACGGAAGCAAATTCCTGGCAATACAGCTTCTTTGTTCCGCAGGATATAGCTGGCCTGATGGAAAGTATGGGCGGTTCAGCATCTTTCAGTGAAAAACTGGATCAGCTTTTTACGGAATCATCCGAGACGACTGGCCGTGATCAATCCGATATCACAGGTATGGTGGGGCAGTACGCTCATGGCAATGAGCCCAGCCATCACATGGCCTACCTGTACTCCTATGCCGGCAGGCCGTGGAAAACCCAGGAGACCGTTCGCAGGATCATGACGGAGCTTTACACGGACCAGCCGGATGGATTATGCGGCAACGAAGATTGTGGCCAGATGTCGGCGTGGTACGTGCTCAGCGCAATGGGTTTCTATCCTGTATGCCCCGGAGATAATGCATACATCCTTGGCTCACCCGTTTTGGATAAAGTGACTATCGCGCTTGAAAATGGCCGGACCTTTGTCATTCGGACGCAGAATAACAGTGTTAAGAATATGTACATCCAATCTGCCACCCTGAACGGTAAAACATATTCAAAGTGGTTTATCTCTCACGAAGATGTGCTTTCAGGAGGTGAACTGATCCTTAAAATGGGCCCAGAGCCTGACCTGACCCGGCAGATCATCCCCGGTGATCTCCCCTCTTCTTCTGTTGAGGATCATCTGATCCAACCCGTGCCTTATCTGGTAAAAGGAGACCGTACCTTCATCGACAGCGTTACCGTGATCCTTGCCAGTACGGATGGATCGGAGATATTTTATACGACCGACGGTTCAACACCGGATGAACAATCCACAGCGTACTTGCAGCCTGTCCGTTCTGATGAGTCATTCATCCTGAAAGCCATTTCATTCAAGGATGGAGTCAGCAGCGGAGTGCTGTCGGCGGATTTCATTAAGCTACCGAAAGGCAGAAGCATCCATTTGAATACAGAATATGCCGGTCAGTATTCTGCCGGGGGTGACGGCGCCCTGATTGATGGTATAACCGGACCGTTGAATTTCCGGACAGGCACCTGGCAGGGTTATGAGGGGATTGATCTGGATGCAATCGTGGATCTTGGTGAAATGCAATATATTAAAAATGTTTCGATTGGGTTTCTTCAGGACATTAATGCCTGGGTTTTCCTCCCAGTCAGTGTCTCTTTCAGCATATCCCGGGACGGAAAGGAATATATACCCCTGAAAACTGCTGGCGCTGATCGTTCTCCTATGGAGACAGGGATCTTTAAAACAGATTTCACCGCCGACGTCATGCGAGATATACGATATATCCATATAATTGCCTCAAATATGGGCACCTGTCCTGACTGGCATAAAGGCTCTGGAAGAAAAGCCTGGATCTTCGCCGATGAAATCGTTATCCGATAGAGGTTGAAAATTATTTCTTATTTTATTTTTTCTATCTTTGCATGATATAAATCCTTGAATGTTTAACTAAAAATAACGTATTATGAAAAAAGGATTACTTCTCATTTGTACACTGTTAATCTCCGCATTAACGTATGTGAATGCCCAGCCGTACCAGGACGACTTTGAGTCGTATACGGTAGGCGGTTATGTGGCTGTCCAGAATCCGACCTGGTGGACAACCTGGTCGGAGGATCCGGGATCTGCTGAGGATGCCCTGATATCCGATGCACAATCCCACAGTTCATCCAAATCAGTAAAAGTGGATGGATCCACTGACCTGATTCTCCAATTAAATGATCTGCTTGCGGGTAAGTATCACGTGAACTTCTGGTTTTACGTCCCCACAGGTTTTGGTGGTTATTATAACCTTCTGCATGATTTTGCAGGAAGTTCATCCGAATGGGGACTGGAAGTTTACTTCAATACCAATGGAACCGGTTATATCAATGCGGGGGGCGAAAACGCTGCCACATTCAATTATCCGAAAGATACATGGTTTTATATTGAAAACATTGTCAATCTGGATGATGATGAGGCCGAGCTTCACATCAACAATGTCCTGATCCACACCTGGCAGTGGAGTCTCCAGGCCACCGGTGAGGAAGGCCTTAAAAAACTGGATGCAGCTGACCTGTTTGCAGGCGCTCCTACCGGCGAAACGCCAACGTACTACTTTGATGACATGGATTTTGACTATGAGGTGACGGTGCTTTATGAAGATGATTTCGAAAGTTACACGGTTGGGAATTATCTTGCTGTTCAGAATCCAACCTGGTGGACGACCTGGTCGGAAGATCCGGGTTCCGCTGAGGATGCATTGATTTCCAATGCACAGTCGCACAGCTCTTCAAAATCCGTGAAAGTGGATGGATCCACCGACCTGATACTAAAGCTGGGCGACAAGCTTGCCGGTCAGTATAACCTGAACTGGTGGTATTATGTGCCAACGGGCTATGGTGGTTATTACAACATTTTACATGATTTCGCCGGCAGCAATTCGGAGTGGGGACTGGAGGTCTACTTTAAGACCAACGGGACCGGTTTCATCCATGCAGGGGGTGAGAATGCAGCCACATTCAACTATCCCAAGGATACCTGGTTTTATGTGGAGAACATTATCAATCTCGATGATGATGTGGCAGAGCTGTACATCAACAATGTAATGGTTTATACCTGGCAGTGGAGCCTCCAGGCAAGTGGTGGTGACGGGCTTAAAAAGCTGGATGCCGTTGATTTCTATGCCGGGGCAGAAGACCCTGAAGTACCCATGTATTATTTTGATGACGTAGCTTACCAGGAGCTGGCGGTTGCCACTTTCCCCGTCATTGAGGTTACACCCGAGGCTCTCACCCCGAGTGTGGTTTCAGGAGAGGTTGAAGATGGTATGCTGACCATAGCCAATACAGGGGACAATGACCTGATCTATACGATCAGCATGGTGTATGATGTTGAAAAGGATTACCAGCCGGCAGCCGTTCAGCCTGGAACCACGCCGGTATCCCTCACCTATGAAAGGGCAGTCAGAAGGGATTACGATCCCGGCTCCTATCCCCCGGTAAATTCCAGGGACGAAGTTGTCCTGCATTATGATGGCGATCCCTATTACGGCATTCTCTTTTACAACTGGCCCATCCAGGTGCAGATCGGAGCCATGTTCCCGTCAGCCACGACCCTTCAGTATGCCGGCATGGGACTTACTTCCATTGATGTTTTTGTTCAGACTTCCATAGGAATCACGCAGTCTAAAGTCAAGGTCTTCGGGATGGGCTCAGAGAATGCCCCGGGTTCATTGTTGCATTCACAATCCTTTACTGCAGAAGACGGATGGAATACGATTGAATTCAACAATCCTGTCCCGGTTACAGGGGAAGATCTCTGGATCGTTTATTCTTTCATGGAACTTGACAGCGTATATGCTGCAAGTACGGATGAAGGGCTGGCCCCTGATCCCAATGGCAGATGGCAGCAAATCGGTACCGGTCCCTGGCAGAAATCTTCGCTGCCGTATGACTATAATGTCCGGGGATTGCTTACTGGTGAACCTATCGAACAATGGTTATTCATCGACCAGATGGAAGGGGAAGTCGAACCAGGCGGATCCGATGAGATCAACCTGACCTTTGATGCCAGCATGCTTCTGGAAGGTACCTACAATGCCACAATTATCATTTACAGCAACGACCTTGTCAATCCCGTCCTTGAAATCCCGGTAACACTTACCGTAACACCTTCACCTCTTGTTCCACCGTCGAATCTAACGGCTGAGGTCGACTGTCATGATGTCATTCTTGACTGGGATGCACCGGCAGGAGGTAAGTCGGTTCTGGAGGGTTACAACGTTTACCGCGATGCGGTTCTGATCAATCCGGATCCCATTGTCGAAACGACCTATACCGATATGCTTGTCGATCCCGAAACATATGCCTATACCGTGAAAGCAGTTTACGATGAAGGCATGTCGATCGCGTCCAATGAAGCCATTGCCGATGTGGAAGCCACGGATCCCGTTAACCAGCTGGAAATCTCCAACGTAGAGGGTACGCCGGATGTTTACCTGACCTGGATGCCCCCGGGAGAACTACCTCAATGGATATTCTATGACAATGAGACCATCCAGGGCTCAATTGGTCTGACCAACGGAGGAACCTTTGATGTTGCGGCACTCTTTAGTGCTGACTTTCTGGAAGCATACGAAGGCATGTATATCACCGCGATTTCCATGTACCCTCTTGGTGGGTTAACTACCTATGTGTTGAAAATATGGGGAGGAGAGTCTTCTGAGGTACTCCTGGAGCAATTGGTTGATCCGTCAATCGAAGCATGGAATATCTTTGACCTTACCACCCCTGTACTGATTGATGGTTCACAACAGCTATATATAGGATATTCCTGTATAAACCAGCCGACCGGGGACTATCCCGCTGGCTATGACTCCGGCCCCATGGTGCCCGGTGGAGATATGATCAACCTGTCGGGAGATTGGCAGAGCATGCATTCACTGAGTACCACCTATGACTTTAACTGGCATATCAGGGCTTATGTTGACTGGATGAACCAGCCGCTGGATCCGGGTAAACCGGTTCAGTCAGAACCAGTCATTTATCCTGTGAATGCTCAGCTGGCCATCAATGCTTTGCCGACACCCATCGTTGTTCCATTCAATCCACAGACCCGCTCACTGGTTGGATACAATGTATGGCGCAATGGCGAAGTCATCACCGAAACGCCCATCACTGAAACATCCTATGCCGATCTTGGATTGGAAAACGGCGCGTACGAATATTGCGTAACAGCCAATTACGGTGGATTATGTGAATCAGAGGCCGTCTGCGACGATGCTGACATCACTGTGGGTATGAACGAGTTGGATAATTCACTGATCAGGATCTACCCAAATCCGGCAGATGATAATGTAAACGTCATGACCACCATACAGCTCAAGACCATCCGGATGATGAACTACACGGGTCAGATGATCTACAACCGCCAGGATGTGAATGCCAACGAGATCGTGAAGATCAATACGTCTTCTCTCGAAGCGGGTATCTATTTCATCATTGTTGAAACCAATGATGGCACGTATTCGAAGAAGGTGACGATTCAGTAGGATGTTTGTACCTGGCAGCCACCATACTAGGGTGAATATCGATCACTGATTACCCAGGCAGAGGTGGAAGTTGAGGTAGAAGTAGAAGGTTGAAAGGAAGAGGGTGTCTCAAAAGTGAGGCACCCTCTTTTGTTTCCCCCTCTTCCGATTCCTTGATCCTGTTTATTATACATTTTTTGCTCCCCGGCCGCAGGGTCACGTATGTTTCTTTTACTTTTTTGTGACCATAGCTCGATCGATCCCTCACTCTGCCAAATACCCGTCGCATGGCTCCGGGTATTTGGTACCACCAGGGCTTCGCTGCCCTGAACTGCGCCCTGAATTTAAATACATTTTCATACACCGGGGGTGTTCCATCTTAGTAGCACCGTAGGTGCGACATATTGGTAGCAAAAATCGTCAGCCGATCATTTCAGAACCTCGTCAGGGGTGACATAGAAGAAGCCGTTGGGAATAACTTGATGTTAGAATTGGGCCCCGGCGGAAAGGCAGGATGAATAGCCATTACCGATTAGCCAGGTAGAGGTGAAAGTTGAAGTTAAAGTTGATATTTGAACGGAAGTCAGATTTCCCAAATATTTCTGAATTCACAGTTCCGTTGGTAAATCGCCTTCGCCTTTCAGTTCAACTTCCACTTTGTATGTTCGTATGTTGGATATTCTTTCCTCTCCCCGGCCGCATGGCCGCGTTATGGCTTCGCAACTGGAAAGCTCCCTCGGCCCTTCGGGCCTCAGTCCGCTTCCCTAGGTTGCTCCGCCATAACTGATAATTATGCAGAGCAAGTTATACTGTTGTATTTATAAACGACCTAGGACTTCGCAGGCGGGGTACCCACACGGCAAAAATGGCGTGCCCTTTCCCCCTAAGCCATTGAGCCGTATGTGGGTCGCCGAGAAGTCCAGTCTAGATTTTTACTCATATAATTGTTTATTATTCAAGGTATTCGTGAGCTCGCTTCGCTCGGTTCTTTTGGTACTTTTTGGAGTTTACCCCGATTTACATCGGGGTTTCATGACAAAGAAAAGGACATGCTTAAGTATTTGTGAATAAAAAAAAGGAGGCTGTCTCATAATTCGAGACAGCCTCCTTTTATCCAACGCACTGGGTATAGCGGCAAAACGTTATGGGTTAGCAATTTTTTTTAAATGTATTCGTTTCGTCAATATTTCCAAACCAAAAAAGTAATAAAATGAAAAAGCCTTTTTTAATTTTATTTTCCTTATTCATTTCTGGAATATGTTTGAGTCAAAATGGATTTTACATTGGCTATGAAAATGGAGGATTATTTGACAGGTTTCATTACGTGAATAGTAAAGGATTTGAGTTAACCCAGACATCAATAGGTGGTGTGCTAGGCGGAATTGTGGGTTATAAGTACAAAAGTTATAGTATAGAAACAGGATTTTACGGTTATTACTCCGAATATCCTATGATTGAATATGATTATACTACATTCAAGGTTAATAAATCCAATTCTTCAGGTAGTGGTGCAGAAAATTGGGTTATACCAATTCGCCTGGGAATGGAATTTTTAACTGCCAAGCAAAAATTATTTATTAAACCTGAAATTGCCTTTGATATTTTCATTTCACGTGATTACTCAGAAAGCCAACCTACTATGGGTTGGGGTGAAAACGTATCTGCATTTCCTGGAGATCCTAATTTTATTCCAACTACATCAGATTCAACTAGAGCATATGGCTATATCTCTTCAAAAATGAATTTTGGGATTGAAACAAGTTTATCAATCGGTTACCGATTCAGACAAAAGGTAGATCTTTTTATTAAAGGAAGTTATCTTGCTAATTTCAGTCCATTGTACTACGAAACAATAACTCATTATTCAAATATTGAAACAGTTAGTGCCACAGATGTAAATGTCAATTCTTTTTTAATGCAAATTGGTCTTAAGTACTACTTCGCAAAAAGAGAAAAATGAAATTGCCTACCCATAACGAATGCGCAGCGCCCTGGGCGTTAGCCACTATTTGTAAACTTAAATCCCAGCATATGAAAAAACTAGTTTTAAACGCAATTTTGCTCATGGTATTTATCATATTGGGCACAATCCTGAATGCACAAAGCTCAAATGAGTGGTCAATGGTATTAAATAATGATCATTCATCATTTACGATCAAAATCATAAACAATCAATTGACTTTTTATTTTGATAATATAACTGACACACTTTCCTTCTCACAAGGAAATAAAAAGCCAATTAAATCAGGTTGCGTAATTGAAATAATGATCAAAAACAACAATAAAGTAATTTTTACGTCAACTGATAAAAATTTGAATTCTGATAAAACGAAAATTGTCGTTCCAATGTCAGATGTTTATAATAGTTTGAAAGGGATTAAATTACCTACTAAGCCCATATATTTGATATCCATAAAGGATGAAAATGTTGTTAAAGAAATACTTCAATTTAATTTCTTTGAAAAATAGTATATGTAGTTACAAACAGTGGCTAATATGCCGCTAACCGCAACAAAGCCTGCGGCAATGTTGCAAGCAAAGGTTGCACCTTTGTTGCGTTTAGCGGCAACACGTTACCGGCAATGCTAAAAACACCAAAATGGGAGAACTTGAGCATAAATATTTTGATAGTCGAAAATCCTTCCGAAACTGGTTAGAAGAGAATCATAATAGGAGTTTGGGTATTTGGATGATTTTTTATAAAAAGCACGTAAATATTGACTGCATAGAATATAATGAAGCTCTGGAAGAAGCTCTTTGTTTTGGATGGATTGATAGTATAATAAAGAAAGTGGATGATGATCAATATTTAAGAAAATTTACACCGAGAACTAATGTTTCCAAATGGTCAGATTTAAATAAAAGAATGTTGCTTTCATTGATAAACGAAGATAAAATGACTGAAGCGGGACTAAAAAAGATTGATATTTATTTAAAAACAGGTAAAGTTGATTGGGATGTTAAAAGTCCAAAGAGAGCTAATGAGAAAAAAGAATTTCACATTCCAGATTTTATCTTAAAAGAACTCGTTAAAAATGAACCGGCATTAACAAATTTCAATAATCTTGCTCAGACTTATAAACGACACTATATACTCTGGATTACCGATGCCAAAAGAGAAGAAACAATTCTGAGTAGATTGAAAGAGTCAATAGAATTATTAAAAGAAAATAGAAAATTAGGATTGAAATAGTAGGATAAAAAGCACGTGCCGGTAATAAGTAAGGCTTCGTGCGGCGCAAGCCCAGCATGAAGCCGTGTTGCACAGCCTGTCCCGCTGAAAGCGGGAAAATCCCGCCACGTGATAACGCTCAATGATCTCTGCCAGTTCATGGCCAGGTCTCACCGGTGTATGTGGATCATCATCCGCTCCGAATCAATGTCCTTCAACTCCAGGCGCGAGACTTCCCGTGCACGGAGTCCGGCAGAATACATCAACGACAGCAGTACTCGATGCTTTAACAACTCCGGAGCTTTTAACAGAGCCCGGCATTCGGATCGGTTCAGTACTACCGGCAGCTTCTTCTCCCGATGGATCGATGGTAGCATTACTACTTTTTCATTCATTCCCAGCAACCGGTAACAATACCGAAGACCGTAAACCGTGAATTTAAAGTCACTCAGCGAAGGACGCGCCGATTTGCGTGCCAGCGAAGCCAGGTACCTGTTGATCTCCCGCTCGCTGATATGCTGCGGAAGTTTGCCGAAATGCAGGTTTAGATGAGCCAGCTTGCGTTTATAGTTGGTAAGCGTACTTTGCGTCTGTTCGCTTAAGGTAACCTTATCCTGCAGTTCCTGGTACAGTTTTGAAAACCCATGAATTTCATGGCAGGCTTGTTCTACAATCGTAAATGTTTTTTTACGTAACTTAGGTGTGGCTTTTTCCATAATATGAAGAGTTTTGTTGTTAATACCCTTTATACTGTTTTCAATGAAAAAAGCTTTCCCGTCTCTACGCTCAGCGTGGGACGGGATTTAGTGCAACACGCGGTATAAAAAATTGCCGGGATAGTAGGTAATTCAAGGGTAGTAGCCTGCTTCAACTTTTGTGTATCTTGATAGGAAATCACCCGCAATCGGCAACTTTTCATACCACCGACCGTTATGTGCCATGCCAGGTCAATCGCACAAATAAAAAATTTATTGAAGCTTAATAATAAAACCTAATCGATACTAATGAACACAGATCAGATTAAGAAACCATTCAACAAAAGAGCATTTATCGCAAGTACAATGTTCTTTTCTGGTACTATTTTGCCATTCTCCGGGTATATGAACCATAGACTTCAAATTGAACCTATTATCGGAGCTAGGCACTTTTGGATGTCAGTTCACGATATGGCTGCGATTTTGTTTACTATATCCGTGGTTATACATGTCTACTATAACTGGCATTCTTTGGTAAAATACATCAATAAAGCCAAGACAATAAGAGTAAGTAAAGAAGCATTCGCTGCTCTTATAATCGTGTTGGCAATAGTTGGATTGTTCTCTACTCATGCTTTTCATACCTTTTAATAAATAGTACAGCACACAATAAGTAAGGCTTCGTGCGGCGCAAGCCCAGCACGAAGCCTTACTTATTAGTGTTTCGTGCATTATCTTGTCTTATTCGTTAATACTTTTCAGATAATAGAATATCGTGTATGTTGAAATAGGTCAAATAAAGAATAACCATTGTTTTTACTACAACCGAAGTTAAGCAGGATGATAGTTAGCTTTTTTATGAGCCGGTATTTGTGTTTGTTTTTTAGCATGGATTAAAAGATATACTTAGAGTAAAGGATTTCCATAAATCTTAAAAACAGACTGTCGGGGAAGTATTCCGCCGGCTGACAAAGGTTGTAATAGATAATTACTGTACACTGCTTTTCGGGACTATGGTACATGGATGACACATACCCCCAAATAACTCCGTTATGACCATAAAAAGATCCCATCTTCGTCAGGCATAATCCGTAGGACTGAACGGGACCAAACTGGTTGAAATCTTTGTTAAGCCTCCTGTCCTGGAGTGAATCAGGGAGTAACCCGCCTTCCACCATGCGTTCAACAAATAGCTGTAACTCTCGTGGTGTGGTATAAACTGCACCTGCAGCTCCTGAATTGGAGACATCGTAGGATTCAGTAACATCACCGGTAATACCAAGTTCACCAAAATCATATCCCCTTCCGTGGTTGCCGGGTAAAGTGGCTCCGCTGGTCAGAAATCCAGTATTTTTCAGATTCAGGGGTGTGACAATGCGGTTATTAATCTCCGTTTCCAGCTTATTGCCGGTAACCTTTTCAATAATCATTCCCAAGAGGATGGTGTTGGTGTTGGTATATTTGTATTGAGTACCTGGCCCAAAAAGTAAAGGATGAGAGAAAGATAAATCTACAATTTCTTCTGGAGTCCAAACCCGCAATGGTTGGGTTTTGAATCCGGTAACCCATCGCTCATCATCAAAATAGTCAAACAAGCCACTGGTCATGTTGGCGAGCATAGTCAGTGTAATGTCGCTGGCAGCGGCGTACTGGGGAAAATACTTCGTTACTTTATCGTTCAGAGAGATTCTCCCTTCACCTACTAGCTGGAGAAGCACAGTCCCTGTAAATGTCTTGGTGTTGCTTGCAATCCTAAAGGTATGATTGACATCCATAGGCGCATTGGTCACCTTGTCGCTTACGCCTGCTGCATACAACCAATCAATCCCTCTTTTTTTATCTACCACCAATGCCACTATGCCAGGAACCGAGGTGTTTTTAATTATTGAATCAGTCACAGCTTTCATCTGGTCAATAAGTAGCTGGTTGGGGTCGGCGGTGTGCTCTTTTTGGCATGAGATTATAGAGAATAATGTGAACAGAATTGTGGAGAGCAGGATTAAATGTTTATTTTTCATATTCCTTATAATTTAATTTTTATGGGTTAAATGGTCAAGGTGGATGAGTACACCCACATCACTGCCCATAATATGGCTAAAATGATAAATTAATGGGCCCAAAAGTCAACTTTTTTTTACATCTTTTCGGGGACTTCAATTCCAAGTAATCCCATGGCTGTCTTTATGACATTTCCCACAAAGCGGGACAATTCAATGCGGAAATGAACCTGCGCCGGTTTTCCGGCTTTCAGGATGGAATGATCGTGGTAGAACTGGTTATATTCCCTGGCCAGATCATAAACATAAGAAGCAATTACGGATGGGCTGTAATTTGCGCCGGCCTCCTTCACCGCTGAAGGAAAGTCGGCGATGAGTTTGACCAGGTCAATTTCCTTGGGAATAAGTTCAACGTCGGCATTCAGATTAACATCATCGGGTATTTCCAGCCCGGATGCTTTGCGCAAAACCGACTGTATTCGGGCATAGGTGTATTGAATGAAGGGACCTGTATTGCCATTGAAGTCGATGGATTCCTCCGGATTGAACACCATGGTTTTCATTGGATCCACTTTCAGTATGAAATACTTCAGGGCCGCAAGCCCTACCTGGCGGTACAACCTGGAAGCTTCCTCCTGATCAAAATCATCCATCTTACCCAGTTCGCGTGTCATTCTTTCAGCCGTGACCGACATTTCCTGCATAAGATCATCTGCATCCACGATCTTACCTTCCCTTGATTTCATCTTACCTTCAGGCAGTTCCACCATGCCGTAGGAAAGATGATAAATATGGTCAGCCCAATCCCTTCCAAGTTTTTTGAGGATGATCTTCAGGACGTCAAAATGATAGATCTGCTCATTTCCAACGACATAGATCAGTTTTTGCGGATGAAATTCATCATAGCGGAGTTGTGCAGTCCCCAGATCCTGGGTCATATATACCGAAGTGCCATCAGCACGGATCAGTAATTTCCAGTCGAGACCGTTTTCGGTCAGATCAGCCCAGACCGATCCGTCTTCTTTTCTTTGCAGGGCGCCTTTTTTCAATCCTTCTTCCACCAGTTGTTTTCCGAGCAGGTAGGTGTCTGATTCATAGTATATCTTATCAAAGTCCACCCCCATTTGCCGGTAGGTTTCATCAAATCCGTCGTAGGCCCAATGGTTCATCCGGTGCCAGAGGGCAATTGTTTCCGGATCCTTTTCTTCCCATTTTTTCAGCATGCGCTGGGCTTCGTCGATCAACGGAGCCTGCCGGAGTGCCTCTTCTTCCGTCAATCCTTTTTCTACGAGGTGTTTCACCTCTTCCCTGTACCTTGTCTCAAACAGGACATAGTACTTACCGATCAGATGGTCGCCTTTGGTATGTGTCGATTCGGGTGTCTCTCCCCCACTCCATTTCTTCCAGGCCAGCATGGATTTGCAGATATGGATTCCCCGGTCGTTGACAAGATTGACTTTGATGACTTTATTACCACAAGCGGAAATGATCTGAGCCAGTGAGTAGCCAATCAGGTTATTGCGAATATGGCCCAGATGAAGAGGTTTATTGGTATTGGGTGATGAATATTCGATCACTACCGGATCTCCTGAAACCGCTTCCTGAATCCCGAACAATGGATTCTGATAGTTATGAAGAAAAAAGTTCATCCACCAGGAAGGCTTCAGGATGATATTCAGATAACCGGAAATGACCTTGCAGGATTGGATCATTTCGGAATTCAGCAGTAAATGGTTGCCCAGTTCTTCGCCGATGACCTGCGGGGATTTGCGCAGCAGTCTGGTCAGTGGAAATAACACGATGGTCAGGTCCCCTTCAAATTCTTTCCGGGTCTTCTGTACCAGGTTCATCTCCGGTCCGGCTTCGATTCCGAAGAGGGATTTAATGGCTCGTGCTGCTTGTTCTGCGAGTATTTTATCAGGCATGGATTGATAACTCGATCGTCATGGTTGACAAAATTAGCGCTTTTTTTATTGTCGGACTCGACGAAAAATTTACCTTTGCAAAAAGTGATTTTTATGTTAACGAAATAACAAACATTTTCTTTATGCGAAAAAAGGTCATCATTATTGGAGCTGCAGGAAGGGATTTCCATAATTTCAACACGTATTACAGGGACCATGATTTCTATGATGTGGTTGCATTCACTGCAGCGCAGATCCCTGATATTGAAGGCAGGAAATATCCCGCTGAGTTAGCCGGCAAATTATATCCCGACGGCATTCCCATTTTTGCTGAGAGCGATTTACCCAGACTGATCAGGGAATTCAATGTAGATGTCTGTGTTTTTTCGTATAGCGATGTTTCCTATGCGAATGTGATGAAGATCAGTGCCATTGTACATTCAGCCGGCGCTAATTTCGTTTTGCTGGGGCCAAAGGATACGATGGTAAAAAGCGTGAAACCCCTTATCTCCGTTTGTGCCACGCGGACCGGTTGTGGCAAAAGCCAGACATCCCGCCGTGTGATTGAACTACTGATGGCCAGAGGACTGAAAGTGGTTGCCATCCGTCACCCCATGCCCTACGGCGATCTTGTCAGACAGAAGGTTCAGCGCTTTGCGACCATTGAAGACCTTGCCTACCACCATTGCACGATTGAAGAAATGGAAGAATATGAACCCCATGTGGTCAGGGGTAACGTCATCTATGCCGGTGTGGATTATGAAGCCATTCTCAGGGCTGCAGAGAATGATCCCAATGGCTGTGATGTTGTGGTATGGGATGGTGGTAACAATGATTTTTCATTCTATAAACCTGATCTTTCCATCACCGTGACGGATCCGCATCGTCCAGGCACTGAAGTGAGCTATTTTCCCGGCGAAGTGAATCTTCGGATGGCAGATGTCATTGTCATCAATAAGATCGACAGTGCAGGTCCGGAAGGGATCCAGACCGTCAGGGAAAACATTGCCAGGGTGAACCCGAAGGCGGTGGTGATTGATGCTGCTTCTCCTATCCGCGTGGATGATCCATCAGTTATACGCAACAAGAGGGTTCTGGTCATCGAGGATGGGCCGACGCTCACGCATGGTGAAATGAAGATTGGTGCAGGGATCGTCGCTGCCCGCAAGTATGGTGCAGCCGCATGTGTCGATCCAAGACCGTATACTGTCGGGAAGCTCAGTGAGACATTCCGCATATATCCCAATATCGGACCGCTCTTGCCCGCAATGGGTTATGGTGAACAACAGGTCAGGGATCTTGAAACGACCATTGCCAGGGCTGATTGTGATGGAGTGATCATTGCAACCCCCATTGATCTGCGGCGGATCGTAAAGATAACCAAACCCAGTACCCGGGTCAGTTATGACCTGCAGGAAATTGGTACACCTGATCTTACCCAGGTCATGGATGACTTTGTTAAGATGCATCATCTTGAATAAAGAATAAATCCTTTATGAATCCCCTCAAGAACAGAAGCCTAGTATCCATAAACGATTTTAATAAGGAAGAGCAGATTTTTATTTTAGACCTGGCGGGGGATTTTGAAAAAAATCCCAATCAGGACCTGTTACGCGGGTATGTTGTAGCCACATTGTTTTTTGAACCATCCACACGCACTCGACTTAGTTTCGACAGTGCTGCTTCCCGTTTAGGCGCCAGGGTGATCGGTTTTTCTGAATCTTCCACGTCCAGCGTTTCCAAGGGTGAAAGCCTGAAAGACACGATCCTGACGGTGAGCAACTATTCGGACATCATCGTTATGCGTCATCCCCGTGAAGGAAGCGCGCGGTATGCCAGTGAAGTTTCACCTGTACCAATCATCAATGCGGGCGACGGAGCCAACCAGCATCCCACACAGTGCCTGCTGGACCTATATTCCATACGCAAAACCCAGGGCAGACTGGAAGGTCTTGACATTGCGTTTGTCGGTGATCTAAAGTATGGCAGAACAGTACATTCGCTTGTTATTGCCCTCTGCAACCATAAGGCAACCTTCCACCTGGTCTCCCCTCCTACCCTGAAGCTCCCCGATTCGATCAAGCGGCATATCCTGGCTAGCAACCTGACTTTTGCGGAATACGAGGAACTTGATCAAATCATTCCCCATTCAGATATTATCTATATGACAAGGATTCAACAGGAAAGATTTGCAGATCCTATTGAATATGAGAAGGTTAAGAATGCTTATGTTTTGAAGGGTGAGATGCTGAATGGAACCAGGCCCAATCTAAAGATCATGCATCCATTGCCACGTGTCAATGAGATCAGTCAGGATGTGGACCAGAGTGACAAAGCCTATTATTTCCAGCAGGCCCTCAATGGTGTTTACGTCCGTCAAGCCATATTAACTTCAATTCTGGGAGCAATCTAATGGAAACCCAAGGTCAGCGAAAAGAACTTCAGGTATCTGCCATTGAGAACGGAACCGTCATTGACCATATACCGGCATTGAGCCTTTTTCAGGTTCTGCATATCTTACAACTGGAAGGTTATACCAATCAGATCCTGTTTGGCACGAATCTCGACAGCCATAAATACGGAAAAAAAGGCATCATCAAGGTCAGCGATAAATTCTTTAAACCCGAAGAGATCAATAAGATCGCCTTATTTGCTCCTACGGCAACATTGATTGAGATCCGGGATTATCTGGTGGTCAAAAAGGCTAAAGTTGCCATTCCCGATGAACTGGTCAATATGGTAAAATGTTTCAATCCACACTGCATTACCAACCATGAACAGATGACCACCCGGTTCAGGGTTGTGGATAAGACGGAGCTGAAAGTTCAGTGTCATTACTGTGAAAAGATCATGGAGAAGGACAACATGGTGTTTTAATAGAATGACCTGGAGAGTTTGTCTGACGTGTCGGACAGAAAATTAATTCACCTTTATTTTCTGACCCGGTTTCAAAACAGAACGCGTATTGAGCTGGTTCAGCTCGCACAATTTCCCGACCGTCGTATGGTAATTTTTAGCAATTTTATAGAGTGAATCGCCCTTTCTGACGACATACACTTCACTTTGCACCTGCGCCGGATCTGAGGTCGTTTGTTCACCCTGGAGGCTGTCCTGATCTTCATCAGACCGATTTACCGGTTGTGTTTCCTCTTCTATTGCCAGGTAAGGATTCCGCTGGGAAAGCGGCTGGAAATTTCGTGCATCTTTTGCTGGCCTTGAGGCTTTAAAATCCGCTGGTGTTAGCACCGCAGTATCTGAGAAGAGCGATTCGTTTTCATAATCAATGATGGAGAGAGGATCGAAGGGATTATCGAACCATCGGGTCTCGAAATGAAGGTGTGCTCCATGGTAGGATGAGCCTGTAGATCCCCCTGCGCCGATGATCTGGCCAGCTTTGATCATCTGGTCAGGTTCGACATAGATGGCTGAGAGGTGGGCGTAGTAAGTTTCAATTCCGTTGAAATGACGGATGATGACCAGATTGCCGTATCCATTGTTATGGTAGCGTGCATAGCGCACTTTTCCGTCAAAGGCGGCCATGATGGGTTCTCCTTTATTCAGGTCGATATCGAGGCCATCGTGTGTTCGTCCACCGCGCCAGCCAAAACCCGAAAGAATTCGGCCGTAGTACGGCAGCGCAAAATCCCGGTGATCGTCGGTGAGGGCAAGGACAATGGCTTCGGGTATAGCGTGTCCCAGGCCATTTTGCGAGTAGGCGAAGATGGATGAATTTATCCAGTTTCGGATGAAGATTTCCATGGTATCTGCAGCGTGGGCATCTGCCAGGATGGGATCTTCATCCGTAAGTTCCTGCCATACATTTTGCTGGTAGATAACGATCTGTTTCCCATGCAGTTCGATGGTATCCAGCGGGATCAGTCTTTCCTGGGCAGAGAGCGTCTGCAGGGAAAGAAGGATGAATACTCCGACAAGGATCATTAATAGTTGGTCATTCACTACCTCAGTGCTTAAGGTACAATATACAAAGGTAGCAAGTTAGTGTACAAGCAACAGGGAGATCACCAACTAATAACATTTTTTAACAAAATAACGGATGGGTAGAAACATCATTTTAGGTAGTAGGAGAATGACATGTCATTTAAGTTCACTACTTTTGCAGCGGAGAAATGCCGGAGTGGCCGAACGGGACTGACTCGAAATCAGTTGTCCTGCTCAGGTGGGACCGGGGGTTCGAATCCCTCTTTCTCCGCCACGCGTCGCACTTTCCTTAATATTAATCTTTTGCCGGTCGCTGCGGGGGAATGAATGACCATCTCAGAACATACGAAGTGGAAGGCGAAGTTAAAGTAGAAGGCGATTTTTGAACTAAAGGAAGAATTCCAGGATCTGCGATCTAATCGCAACTCTCCTTCGCCTTTTCGTTCTACTTCCACTTCGTATGTTCGTATGTTGGATATTCCCGGAACCTTCAGTCCGATTTTTCGACGGCGAAGTAACTTTGCGAAGAAATCCTATTTTTATTAATTTTTAATAAATTTCCCGGATATAGTCACATTATTTTCAAAACGTAAAATATAGAGATAAATTCCATCAACAAGCATTAGATTATTGAGTGGAAATTCATTTGTCGTTAAGATTTGAGAAAAAATCCTTTCTCCACTGATATTTATGATACTTAATGTATATTCCTCATCATAAATACCTCTAATCCTTAGAACAGACTCGTTTGTAATGGGATTTGGATCTATTGTAGCTGAAATTTTATTGACAAAGCTATCATTAATTGAACCACATATATCGGAATGTAATATAATATCATCTATCATCCAACCCTCTTGATAAGTCTGTATTGAGTCACTAATAAAGTTGAACCTTATCATCATAGAATCAGGATATTCTCTTTGTACCCCTATGCAATAAGCCCACACAAACTCCGAATATTTCCAGTCCTCGGATTTACCACTAAACCCATTTATCCCATTATACAACGTATCTGTATCACTGTAAAAATTAAACCCCCAGTATTCAAATCCTGGTGTCCAGTCACAGTGAAACATTGTTGAATCGTAAATGATATTAAGCCATGTTTCGCCGCCATCATACGAAACATCGATGTATCCTCCATCATAGAGTGACTCAGTGTCATATTTATGATAAAAACTCAAGGTCGAAGGTGAACCGGAAAACCATCGAGGGTCCGTAATGGATAGATAAAATGAAGACTTACTGTTAACGGAATATGCATTAATTGTGTCAGTTACAATTACATTTGGAATGGAATATGCACCATTAAAGAATTCTTTCTGTGGTATTCCAATTTGCCAGTCATTATTTGCACTGGTGTCAATTCTAATGAATTCTATATTAGATTCGAAATCTACTTCTTCATGATAACCGTAAACTTGGGCATTAAGTGCAAACATCAAAATACTCAGGGTAAAAATGAGGAAAAATCTTGTCATAGTTCATATCTTTTTATCAATGATAATTATGGAAAACCTTACCTGATAAGGTTAATTCTCATTTGTCAGAAAGTTTGGTAATGAAACATACAGGTGGTAATAAATGCTGCTTGGCATTAATAGCACCGTTGTATGTTTTCTGTCTATCATTTCATTTTGTTATGTCGTTTCGTCTATGTATTACCCGCCAAATAGCATTTATTGCGCGTTACCCAACGTAATTTTATGTTCTATTCCAAGATCACAACATTCATCATTACGCCTTTATCAGAATATACTTTAATAAAATACACTCCCTTTGGTAAATTACTTAGATCAAGTTCTATCTTTTGATCATATTCCTCAATTACTTCGCCAGATTGACTAATTATTGCAATTTTGTCAATATTGAAATCGGAATCAATTTTTATGTTGCTAGTCGTTGGATTAGGAAATAATCTAAATTTAGATTGTTTGCTTTCTTCAATTCCTATTAAAATTCCTGTACAAAACACAGAATCATTATAAATTGATTCCTGTAGTGTAGAATTGTAGATTGCCGTAATGTGGATCCAAAAAGCATTAGAACATAAAAAATCTAAACCGCAATTTTCACCAGCTTCCGTATGATAAAGACGGTTTTCTGTTTGAAATCTATATAAATCTGTTTCTCGATAAATATTATAACCAACCAAAGTGTCTTGTGAAGGATCAGGTAAGTCCCATGATAATATAAAATAATTATTTGGACAGATGTACCAATGATTCCATTCTAAATTATTAATTGGATTTAGTTGTCCAAATGATGATTTGAAGATTGCAATAATTACGAAAATTAGTACTATTTTTTTCATGTCATATCTTTTTAATTATGTTGAGTAACTTATCAGTAAGCACATCATTATTTCTACATTATTCTATAAGGTTCTATTTTTATGAAAAATGATGTTGTCCAATTTTTAGTTGAAATTAAGAGGATTCCGGAGTTGACTCGTGAACGAATTTGATTATTGCTTCTTTCATGATTTTTAAGTTTCTAAAATTATCAACTTTTCTCAGTTTCCACTCA
>JAGONC010000062.1 GCA_017993235.1 Lentimicrobiaceae bacterium
TCCATGAGAAAATGGCAAATTGAGGATTCGGCTGAGCTGTATAATATTAACGGTTGGGGCGTGAATTACTTTTCGATCAATGAAAAGGGTCATGTGGTGGTAACACCGAAAATCAATGGCATAAGGATCGACCTTAAGGAGCTGGTGGATGAGCTGGTGCTACGTGACGTTTCCACCCCGATCCTGATGCGGTTTACCGATATTCTGGACAGCCGCATCGGAGAGATGTCAAATTGCTTTCGGATGGCTTCGGAGGAGTATGGATACAAGGGACAGAATTTCATCATTTATCCCATCAAGGTCAACCAGATGCGGCCGGTGGTAGAAGAGATCGTAGGACATGGCAAGAGGTTCAATATCGGACTGGAGGCCGGAAGCAAACCTGAGTTGCATGCCGTGATCGCATTGAACACCGATACAGATGCGATCATTATCTGTAATGGTTATAAAGATGAAGATTACATTGAGCTTGCGCTTCTTGCACAGAAAATGGGCCGGCGTATTTTTCTGGTGGTCGAAAAGCTCAATGAGTTAAAGCTGATCGCTCGTATTGCGCGCCGGTTAAAGATCAAACCGGCTCTCGGCATCCGCATCAAGCTGGCCAGTACCGGAAGCGGCAAATGGGAGGAATCCGGCGGGGATGTGAGCAAATTCGGACTGACCTCCAGTGAATTGCTGGAGGCGCTGGAATACCTGGAACGGAACAAAATGAAAAATTGTTTGCGCCTGATCCATTTTCACATCGGGAGCCAGGTCAACATGATCCGCAGGGTGAAGATTGCCCTCAGGGAAGCCTCTCAGTTCTACGCCCGGATCTATCAGCAGGGATTCCATGTTGAGTTTGTGGATATCGGTGGCGGACTGGGCGTTGATTACGACGGGACGCGTTCATCCATCAGCGAAAGCAGTGTGAATTACACCATTCAGGAATACGTAAATGACGTCGTCAGCACGGTGGTGGAGATCTGCGACAAGAACAAAATACCTCACCCCAGGATCATCACCGAGTCGGGCAGAAGCCTGACAGCCCACCATTCGGTCCTTCTTTTTGAAGTCCTGGAGACCACAACCCTGCCATCATGGGATGAAGAAGATGAAATATCTGAAAATGATCATGAACTCGTCAGGGAACTGTACAAGACCTGGGACCGGCTGAATCAGCCCCGTTTGATGGAGACCTGGCACGACGCCCAGCAGATCCGGGAAGAGGCGCTTGACCTGTTCAGTCTGGGTATGCTGGATCTCAAGACCCGCGCCCAGATCGAGCGGCTGTTCTGGTCGATCGCCCGGGAAATCCATCAGATGGTATTCAAAACCAAGCATATCCCGGAAGATCTGCGTTACCTGCCCAAATTGCTTTCGGATAAATACTTCTGTAATTTTTCCCTGTTCCAGTCACTGCCGGATTCGTGGGCCATTGATCAGATCTTTCCGATCATGCCGATTCAGCGGCTGGATGAACGTCCCGACCGGACCGCCACCCTGCAGGATATCACCTGTGACTCGGATGGCAAGATCGATAATTTCATTTCCACACGAAATGTTTCCTACAACCTGCCGGTACATACCCTAAAATCAAACGAGCCTTATTACATAGGTGTTTTTCTGGTGGGGGCCTATCAGGAGATCCTTGGTGACCTTCATAACCTTTTTGGTGATACCAATGCGGTTCATGTGTCGGTCACCGACAAAGGGTACGAGATCGATCAGATCATCGATGGCGAAACGGTAGCCGAGGTACTTGACTATGTTCAGTATGATGCCAAGAAGATGGTGCGCACGGTTGAGAAGTGGGTCACTTCTTCGGTGAAATCCGGTTTTATTACGGCTGAAGAAGGCAAGGAGTTTCTTTCAAATTACCGTTCCGGACTGTATGGATACACGTATCTGGAGTAAAACTCTCCGGTTCCTGCACCTGAGAGTGAAACAGGAATAACTTTAATTTCAAAATGCAATGGATTTCGACGAATTTGATGAGGATGAGCCCATATCCGGAGGCAGGAAGGGTCGCAAAGGGCGGCGCGATTTTGATGATCCGGATGATTTAGAAGGAATCGATGAGATCCTCCCGGTGAAAACCAGAAGGCGTTCTTCCAGTGAACCGGAGGTCTTTTGTCCAGCCTGTGGAGCCGACATTCCTTCATTCGCAAAACGTTGTCCTGAATGTGGTGAACGCCTGGATTTCGGATCAGTCTGTCATTATTGCGGCGCTGAGGTCAGTCCCAATGCACGTTTCTGCGGCAATTGCGGAGCGAAGGTTTCATAAAGGGCTGTGTTTTGAGAGGGATCTCAGAACGTACGAACATACGATGTTGAAGTAGAAGGCGAGGGGAGAGGGACGTTAGAAGAAATAACGGAAGCCGACGGCACCCTCCATCGAAAAATCGGGATCGGGCAGAAATTCCATCCCCGGTACGATTTCAAGGAAAATGTCGACTGGAGCATTTTGGATAATATATTCAATACCCAACGGTACCCGTGCCCCGAACCGCGTATAGTTACCAAAGCCCAAACGCGCTCCGATACCATAATAGAATGGCAGTTTGCCCTGTGACACATCGATCACATAGGCATGCCGGAGATAATCAGCATGGACCTGGAAATACCCCCCGTAGTAAAACGACCAGGTAATCCCCCCGTCAACCGCCTGCTGATCATCGATCCAGTATTTCAGGCTGATCCCGGCAGGGTAGCCGAACATAAGACCAAGTCCGAAGGGCCGGTCCTGGGCGCGTACACTGCTCAGGCCCAGAATGACGATCAATGCGATAAGCCAGTATTTTCTTTTCATATCCTATAATTTTTTCGAAGCTGAAAGTTAACGTAAGTGATATTCATATAACGAAAGAACGAATAAATGTAGTATATTTATACCGGTTTTTGAACTCTTTCCTATCTTTTCTGAGTCGGCCCATTCCCACCCATCCCGGCCTGATCACCGGAAATTTTTACGAAACAGCAGGTTATTGATCTGTATGAGCCTTTAACGGTGTAAACAAAAATTTCAAAATGGAAAGGAATTTTAAACTCAGTGAGCGGGAAAAAGAGATCGTGTTTCTGGTAGCCAATGCCAAATGCCGAAAGACCATTGCCTATGAACTGGATCTTTCTATTCACACTGTGGATGCACACCTGCGTAACATACGTCTGAAGACGAACACCCATTCGATACCCGAACTGATCGTCTGGGCAATGGACAATAGCCGTAGTCCCGCTCTGATCCGTTCTTTATGAGCTCCGGCCAAAGGGATGCATACCCTGATCCGATCAACCTAACTGCTGATCCAGCAGAAAGGATCTTCGGCATAGATATCTCCTGAATGCAGGTACGCCGCAGCGCGGCACCCGCCCTGGCATAAGCCGGGAATCAGGCTGCAATTCCTGCACTTTCCCTTCAGATCCCGGCTGTTCATATTCCTGAAGATCTTCATGGAGGGAGATTCAGTCCAGATGTCGGATAATTTTTCTTGTTTCAGGTTACCCGCAGGAAACTGGGTAAGGAATGGGCATGGATATACCGTTCCATCAGGACCAATATTGATGGTTGCCCTGGCTGCCGAACAACCAATCTTTTCATTAACGGGTGCGAGGCCGCACACCGGAGAAGCGGATGTGTCAAGCAGAAACGGGTACGTCGCTTTATCATCGATCAGTAACTGTGCTGAATGGTTTTCTTTCTGCTGTTGCATGAACCGGGCAAGCTCCCTCATTTCATGGCCTGTAAGCGTATGGTTGTTCGCGTTACTGGCACCTCGCCCGGCCGGCATGAAAGACGACAATTTGAACATGGAAATCTGATTTTCAATGCACAGATCGATGAGTGAGCCCATTTCCCCGATGTTGCTTTTCATGATCATCGTGCTCATTGTGGTGTGATAGCCCCTGTCAGAAAACTTCCTCAACGCCGTGACGGCCTTGTTGAACGACCCTTTCCTGCCGCGGAACCGGTCATGCGTATTCCTGAGACCATCGACGCTGATCTGTACGGAGAATGCTTTGATATCCTCCAACTGGTCAAGGATCGTGTCGTCAATGAAATATCCGTTGGTCGAGATGATGATTCCCAGGTATTTGGAGGAGGCGTAGCGAAGGATATCCATGAAATCCTTTCTCATAAATGGCTCCCCGCCCCCGAAATTGACCGTAAATGCCTTCATCTCCTTCAACTGGTCGAGGATCCGGAAGACCTCATCCAGGGTCAGCTCGTCCGAAAGGATATTACCGGCACTTACCAGGCAATGCTTGCAGGATAGGTTGCATTCCCTGGTCACTTCGAAAATGACCGAATTCGGAGCGGAATAATACTGGTGAAAAAACTCGATCGAATTGCCCGGGGCTTCCCTCTTCGGCTTTTCGATGGGAGTGGCACCGTGGCGCCTGGTGGATCTCCAGTGGATCGCAAACTGGCCGTTTCCTTTTTCCAGACTTTGCCTTACGATGATGGCCGATGTGCCGCTATCCAGATCAAACTCCGAGGATAGCCTGGAAGTGATTTCGGTAACTGTGGAGCTGCCATTGCACAATTCCATGACCCTGAAGGCTTTATCGTCAAGGAAGACCTCAGCGTACAGGAAGGGATTATACAGGAATCCCCCATACGTTTCCCTGCGCAGGGTAATAAAATCATACACATCCGGGTATTGTTCCTCCATCTTGCTTGTTATTGCTTACGTGTCGCTTTTTGAGCCATGATCCGTCCCACTGCGACAATTTCGACCTCAATTTCCTCCAGTTTGTCCGGTAAACTTTTCCGGTAGTATTCCGGAGATTTTTCTCCCGTGACGTAAATGCGGATGCAAAAGGCCTCCGTGCTGCCGGCAGGTTCTTTGATTTTACCGATTCCGACCCCTACAACATCGTCCTTTTGAAGGAGTTCTTTCTCAAATTTTTCCTTGATCGCCTGAATTTCTTTGAATGTCTTCATTGTGAAAAAAGGAGATTATCCTATCAAAGTTAATACAATAATCTCCTTTTTCGGATTTCCAGGTCAATTAGCGGACCTTGCCGATCTCTTCCAGCAGTTTCATGAATGCTTTTTTCTGCGCCTGGGGCAGGGTCGAAACATCCAGGATCACAAACCGGGAAGGATCTTCGAAGGGGATCTTGAACCTGAAGTCGAGGCCGGGGCCTGCTGCACATTGCAGGATATCCACCAGATTGTCGGGACCTCCGCTGCCACAGGTCATGGGACTGTCAGGACCACATGCCAGGCATCTGATGATGAAAGGCCCGCCAGACGTGCACAGGTGCCATGGCGGCGTATCCGGTCCCCCTGGCCTGCAAAGCACATGGCTATCCGGTCCACCGATCCGGCAGTGGATTTCTCTGTCGGGTCCTCCGATGATACAATGTAATCCTCTGTCGGGCCCTCCTATTCTGCAATGGATCCAGGAGTCAGGACCTCCCGGCATGCAGTGGAACGGACCACCGGAGGTGCAGGGGATGATGCTTACGGGAAATTCGATGTTCAGGTCATCCAGCACCTGCTGGATGGGATTGGTTATCGTAATCACGGCACTTCCGGCAAACAGGAGGCCGACAGCCTTGCGGTCCATGTCCATGATCAATGATCCGGAATCGCCGGCCGACGACATACTGGTGGTAAGGATCTGGTGAACGAAGTGGAATGTCTGGACCACAATGCCGGTGGGAGTCAGAACCTCGTAGCTGACATTTACGGCCGCATCGATGTCGGTCACCGTACCGGTGGTATGGCAGGTGGTACGACCGCATTTCTGAACCTGAAGTACATCCGTATCGTCAGCCTCCAGTGTTCGTATGCCGGCAACATGCCCGACATCGCAACCGATGCTGGAACTCATGTCGCCGGAGTTGGTCAGCTCCGCAATGGCTGCGTCGACCCGGTTATCACCATGGACAAGAAACGGTATCCATCTTTTCAGGGTTCCGATGGTATCGGCTCCGCCGGCACACGTACCTCCGTCGAGGGAGCCGGGCTGAATGATCGTATCGCCCGCGTGGGCACGGGTCTGACCGTCGTTATCCATGTCGGCAAAAACATGGTTATTCGACAGTACGCAATATTTTCCGTCCGATTTATCCACCACCTTGCATCCCATTGTTCCGGCCATAATGTAGCCGTAGGCAATGGAATGACAGCTGCCGCCGCTGTCACCCCCGTAGAAGGGTCTTTTACGGGTTTTCTGATCGCACGCCTGAAAACGGATCCGGCCAACAGCAATGACATCCGTCTTGAAATCACCGATCCTTTCGGGAATGATTTCCTTTTCCCTGAGTTGACTCTTGTTCTTCTTTTCCTCGACATAGATCCGGATGCAAAGCTCTTTGGTCACCCTGTTGTTCTCGATTTTGTACCCAATACCCACTCCATTGACGTTGGGTTTCTTAAACAGCGTTTTCAGGTTATCGTCTTTAACTTTTCTAATTTTTTCAAAATTTTGTGGCATAATGACCTCCGCTTTTAGAATAAAATAAGATGATTTACTTCTGTCGGGGTGGTGGACGAGAAGGAAAGCTGATCAGGGAAGTAGCTATATCCTGCACTTCTGTTAAGGTATCATAAAATTAACATTATCATCGTCCCATGTCAATCGCAATGAATGATTAGTCAATGTTCATTAGTTTAGGGTAATGAGGCTTGCGTTAGCCCCGGGAGTTGTTTTGAAGGGAGTTGTCGGTCAGCGACCTAAGTAAGCTTATTTGAAATGTCAAACAGCCAGGTGGGATTTTGAAAAGTATATCAGGCAATATGGCATGAACCTTGAGTGAGTGGCGGAAAACCTTTTCGGGTATTCATGAAACTATTCATCACATTATTTCTTCTCTTTTTCGCCCATTTGCTCTGGGGGCAATCATTCCGCGATGCATCGGGCATTTTACGGGGATACGTGGATGAAAAAGGCACCATCCGCGACGCATCCGGCACGATCACGGGCTGGTTCGACCGGGATGGCATCATCAGGGACAAGAGCGGTGTCAGGGTGGCTGAGATTGATCCGCCGGGTATCTTCCGGAATGCCTCGGGTGTGCGGAGGGGATAGAGAGGGAGCGGGCGGCGTATCTGTATTTCTTCAGGTAGAAAGCTGCAAAGCTAACCCATGACAGTGCAGTGTATCTGCATTATGGCTAGGTAAATACTTTCTACTATCGTAAATCCTTTCGTCCCTCTCCTTCACCTTCTCCTTTCACCTCTACCTGGGTAATCGGTAATGGATATTCTCTTCAATGCCACCCCTTCGGGGTTCAAATACAACTCCTCTCCATTTTGCTAACAATATGGCGCCCCTTCGGGGCTGGGATCAAGCAGCATCATAATTTACACAGGATGATTGCTTAAGGAATTTCTAAGGAACATCGCCTTCAGAATTCTGATTTCCTTTCCTCCCTCTCCTTCACCTTCTCCTTTCACTTCTATTTGGGTAATCGGTAATGGATATTCTCTTCAATGCCACCCCTTCGGGGTTCAAATACAACTCTTCTCCATTTTGCTAACAATATGTCGCCCCTTCGGGGCTAGGATTAAGCAGCATCATGATTTATACAGGATGATTCCTTAAGGGAATCCAAAGGAACATCATATATTTGGCGAAACGATTTTTGCTTAGATATCATGCATATTTCTGATTTCCTTTCGTCCCTCTCCTTCAACTTCTCCTTTCACTTCTATTTGGGTAATCGGTAATCGCTATTCATAATGCTTGTATCCGATTCGTTTCATTGGCTTTTGATCGGATTTGATTAATAATCTTATCGCTTGAAAAACGATTTTAAATTACTTATCAAACCTTTTCTCTAATGCACTGACTTTTTCTTCAAGTAAATCGTATTTTAGAGAGAATCTTCTCAATTGTACGAATGTCCTGATAATCATTATATTGACCTGGATAGCCCGACTGCTGTTCAAAATACCTGAAAGCATGGCAACTCCCTGTTCTGTAAATGCAAAGGGAAGATATTTTCTGTGCTGACCTCTCTTTAAGGTCACAAAATGTGACCTTAAAGAATCCATCTCCTCCTTTGTCAATTGAAACATAAAGTCTATTGGGAATCGGTCAAGATTACGTCTGACAGCCTGCTTCAACACCCTGGTCTCAACCCCGTATAAAATTGCAAGGTCCGTGTCAAGGATCACATTTTCTCCTCTTAAGAAATGAATGGCCCTAACTATGACATCATCTTGTGTGGTAATTTTATCGGAATTATTGTCACTCATGGCAAAGGTTTTTAACTATTAATCCGAAAAGTGATTAAATGTGACCCTATTTGTCCTTAAATTTCTAAATAACACTTCCTGTCTTGTCCTGATTTTAGTTTACTTTTTCTGTAAACCTATTTCAGGAGAAGACATCTGAATTCTGATTTCCTTTCGTCAATCTCCTTCAACTTCTCCTTTCACCTCTACTTCGTTAATCAGTAATGGATATTCTCCTCGGCCTTTACTCTTTCAGTATGGTCTTATTAATGAGGATCCCCCATTGTGATGTTACCCAGATCTCCTTTTCCAGGACCCTGATTTTATCCTCTTCGTAGCATGTACTTAAATTCCGGCAAATCTCATGAATGATATAACCAAATACCAGCAGGGCAACTGAATCAACCCAGTTATTCATATAAGTGAACAGACCCTCGTGGCCCTTTTGGAAAGAAATGC
>JAGONC010000063.1 GCA_017993235.1 Lentimicrobiaceae bacterium
ATTTTGACACCCTTACCGGCTTTCTGGCCAGCGCAGATGCGCATTATTTTATGTATCGTGCTTTTCAATCGAGAAACATATTCCTGGTCAAGAATAATCCATATTTTATTGATTATCAGGGAGGAAGAAAGGGTCCCCTACAGTACGATCTGGCTTCTCTTCTTTTTCAGGCTAAAGCGGGATTGCCTGAGGATTTCAGAAACAGGCTGCTGGATTATTATCTGGACAGGTTATCCTCCCATGTCAGGTTCGATCAGCAGGAGTTCATCCGGTATTTTTATGGCTTTGTACTGATCCGCATGATCCAGGTGCTGGGAGCCTATGGATTCAGGGGACTTTTCGAAGGGAAATCCCATTTTATCGTGAGCATCCCCCATGCTATCGCAAACATCAGGTGGTTTCTGGATAATGTGGTACTCAGTGTCAAACTGCCTGAACTGAACCGGATACTGCAATGCATAACCACTTCAAAGGTGTTCATGACCCCGCCATCCTCACAGGAAATGCTCAGGGTGACGATCCATAGTTTTTCCTACAGGAACACCTACCCTCGGGATCTTACCGGTAACGGGGGCGGGTTTATCTTCGATTGCAGATCCCTGCCCAATCCGGGAAAAGAAGAACAGTTCAGGTATTTGAATGGCCAGGATCTTGCCGTAAGGGTTTTCATGGATGAGAGGGAAGAGACAGCAAAATTTCTGGAGTCTGTGTTTCAACTTATTGATAATCACATTATTAATTTTATAGACCGGAAATTTACCCATTTGATGGTCAGTTTCGGATGTACCGGTGGACAGCACCGGTCGGTCTATTGTGCCGAGAAACTGGCCGGACATATCCGGGGGAAGTTCAATATTCCCGTTGAACTGACACATGCTGAACAGGCCAACTGGTTGACAGCGGTTCAAATTTAATGGAATTCAACATTGAACCATACAAGCAACGCCCGAAGCTCATCCGGCAGACTGCAGAGCAGATCATCAAGGATTTTGGACTCTTTGGACTGGAGGTCACATTACTGATCATTCACCGGGAGTTTACCAAAGTACTCACACGGAATTATTTTAAGGCGAAAAAGGAACAAAACGGTACGGACCTCTCATGAAAGCAATGATCCTGGCTGCCGGTAGGGGTACACGCCTTTATCCCCTGACAAAAGATACACCCAAGGCACTGATCCCGCTAAAGGGAGTACCCCTGCTGGAAATCCTGATCCTCCGACTGAAACAGTTTGGTTTTGATCAAATTACCGTTAACATCCACCATCATGGGCAGCAGATCATAGATTTTCTGGAAAGCCATGACCATTTTGGTGTAACCCTATCTATCTCGGATGAAAGGGACTGTTTGCTGGATACCGGCGGTGCCGTCAAAAAAGCGAAGACTCTGCTGGGCGATCAGGAGCCCGTACTGATCCACAATGTGGATGTGATTTCATCCCTGGATCTGGCCGCGTTGATGCGGCACCATGTTCAGTCTGAAGCTCTGGTGACGCTCTGTGTTCAGGAACGACCCTCATCGCGGTATTTTTATTTCAGCCCTGACGACCGGCTGTGTGGCTGGAAAAATCATCAAACCGGCGAAGAAAAGCGTGTGCAGCCGGCAGCGCAACCAGAAATACAGCGAGCCTTCAGCGGAATTCACATTATCGGACCCCATTTTTTTCAACAGGCTTCCCGACACGGGTGTTTTCCTGCAGATAAGGATATTTTTTCGATCGTCGATGTGTACCTTTGCCTTGCTGCAAAGGAAAAAGTTGTGGGCTATGACCATACCGGTGATGAATGGACAGATATTGGCAAACCCATGCAGCTTAAAACAATGGAGGATTTGATCACCAGGGAAAGAAGTTCAGAACCATGACCGCCTTCCTTGACCGATTTGCAAAGGAATTCATCCGCCAGACTGAAGGAGAGCCTGACCATTATGGTGTGGTTCTCCCCAATCGTCGTGCAGGGCTGTTCTTCAAGCGTTATCTGGCAGGATATATCACCAAACCCATCTGGCTGCCGGCGATTTTTTCTGTGGAGGATTTTATCCTTCATCTTTCAGGATTGCAGATCATGGACCCTGTTGAGTTGCTCTATCAGCTTTATCAGGTGCATCGCGAGGTGGAACGACAGGAAGCACAGTCATTTGATGATTTCATCAACTGGGGTAAGGATCTGATCCGGGATTTCAACGAGATGGACCAGTACCTGGCCGATCCTCATGCATTGTTTTCTTATCTGACCGAAGCCAGGGCTATATCCGTCTGGAACCTGAACCATGAGCCCCTGACACCCTTCCAGCAGAAGTACATAAAATTTTATCAATCCCTGGAGTCTTATTATACGCTATTTTCAGCACATCTTCTTGAGAAAAGGAAGGTGTACCAGGGGCTGGCCTATCGCCGGCTGGCAGAGACGATCCAGGATGTGTCGGCAAACCTGCCCTGGAAAAAGGTCTTTTTTGCCGGTTTCAACGCACTGACCACCGCAGAACAGCGGATCATCGAATACCTCTTTACCCGGGATCAGGCGGTGCTTTACTGGGACGCGGATTCCTATTATATGGATGATCCCGAACAGGAAGCCGGACGATTTCTGCGTCCCATTAGGAATCTCTCATCCTTTGGGCCTTTTCAATGGATCGAGACCCATTTCCGATCTCCACAGAAGGATATTACCATTACCGGCATTCCCAAAAATGTCGGACAGGCGAAAATGGCTGGCACCATCCTGGCCGGGTGGCAGGAAGAGAAGGTATTGTCGGAAGAAACGGCGATTGTTCTGATTGATGAAAACCTGCTGTTGCCTGTTTTGAACTCCCTTCCGGATAGCATTCAGGATTTCAACATCACCATGGGCTATCCCCTGAAAAACACACCGGTCTATGATCTGGTGGAAGCTGTCATGGTTCTTCATGAAAACGGTGAAAGGTTTTCCGGTCTGGTTGAGCAAGCAGGATGGAGGTACTACCATACGGATGTTTATCGGATTTTGAACCATCCCTGTGTCATGGGTATGGTGGACAATGCGGATGCGGTCAGGGAAGAGATTGCACGGTTGATGAGCAGGAACATTGTTTTTTTTGGAGATGATTTTCTTAGGAAGGTCTTTGAAAAGATTGATCCGGTCTTTTGGCAGCGCGTCAGCATTGTTTTTACCCGATGGAAAGAAGGGATTTCCGATGCGCTGGAATGTCTTCAGCATCTTATGGAAACACTCCGGGATGTTCAGATGGCTGTCCCGGACAAAGAATCCCGTATCGAGCTTGAATATATTTATCATTTTGCCAGGCTGATCGTCAGGCTTCGTTCGGTACAGGATCAGTACCCGGTGAGCATGAAAACCCGGACGCTTCATAACCTGATCCGCCAGCTGGCCACCATGATGGCGCTGCCCTTCTACGGCGAACCGCTGAAAGGGATCCAGATCATGGGCATGCTGGAGACCCGCAACCTCGACTTCAGGAACCTTATCCTGCTGTCGGTCAACGAGGATCTGCTGCCTGCAGGCAAGCATTCCCATTCGTTCATTCCCCTGGATATACGCCTGGAGTGCGGGCTTCCTACCTATCATGATCATGATGCGGTTTTTGCCTATCATTTTTATCGTCTTCTGCAGCGGGCCGAAAGGATCCATCTGCTCTACAACACGGAACCTACCGAACTGGGAGGAGGAGAACAGAGCCGCTTTATTACCCAGCTTCAGCATGAGCTTCCGGTTTACAATCCTGCCGTGACGATCCGTTCTTCTCTGGCAACGCTGCCGCCCCTCGTTCTTCAGGCTAAACATGATGTCGTCGTGGAAAAGAACGATACGGTGCTGGCCCGGTTGATCAGGATGGCACAGGAGGGCTTTACCCCAACCTCGCTCAATTCCTATAGAAGTTGCTCACTGCAGTTTTATCTCCGGCATGTTGCCAGGATCAGCATACCGGAAGAGCTGGAGGAAACCATTGATGCCAGGACCATGGGATCGGTAATCCATGAGGTGTTGAGAACCCTCTATGCCCCTTTCCTTGATCAGGTTGTTACATCAGGGGATATTGTGGAAATGGTCAGAAGAACGGATGAATTGACCCTGGAATGTTTTCGCAGGATTTACCCCGAGAATGATATCCGGTACGGAAAAAACCTGCTCATCGTCAATATTTCAAAAGTCCTGATCCGGAATTACCTCAACTGGGAAAAGGATTGGCTTCAGGATCAGGATCATGACTCGCTGTCGATCCGTCTGCTGGAAGAATATATTTCCTCGGAACTTGAGATCCCTTTCCGGGGTGAGCCGCTCAGGATCAGGATCATGGGAAAACCTGACCGGATTGATGTTGTGGGTGGGACCTACCGGATCATCGATTACAAAACCGGCAGCGTGCGGAAGACGGATCTCAGTCTCAAATCCTGGGAAAGGCTGATTACTGACCCAGCTGCGGATAAAATCTTCCAGGTATTGTTTTATGGATACCTTTTTCATTCGCTTCATCCGGAATCCAAGGCAGGACTGGATCCCGGAATCATCAGCCTGCGGGCACCCCGGGCCGGACTGATGACGGTCAATTTTCCGGACAAAGCAACCCTGACTGGTTCCATACCCCGAATCCGGGATGTCATCCATGAAATACTGCAGAGAATTTATGATCCGAGGATCCCTTTCCGCAGGACGGAGGAGATCAAAACCTGCGAATATTGCTCCTTTAAAGGGATCTGTATCCGATAGCTGCAGGAAGGCTACTTCAGGTTAAATTCTTTTTCGCTGAAGATGATCGCCTCGTACGTATAAAGTTCGGCATCTTTCCACCCGTCCCATCCCAGGCCGGCCTTATCGCGGGCACAATGTCCCAGGAATTCTTCCTTTGTCCACCCGGTTTCCGTGGCGACCTGTGGCAGAAATGTCCCGCTGGTGAATCCCTTTTTTATATAGATACCGTGCTTTCCCAGGATGATCTCATCAATGGAGCTGATCTTCTTCAGGGGGGTCAGTACGGATATTTCTATGTCAATCTCATCCAGTTCGTCCACAGAGACCGGCTTGAAGCGTGAGTCCTGCGTTGCTGAGGCGATCGACATCATCTGTACGATTTTGTAGAGTGGCTCATCCGGGTTGAACCGTCCGATACAGCCTCTCAGGTTTCCATTTTTATGCAGGGTTACAAATGCTCCGCTGGGTACTTTCAGATCGGTGCCCAGATCCTCTGGTTTGAGGTCCGGCGTGCGATGGTTTTTCACATAGCTCTCAACTGTCTGCCGGGCAATCTGTAAAAGCTGTCTGCGGTCTTCGGTGCTGGCCATAAAGGATCCCGCTGTTTCCGGGGGCGTCTCTTTCAATGAAAATGAGATGGCATAATAGCCAACAACCCTGTCTTTATCACCATAGGGCGTATCTCCTGAGTTTTTATACAGTATGGGTGTTGTAATGATCCGATCATTACCCTCAGTCATATAGAGAAGGGTAAGCACGGAGGTCCATCCACAGATGCTGGTGGCCAGCTCGGGGATCTTTTTTTCAGAGTTTTTTTTCAGGGTCGACTGAAATTCTTTTGGATCATTCATCAGGATGGAGTTAGCGGTAGCGATATCCACAGAAAGGGCATCCTGGTAGGATGGATAGTGAGAAAAGTCAGTGCTGATGACAAAAAGATTCTCCTCATTCAGATAGGGTTTCAGTATGGACGCTATCTCTTTACAAACCTGTGCCGACTGACTTCCGATGATAATGGGAATCAGTGAAATGTTCTCTCCCAGTATGGATTGCAGGAAAGGAAGCTGGACTTCGAGGCTATGCTCATAGGCATCGGCTTCTTTATCGAAAATGAATACATCATTTTCATCCACCAGTTTTTTTGCCAGTTCCCGGTCGATTTTCACTTTTCCCAGGGGTGTTTTATAATCTCCCTGATAATAGATGGAGGCTGCTCCCATATATTTGACATGACTTGAGGCCAGAATAAATATATGTTTGTACGTCTTGTTTCTGTCGATCTGGTTAAAAGCCGATGCGGCGACTTCACCCGAATAAACGTATCCGGCATGTGGCGAGATCACGGCCAGGACATGTTCCGTTTTCTTAGGAACAGCTTTGTTAAATAGTGCCTTTATGTCAGCTTTCAGCTCTTCCGGCCGGCCGGAGTAAAATCTTCCGGCAGCATAGGGTTCACGGTCAATACAGGTCTCTCTGTTCTCCTTGTTCTGAGAACTACAATGCGTATGGAAGATCATGATGAGGCAGATTAAAAGGAAATTGACTTTACCGGCTCGCATATTTTGGTTATTTTCGTAGGTAATTCTCTTTTGTCAGAGATTCCCACAAAGATACAAAATGATACCCGTGAATCAAAGAAGCCTGATGATTTCAGTCCTGGTTGCCGGATTCACTTCGATCACGGTCCAGATCATTCTCCTGCGTGAATTCCTGGTGATCTTTAACGGAAATGAACTGGTCTATGGTATCATACTGGCCAACTGGATGTTACTCACCGGAGTGGGCTCCTATCTTGGGCGATGGGCCGACAAAACGGTACATCCTTACCGTACGCTGGTGAACATCCAATGGTTAATGGCCATCCTGCCAGTGATCATTACCTTCCTGTTAAGTTATCTCCGGAGCCGGGTGATCTCTCCCGGCAGGATGCTGAGCGTGATCGAGGTCTTTTATTCTTCTTTCGCACTTTTATTGCCCTTCTGCCTGCTCAGCGGTTATCTCTTCACCCTTCTCAGTTCTGCATTCTCCAGGGAAGAGCAGATGAACCGCATCGGAAAGGTATATGGATTTGAATCCCTGGGCAGTATGGCAGGAGGGGTGGTATTCAATTTCATTCTGGTGTATTTGCTGAATACTTTTCAAAGTCTTACGGTGATCATGACTGTTAACCTGCTGGCAGCCTGTTACATATCTTTATTTATTCTCAAGGGTCCGTGGAGATACGCCATTCCTTTTTTATCCGTTCTCTGCATTCTTTTCATGATCCTTTCCGGTCTTGAAAGCAGGACATTGAACACTCTTTACAGGGATCAGGAAGTGGTGGGTCACCAGGAAACGCCTTATGGCAAGCTGGTGGTGACCCGTACAGAGGATCAGCTGAACCTGTATGAGAATGGTGTCGTACTGTTCACCACCAACGATATCGTTCTGGTCGAGGAATCGGTTCATTATGCCATGATCCAACATCCGGATGCCTGGAACATACTGCTGATAGGAGGCGGCATGACGGGCATGTTCGATGAGATCAGAAAATATAACGTGGAAAGGATTGATTATGTCGAGATCGATCCCTGGGTAGTCAGGATGGGAGAGGAGATCATCGGGTCTGTGAGGGATACGGCGGTACATATTCATTACGGCGATGCAAGGCTATTTGTAAAACGAACCGTTGAGGTTTATGATGTGGTCATGATCAATCTGCCGGAGCCTTCCACCGCACATTTCAACAGGTACTATTCCGTTGAGTTTTTTAAGGCGCTTAAGAACAGGCTTCGCGCCGGCGGTGTGATCTGCACGGGGCTTGCTTCGTCGGCGAACTATATGAGCGGGGAATCCCTCAAGGCCAACTCGATCCTTTACAATTCGCTACGCTCGGTTTTTTCGCAGGTGATCCTGGTCCAGGGCCGTAAGAATTTTTACCTGGCATCGGACTCAGTGCTAACATACAGGGTGGCAGGCAGCATTGACACCCTGGGCATAGAAAACGTTTATGTGAATGCTTATTATCTAAATGATGACCTGGTAAGGGCGAGGGGGGAGCAGGTGATCGCTCAGCTGGATCGCCATGCAGGCGTCAATCAGGATTTAAGACCCCTTGCTTACTATCATCAGCTCAGGTTATGGTTAAGCTATTTCCATACAGGCCTGACCCTACCCCTCATCATCGTACTGATCATTTTCCTCGTCTGTGTGGTCAGTTTTAAGCCGGTGAGCCTTGGGCTGTTTACAGGAGGATTTACTTCAGCATCCGTTGAATTTATACTGATCATTGTTTTCCAGATCATTTACGGGTATGTGTATCAGATGACCGGGGTGATCATCATGACCTTCATGGGAGGTCTGGCACTGGGCTCGTTGTTTGTTTACCGCCTGATTCCCGGGCAGAACATCCGAACATATACCATGATCCTGTTATCCCTCACGGCGTTCTGCCTGCTGCTTCCCCTGCTCATTCGGGGGATGGCTGCATTGCAGGGACAGGTCGTGATCATTCATATCGTGTTCCTGATCCTGATCCTGGTTTTTTCTGTACTTACGGGCATTCAGTTCAAGCTCTCCACGTTATTATCCTCGCAGCAGGCCGGGAGGCTTGCGGGTACGCTTTATGCCGCGGATCTCTTCGGTTCGGCGTTCGGAGCCCTGCTGATGGCGGCGATCCTTCTGCCTTTACTGGGGTTGAATTGGGTTTGTCTGATCCTGGGCGCGATGAATCTTCTGGCTGCGGTGAATGTCTATCTCCGCGGCGCGTAGGCTACAATACTTGAACCCCTATATTTGTGCCATATGGCAATAGGGTAATTTATTCCTATTTTAGTGGGATTTCCCCGGTGGAAAGTCGGGAGGGCGTAGCCCGACCGACTTTCCACACCCTTTTCATTTTTAAAACA
>JAGONC010000064.1 GCA_017993235.1 Lentimicrobiaceae bacterium
GGATAAGGTCGCCCCTGACCGCCCGGTACAGGATCGAGTTCAATCCCACATCGATGGTGTGTTTCAATGATGGACGGAGGGTAACGGAAGCCCTTACTTCGGAATGCCCCAGGTTAAAGGTGCGTTCATAGGCCTCCAATGGATATTCGGTGTTCTGTTCGCCAAGCCGGTACTGGTTGTAGATCAGTGAGAGTGCAGCGGAGTGCCGCCGACCGAACTGATTGCCCCATGAAAGCGATGCACCGGCATTGCCGTAGGTGTATTTTGATAGCGTTGCGATCTGTGCGTTGTCATAGCTTCCGTAAGAGAAAAAATCGATCCTGTTGCGGTCATCCAGGCGGAATGTCAGGTTGGCGATGCCGTCCGTAAAAAAAGCGCTGCTGTTGTGAATATCCGGTTCCCTGACCAGGTTCAGGACCCAGTCGGAGTATGTGCTTCTGAGAGCCAGCATATAGCTGCTTTTGTCCTCTTTGAAAGGACCCTCCACCAGTAATCGGGCTGCCACCGGACTGATACCTCCCCGGAATGAGAATTTTTTCATATCACCCTGGCGGCTGGCAATGCTGAAGATGGAGGAAAGCCTTCCGCCGTACTGTACCGGTATATGGCTTTTATAGATCGAAAAATCACTGACAGCTTCGGGATTGAAAGAAGAAAAGAATCCGAAAACATGTGACGTGTTATATACAGGCACGCTGTTGATATAGAACAGGTTTTGATCTGCCGGACTTCCCCTGACATTGAAACCGCTGGTGGCCTCACCAACCGTTTGAATTCCCGGCAAGAGCAGGGCTACCTTGATGAGGTCCTTTTCACCCAGTACAACCGGGATCTCTTTGATTTCCTTAGTGGAAAGACGTTCATAGCCCATCTGTGTCCCCTTTACCCGATTGAACCGGTCGGAAGTGATCTCCACCTGATCCAGTACATATACCCGGTGATCCAGTGAAACATCCAGGCGCCCATCAGAAAGCAGGGTAAGCTTGTATTTTTTATCGAAACTACCCAGGCTGCTCACCGTGAGGGTGTATTTCCCCAGGGGCAGAACCAACTGGTAATTCCCTGAATCATTCGTGACGGCAAGGCTTCGGGTTTCTTCAATATAAAAATTTGCCTGCACAGCGGGAGAATGATCTTCTGCATGGGTAACCTTCCCGCTGATCGTTGCCCGTGTACTGCCAAATCCCCTGAGTTTCGACCCGATGGTCACATTTTCGACAATGAATTCCTTATAGGTATCCAGAAAACTGCTGACAGCCGTTCCCTGTTCATCCGCCGGGGATTCGGTTTGATCTTCATTATCCAGATTTTCAATCGTTTGGCAGATCTCAGGTAAGGAAAACCGGATCCGGTGATCTGTAAAAAGAAAAATATTTCCGGTCCTGTCGATGGATACTTCGATCTGAAAAGGCGAAAGAAGATCCCTTAAAAAATCGGTTAACGGCACAGAATCCTGTTCGATCGTTATTGTTAACGCAGGAATACTGTCAGGATCAAAATATAATCGAACCGGATAAGCATGCTCAATGGCAGTGACAAATTGATCCCAGGTATTCCCGTTCAGGGACCTTGTCACCATAAACGTATTCACCTGACCGGCCCCAAATAACGGCAACCAAAGTATGCAAACCAACGCCAGCCAGTATTTCAGATGCTTCATTTCACTGCAGATTGATAAAACGGACCGCAAAAGCTGACCAGTTGCCTGATCTGCCTGCTAGTCGCTTTCCGGTACTGAATATGATTTTTACGCATGAACCGCCGGATCTCTTCTTTTCCGGAGGGAAAAAAGGTCAGCAGTGACTTTTTTGAGAACACGGGATACCATTGATCTGTAAAGATATAATGATGGGATAACTGCCGCGACCATAATCCGTATGGGGTGGAAGGGGCGTACTTCTGTACATATTCTTTGCGATAATGCGAAATAAAGGTAAATCCATTCCTGTGGATCAATTCATAAAAGGTGGTATCCTTTTCATCCAGGTTCAAGTATTTGCTGTTGATAAAGAAATGATCGTCAAGGTACAGCGAATCAATTTTCCAGCTGTTCAGCATGATCTTTACCGTAGCACCTTCCGTGAAAACAGCATTGAGGATCATTTTGTCGGTCGCCAGGTTATAGCCGATTTCCTGGTCAGTGAACCTTCGCTCACCGATGAAGAGGGTACTGCCAAACCAGTCTTCCTGATCAAAAAACGGATGCCGGTCAATGAGCGGATTGGTGGGGATATAAATGCTCCCGCTGACAAGGAGATCATCACTCCCGTACTGATCATTCACCCATTCAAGGAATCCGGTTCCAGAGTCGGAAGGAAATACCCTGGCCTGTTGTGTAAATGCGCTTGTGACAAACATCCATGGGATCAAAACGGATATCCAGTATTTATAACCTCGTATTCTATTCAATCGCTGCAATTTAGATAAAATAATCTCACTGATGATCCCCTGAATCCGTGAAATGAATTTCACTCATAAAGGTAAAAGAAATATTTAACACGAAAATGTATATCAAATTCAATAATTATTCATCTGAAAGTAAAGAGATGAATGATATTTTATCACGGAGTAATTTTTCTGACAGGTTCCATAAACGCTGTCCGTTACCATGATCGGTTGCTTTTTCATCCATTTTTCTGCGACTCATCAGAAAAAGGTAGTCAATGTCCTTACCTTCCTCATCCTGTGAAGTTGCAAGGTATACAGCCGGTTCTGCCGCCTTGTCGGGAGAATGGAAGAAAAGTGTAAAAATGAGTTTTAAAAGAGGTTTGAAAACAGCAGGCGCCTCTCTGGCAATGTTTGAGTTGACAGGACCCGGACAATAGGCAAAAACGGAACATATCGTCTTTTCAGTAGAATTCAACCTGTGAGAAAGTTCACAGGCAAACGTGGTAAGCAGCAGTTTATCGTATCCGTAAAGTTCCATGGTCCGGTTGATTGTGAATGGCATATACGTGCCAAAATTTTCCCAGTCAAATGCATGCGGATTTCTGTGGCTCTCCGAGGAGGTAAAAATAATTCTGGGAATGGAAGCCCCATACACAGGGATGATTTTTTGGTCGAATAATAAATTGATCAAAAGAAAATTGGACAGATAATTTACCATGAACATCTGCTCAAATCCCTGCATGGTCAGACGACTTTTTCTGCTTACAATCCCAGCATTACAGATCACAATGTCAAGTGTTCCGAAAAGCTCTTTGATTTGTTTTACCAGGTGATCAATTGATTCGATATCCGACAGATCGACATAGAGCATGGATATTTTCTCTGAGCCTGTCTTTAACCGGATTTCTTCTCCTTTATCAGGTATTCCACTGCGACAGGCCATGATGACCGTACCCCCGCGTTCAGCCAGCTGGACTGCGATAGCATATCCCAATCCGGAACTGGCCCCGGTGACCAGTATATTTTTCCCATCCAGACGATCGGTGGATTTAAGCTCACCAACTTTATCATTTTTTCTGAACAAATCGGAGATCCCGGTAAAAATGGCCTTTAACGGATTCTGGTATTGTTTGTGCTGGTCCTGCTTCATAGATTGATCAAATCTACTTTCTTTCCCCTAATTGCCTCTGGAACTCCTGATAAACCATTGTATGTTCGTCAATTTCCCGATCTGTTATCCCAAAATCCCGCACAGCATATTCATGAAGTCCGTATTTTCCTTTCGGATTCAACCTGAAGGCTTTATCGAAATAGGGCATAAGATGCTCCGTTGACAGTCCTCTTTGATCATAGATCCGTTTCAGTTGGCAAATTGGATCCGTAATGAAATCCTCATAATGGAGGTCTGTAAATTTACCCTCATTGTTCTTTGTCTGGCGGAAAGCAAGTCCTTTTGACAATATATAACCTGTTTTACGGATCCAGTGCCTGCCAATTTCTGCAGGGATAACCTGATGGCTGAAGATGACATGACTGTGGGCTACCATGCTAAGGAATGAAGGGATAGATTGATGCACGTCACGATGCGTCCAGATAAAATGCACATCTCCGAAATGTTTTTCCACCAGATCAGGGAACTCAAGGTGGTGTGGTGATTTGAGCACCCATCGGGTTCCTTTTCGCTGCCACTGGAGCAATTTCATAAGCTTTGCCGCATAGGAGTATGCAGGAGATTGATCCGTCTTTTCAAGCCATTCAGCATATGACGGAACATGGGTAGTAGCTTCGGGTGTTGTGCTTAAAAAGGAAACATCCAGCAACAGGATGTCTTCTTCAGGAGCCATGTGTTCCACCGGATGTATGGCGAAGAAACCCGGAGCAATAAGCTTAAGTGCATTCTCGCTGGTTCGTGCAATACGTATTCGGTCAGCTACCATATTGAGTTCACCATTAAGAGGAACCGGATTAATCGCTTCCCAGCTCAGCAGGACGCGGTTATCAGGATCTGCGGTGAGCAACCGGTGCAGCAACGTTGTTCCTGTCCGTTGCAATCCAGCGATCATCCATACAGGGTAGAGTGGCTCATCGAGGATCTCCGGATGTTTTTTGAAAAGGTTTTCGGCCCGTAATCGTATGCTCAGCAGGTTGATCAGACGCTGCCGTGAAATGAACCGGCCGGCCGGATGCAGCCTGGCTTCATGGTTCAGGGAATGGATCAGCCTGTCGAGGGGCTCATCCCAAAAATCTTTCCCCAGGTCCCGATATCCCGTTTTTCTCCTGGCTGAACGGATGAGATCATCTTTCTGCAGATTGATTTTTATTCCAAGGGAATAGAATGCACTCCAGCACCGGTTCAGGATCCTGTACCAATTCGGTCCCTGATTGAAATTAGCTGATATTACGGTCTGTTTCAATTTCATCATTCTTAACCTGACTTGTGATATGGCTTCATCAAAATGGATGCTGGGCAGTCACTCACATTTTTATGACCTGACAGGAGGGTTCGACAGGTTTTTCTCCCTGTGCCAGCCGGTACCATCGCCAGCACATTGTCCCTTCCTGATGCCCGCAGGTATTGATCCAGTTAGGTAGGCCCGGATCATGGTGACTGACCACAATCTTTACGCTTCCATCCGGATTACGCACGGCGCTGCCCTGGTTGATGCAAATTGTAAAGTACCTGTAATCAAGCGATTCCATCCAATAGTTATTCAACTGGAAGTTCCAGTTCTCGCAGACCGGTGGTAAGACTTCAATGACCAGGGCTTCGTCCGATGCAAGTCTCCAGTGACTGTGGTAATACGTAATGGTGGCATCCCCACCTGCTGCATCGGATTTTTCAGGGTCAAATTGAGGGAGCTTATTCGTGTGTTTCTGGAAATCCTTTGCCCACCTGGCAAATAGCAATGAAGCACCACCCACAAGCAGGGCTGCGTTTTTTAAACCTTCTCCAACATGCTTCGGGGTCAGGTGATCCGGGTATTTTTGATCCCTGAGGTTGGTGATCTCCAGCTCTGCAGGAATCTCGCTCTCACGGTCATAATACGTCTGTCGCACCATCACCAGCGAGGTCTCATCTTTAATTTTGAGCCAGTTTTTACCCTTTGGCATTTTACTGAGAATGATCTCGAAGTTCCCCTGATCATCCAGATGCAGCGAGGAGCCCTCAATTGCCCCGCAGGGGGCCAGGCCTCCTGTTGAACCATAGTCACCGTTCTGCGTGAAAAAGCCAATATAATGGATCGTATTCCGTCGCCCTGTGATCCTGTATTCATTCTTCCCGTTGATCTGAGCGTTGAGGTAGACGTTGTCCGGATTGTCGGCTCCCATTTTTATCGTTTCATGAACCATGCGCCGGAATACCGGAAACGCAGGATCCCCATACTCGACAAATGCTTCCAGACCTGCACGGGTCAACCGGGATAGGTAACGAAGACCTTCTGCCTGACTCAATGGATCGCGGGGAGTACCGGGATACATCAGGATCGCGCCTGCTGATTTCAACTGGTCACAGAAAATAGCCCATGCCTTTCCTGATAGAATTTGTTCAAGGTAATGGTCATTTTCATTTTTACCGGCTATTCTCCACCTTAAGCGCTGGAAAAATGAGATCATTTTCAGGAAGGAAAACAGGATTCGCTGCATAAATGCTTTATTTCAGGTTTGGAAGAGGAAATTTTTTTTCGGGTCGTAAAGGTATGAATTCTTTATATTGGTTAGTTTCCTTCATTTTCCATGTTAAATAAAGCCATCCATCGATATGCGGGCATCCCTGGGCACTGGCTATTCAACGATGCCCAGTGGGATCTGGGATTCCCATTCCCCCCGGGTAAAATCAGGCACTTCAAGGGATTGACTTTGATTTCGGACCGATCGTTCACTTAACTCCACGATGCTCGACCAGGCTGCGGCATCATAGACATTCTGGTCGAGGGGTAGCCCTTTCCGGAGGCACTGGATCGTCCGATAATCCATGATAAAGTCCATGCCGCCATGACCCCCCACTTCTTTGGCTTTCTCACCCACTTTTCTGGCAAGTGGATGTTCGTATTCCTTCAGCAGTTTTTCCATTTCATCCTTTTCCAGCCATTTATGGGATTCGGGTTCCAGGGCGATGCGCTGATCAGGCCATTTCTGTGCGATACCCCGTGTGCCGCTGATCAGGTGGATACGGCTGTAGGGGCGCGGGCTGGTGGTGTCGTGCTGGATCATGATCGTTTTGCCCTGAGTGGTTCTGGCAAGGGTTGTGTTCATATCACCCAGTTCATAATGCTGCCTGGCTTCAGGGGAATCCTTGCCAAATGTGCTGGCAGCATAAAGGCTCATCCCGGCCTGGTTGGTCGACATGGAGGTGATGTACTCCATCCGGTCACCCCGGTTGATGCCCATGATTTGAGCTACAGGCCCCAATCCGTGTGTCGGGTACGGATTTCCGGTGTGCTTCATGCTGTATTTCAACCGCCACATATCGTAATAACCTTTTTCCCAATCAAATTTCAGCCAGCGCAGATCGTGTATATATGCACATTCGGCATGCATGATCTCGCCAAAAACTCCCTGACGGGCCATGTTCAGGGTGGCCAGCTCGAAGAAGTCGTAACAGCAGTTCTCCAGCATCATGCAGTGCCGCCGGGTCTGTTCGGCGGTATCGACCAGTTCCCAGCACTGTTTCAGCGTCAGGGCGGCGGGCACCTCCACGGCAGCGTGTTTTCCCTCCCGCATGGCATAGACTGCATTGGGTGTGTGCAACTCCCAGGGGGTGCAGATGTACACCAGGTCGACGTCTTCCAGCCGGCAAAGGTTCATCCAGTCGTTTTCTCCGGCGGCGAAGCCGGCAGGCGACTGATTTCCCCTGTCGGTAACGATCTTTTGTGCCTGAGTGACCCGGTCGGGAAGCACATCACACACCGCTTTGATCTCCACACCTTCCACGTACAGCAGCCGTTCCACGGCTTCCATGCCCCTCATGCCCAGACCGATAACGCCAATGCGGACTTTTTCAAGTGGCTCGCAGGTTAGCCCCATAACACTTTTCTGATCATGAGCTCGGGGAAGGGGAGAGGATTGCATGGTTTGCGCCGATCTGCCGGCAGCCAGGCCCCTGAGGCTCAGTCCGATTCCAGCCGCCCCTAAGGCAGCTGTTTTGAGGAAGTTGCGGCGGGATGGTAAATCGTAATTCATTGTTAAATTGTTAAATTGTCAAATTGTCGTTCGCTATTCGCTGTTTGATTATTGACTGTTGACTGTTGATCCTGCTTCGCTTCGCTTCGCAGGACAAAGCTGTTGACTGCTGACTGCTGACTGCCTACTGTCTACCGCCTCACCTTCCTCCTGCGAACCGCGAACCGCCTCGCAACCTTTGGGACCAGGATCGACTTCTGGCCAGTGCCTTCTGCCTTCCCGTCATCGCTCAGCGCTGCAAACACCTCCTTCACAGCCATGGTCAGCGGAACACTGACGATACCGCCAATGATCCCCAGCAGCCATGTCCAGAAGATCAGGGAGATCATCAGTTCAAGAAAGGAAATTTTCAATCCCTCTTTCATGAAAAGGGGGCGAACGACATTGTCAGAAATTGAGTTTATGACGATGTAACCGGCAATCAGGATCAGCGCCTTCTGCCAGCCGAAAAGGAGCAACGCCAGCAGGGCAGGGGGTACCATTGAAATGATGAAGCCGATGGTGGGGATAAAGCTCAGGAACCACGCCATCACGGCCCAGAGGATAGCATAATCAATACCCAGGGCCCACAGCAGGACAAGATCAGCCACTGAGGAAATAAATCCGGAGAGCGCCGTCACGGAAAGGTATTTGGTTATGTCACCGCTGAATGAGCCAAAGCGGGAAAAGATAAGGTGATTCTGAAGCTGACCGTCGGTAAACTTTTTATGCAGTGCGAGAAATTGAAACAGAAACAGCACCACCAGGATGATGACAAAGAAGAAACCGCTCAGCATCGAGGTGATTTTGGAAAGCGTGGCTGAGGCCAATCCCAGAATCTTTTCGGGATTGAAGATACCTGAAGACCAGAGCTTCGAGGTATCGATGTTCATGGAGACGAACCACTCGTTGAGCTGTTTGTACAGGTTCAGAAAGCGTTCCTCATAGGCAGGTATATCCTGGATCAGCCGGACAATGGTATTCCCCACAAGGATGCTCACCAGGGTACCGA